>DASYWC010000035.1:0-30371 GCA_035936615.1 Allosphingosinicella sp. | reverse complement strand
CTGGCGAAAGCTGCGTTGGTGGGCGCGAACACGGTGAACGGACCGGGTCCGGACAGGGTGTCGACCAGGCCCGCGGCCTTCACTGCGGCGACCAGCGTCGTGTGGTCGCGCGAATTCATCGCGTTCTGGACGATCGTTCGGTTGGCAAACATCGGAGCGCCGCCGACCATCACGGTGCTTTGCGCGTTGACGGAGTTGGACATCATCGGGTCGGCCATGGTCGTGCAGGCGGTGAGCGTAAGCCCCATAGCCAGCACTGCCGCGCTTGCGCGGAGTTGGTTCTTGTTCATCGTTCAATCCCTTGTTTCTTTAGCAACCGAGTCGGTTTGCAAGGGAAGCTACGGATGGGATGCGCCCGCGGATGCACCTCGCCTTTAAACGGCGACGAGTTTTCCTGTCGCTACCACCGGGCCGGTGGGCTGGCCGGTAGGTGATCCACCCACGGGTTCGACCGAGATCGCGATGGTGGCGTCGCGGCGGAAGGTGCCTTGAAGGGACTCCGGCACCGGCAGCCGGTGAGGATCGGTGGAGGCTACCAGGCCGAGCGAGAGCGGAGTGCCGGAGGCAGGGATCAGCCACAGCTCGTGATCGTGCCCCGGCGCCGGCGAGGCTACGGCGGGGCTCACCAGCATGGTTCGGTCTGAAGGATCGTAGGAGACGACGAAAGCGGCGGAGCGGTCTTCGGCGGCGACGTTGGCGACCAGAACCGGCTGGCGCTGGGGCTGGGGCTGCGGCTGTTCCGGGGCCGGCGCGGGCGCTCGCCCCGTGGTGTCGAGGGCCACCGCCAGAAGCAGGGCCGCGGCGACGGCCGAGATGGCCGCGGAATAGGTGCGCCAGGCAGTCACCCGGCGCTCGAGCTTATGAACGTTGCTCTCGCGCCCCACTTCGCCGTCCAGGGCATCGTTGATGCGGTCCCACAAGCCGGCGTCCGGAGTAACGGGCGCGATCTCGTCGAGCAGCGGAGCAAAGCGCGCGTGCCACTCGTCGACCAGGCGCGCGAACCCCTCGTCGGAAGCGGCAAGCCGATCCGCCTCGGCCCGCTGGGGATCGTCGAGCACGCCAAGCGCGTGCTCGGCTGCAAGCAGGTCGCGTTCGTTTTCGGGAGCCGTGCTCATCGCTGCAGGCACTCCTTGAGGCGCAGCAGGCCGCGGCGGACCCAGCTTTTCATCGTTCCGAGCGGCACTCCCTCGTGGGTAGCCAGTTCGGCATAGGTCGCGCCCCCAAAAAAGGCGCGGCGGATTGCCCCCGCCTGCTTGTCCTCAAGCTCCGACATGCAGCGGGCGAGTGCCCGTCCCTCCTCCGCCTGCTCGAGACGGTCGTCGGCGGGAGCGGAAGGATCGGGCACTTCGAGCGCATCTGCGCCGAGCGGCTCGGAAGGACGGGAGCCGCGTGCGCGCAGCCGGTCGATCGCCTTGTTTCGGGCCAGCGTGGCGAGCCACGTGATCGGACTGGAACGCGCCGCATCGAAGCCTTCGGCCTTTTGCCAGACGTTGATATAGGCTTCCTGCAAGGCTTCCTCGGCTTCGTTCCTGTTACCCAAGATACGCAGGCAGATGCCAAAAAGCTTCGCTGAGGTGCGCTGATAAACCTGTGCGAAGGCGGAACGATCCCCCTCCCCCACCTTAACGAGGGCCGCCGCGAGGGCGCTTCTGTCAGCGGAAGCCTTGCTGGGGGGCGCGTCGTTCACGGACACAGGTTTCGCACGCCCGGGCTCGGCCAGTCAAATTCAGCCGGCGGCGGCGCTGAAGAAGCGCTCGCTGAGGATGGCGGCGTATATCTCCGAAGGCACCTCCGCGTCGTCATCGTCAATCACGAAGTGCATCTTGCTGGAATCGTGAACGTCGCGAGTGAGCCCCTCGATCTTTCCCCGAAACGCGGTTCCGTCCTGGTCCGTGAGTTCGGTCCAGCAGACCCGCCCGTGGGGCTCGATCACGCCGAGCACCGAGCCTGCGATCCGGTCGCTCTCGCTGTCCTCGGCCGAGGCGGAATAGAGGATCCGCCCGCCGCCCAGGTGCTCGGCATCCGAAAAGGTAAGGCGAACCCCGTCGAGGGACCCAAGGTCGTAGGCGGTGACGTTCTCCAGCGGCGGCGGAGCGACGCCCTCCGGGTCCGCCAGATGCGCTGCGAGGGCGGGCCATGAGATCTCCGCGGTCGAATCCACCGGCTCCAGCCCGCCGCACGGCTCGGCATTGCCCCTCTGGAAGAGCATGATCCGCTCCTGGTCGATAGCGACCGCGCCTTCCACGTTGAGGCCCGAGCCGCAAAAGTCGGTGTTGGAGCGCAGCGCCTCGTAGAACCGGTTCGCCTCGATGAATTCCGCCTTGAGATCGTTCGGGTCCGGGGAAGCCGAATCCTCGCAGACCCTCAGGATCCACTCCCGGCCGGCTCGGGAACCGGACGAGAAGCCGATCAGCTCCAGCCCGCCCTTTCCCGGAACGGTGATGCATGCCTCAAGGTCGTATTTGTCGTCCTGATTGCCGCGCTCGCTGCTGAAGGTCCTGGCCCCGCTCGGGCCCGGCGGGAGCGGCACTGCGAGCACGCGCTGCTCCGAGTCGATCAGAGCGAGCCAGTTCGCATCGTCCTGGATGACCGCCAGATATTCCCTGAAAACGCTGAGGCCGGAGGCGGCCCGAACATGCGGAGGACGGTCCTCCTCGTCGGAAGGACCGTCCTCGTACACCATAGCGAGCCGCTCGATGACGCGCGCCTCAAGCTTCGGATCCCGTACAGCTTGAAGGCGGCGCGTCACTGGGTACTCCTTTACGTCCGCGACATCGGCGGCTGTCAGGCCGCTTCTACTGGGCGCGGCCTTCCATCAGTTCCTTGAAGTTCCTGAGGTCCTCGCGCGCCTGAGTCGCAGGATCCCGCTGGAACAGCTTGGCGACCACCTTGCCGGCCGCTCCGGCAGGCGGATCGTAGCTGATCGAGGTTCGAACCGTGGTCCGTCCTCCCGGGGCGTCGATGAACTGGACGCGGCCGCGGTTGGGGACGCTCGCGCCCTCCTCCGACTCCCAGGCGATCAGCTTCCCGGGAATGTCCTCGACGATCCGGCTGTCGAATTCCACGCTGGTTCCGGCGGGAGCCTTGATGACCCAATGGGATCTCTTGTCGTCCAGCTTCTCGACCGAGCGGATATTGTCCATGAACTGGGGGAAGTTCGTGAAGTCGCGCCAGAAGTCGTACAGTTCCCGTGCCGGACGGTTGATGGTGACAGTCTCCTCGACGGTTTCATCCTCGTGGCGGCGGCGGCTCGAGGAGGAGGAACCGCGCCTTCCAAGCATGAACGGAATGGCGGCGCCCGCTATCGCGCCGGCGATGGCCGCGCCTACGATGGTCGCAGCATTCGGGCCTTCGGATTCACGCTCGGAAAGCACCACCGAGCGGTTGTGCGGCACCGGCCGGTCGTAGTCGTTGTCGCGGTCGTAATTGGCCCGGCCGTATGCGCTCCGGTCGTGTCCGCCCTGATCGTAGGAGCCGGACGTTCCGGTGGTGGTGGTTGAATTGCTCGTTGCTCCCGCACCTTCGGGAATAGAACCCTTGCTCTGCGCCATATCGTCTCTCCTTGTGAAAACTTCGACAGCGCCGCCGGCTCGTGGAGCCGCGGCTGACGAAGCCTCAACCGAAGACCTCCTGAAGCGTTCCTTCCGCTCCAGCTTTAGCTCTTATCCGATGAGGCAGCCCTGCTGGAGGTAGGTGTCCAGGCCCTCCCGTTCCTCGATGATGGTCTTCACCACATCGGGAGTGGTTTCGCAGGCGCGGGCGATCGCCGCCAGATTGGGAAACACCTGCTGGCGCCGAAGCGCCCAGACCCGGGCGGTCAGATCCCTGCGGGTAGCGAACGGCCCTGTGGGTTGCTTCCTCCTGCGCCTGGCCGCTCGAGCACGCGGCGCTGGAGCAGGGGCAAGCCGGGCCAACTCCGGGTGCTGAAGCGCCGGCGACGTCGGCGCCTGCACCCTCTCTTCTCGCTTGGGAGCGGGCGAAGGAGCCGAGAACAGACCGCCGATCGCCGCCTGTCCGGCATCGGCAACCTTGATGCCGCGCGCTGTGAGGTAACTCGCGTCGATTGATCCGGAGAAGGTCGCGGCCTGAGCGAGATCGAAGACCAGCCGGAAGCCGTGGCCTGGCCGGCGCTTAGACGCCGTGTCCAGAACGACGACGACGAACGCGCTTGGGCCTGGAGACGTGGCTTGCCTGGCGCTCCAGTGGCCGGCGCGGGTAAGCCGCCATACTTCTACGGCGTCCGGGCCGACGGTGCCGCCGTCCGCCACCGAGACCGTCAGCGTCTTCCTGTCTCCGGAGAGCCTCAACCTGGCCTCGCCCGGGCAGGGGCTCCCATCGAGCGCGGAGAAGCGAACGTTGTGAACCACTTCAACGGCAGACTGCGGTTGAGCCCCAAGCGAGGCGAGGGGAGAGTTTGCTACGGCTAAGAGACGATGCGGCTGTTCAGTCATTGTCAGTCGAGCTCCGATCCTGTCCTAGATACGGCGCTGCATCACATGCGGATGCGCTGTAATCGCTTGATGAGGTTCGCTTTTTTCGGCCCGGAGCAAATCTGCCCCGTGAGGTGTTCACAAGGGAGGGAAAGCCGAAGAGGAATGGTGAGTATGTACCGAAAGTGCGGATTGGCGGCCCTGGTGGCCTCGGCGGCTTATCTCGGCGCCTGCACGCCGGTTGAGAGCCAGAAAGCCCCGGCAGCTACGGCGACGGTCGCTCAGGCTCTGTGCGCTCTGGGCTACAGCTCCATCCCGCTTCGGACTCTCCCGACCGGTCACCACGTGGTGGACGTTTCCCTCAACGGCCGGCCGGCGACGTTCGTCGTTGATACCGGCGCGGGACGGACGGTGATCCACAAGCCCCATGCGCAGAGCTTCGGCCTCCAGGAAGGAGGAGGGCCCGTGGGAACGGCGATCGGCGCCGGAGGATCGACCTCCGTCAGCCGGGTGGCGGTGAACGATCTCACCATCGCTACGACCCGGACCGCTCTTACGGGCATCTTCGCGCTCGATCTCGCCCATGTCGTCAAGGCGCTGGATCCGATCGTCGGAAGCCCCGTCCATGGGATCATAGGGCAGGACGTCATGCAGGCGCAGCACGCCATCATCGACGTTCAGCAGTCGCGCCTCTACCTGAACCCCCTGCCAAACGAGCGGCGCACCGGCTGCTAGAGACTGCCTTTAGCAGCGGCGGGCAGTAGCACGTGAAAGGTCGTGCCCTTGCCCACTTGGCTGTCGATGGTCAGGCGTCCGCGGTGACGCTCGACTATGTGCTTCACGATCGCCATTCCGAGTCCGGTGCCTCCCAGCTTGCGGCTCCGGCCGGGATCGACTCGGTAGAAACGCTCGGTGATGCGGGGGATATGTTCGGCGGGAATGCCCTCGCCCTCGTCGGACACGGCCAAGTGGACCATCTGACGCTCGCGCCAGAGGCTGACCCGGACCGGGCTCCCCCGGCGACCGTAACGCAGCGCGTTGCTGAGCAGGTTCTCGATGAGCTGGAGGATCTGGATCCGGTCCCCGAGCGCGGGCGGAAGGTCCGGCTCCACTTCCAGCTGGAGGCGGCAGCCCAGCTCCTCCGCTCTGCCCCGGCAGCCTTCGATCACCTGCTCGATCAGGGCGGGGATGGCGAGCGGCTCGCTCGGAGTGCTGAACCTTTCCCCCTCGATCCGGGAGAGCGAGATAAGGTCCTCCACCAGCCTCTTCATGCGCAGCGCCTCGTCGTGCACCGTTGCAGTGAAACGCGCGCGAGTCTGGGGATCCAGTTCCGGGTTTTCCTTGAGGGTTTCGGCGTAACCGATGACGGCGGAGAGAGGCGTTCGCAGCTCGTGGCTGGCGTTGGCGACGAAATCGACCCGCATCTGCTCGGCCGCATGAGCCTCGCTCCGGTCGCGAAGCCGCACCAGCAACCTGTCGCCCGGAAGAGGGGCCACGCTCATCGTCCAGCGGCGATCCGGCCCTCCGATGCCGACGAGCTCCACCTCCTGGTTCTGGTGGCTCCCCTTCGCAAGCAGCCTCTCGACCGCCGCGGGATGCCTCAAGGCCAGTCGAAGGTCCTGTCCGTCGATCCGCTGGCCGAGAATGGCGCGCGCGGCAGCATTGCTGCAGCGAACCGAGCCGCGCCCAACCACCAGCGCGGGCTCTCCGAGTGCCTCCAGTAGCGCCGGCAGGATCGTTGAATCTTCCATCTGTTCAAGCTGTAACGGCGGATCGGCCTGAAGTGGCGAGTTTTGGAGCGCTTCGCTTATCTAGCATCCCCAGCATCGAGAGCATAGCCGGTGCCCCTGATGGTTCGGATGAGGTCGGGCTCGCCGCCTTCATTGAGCGCCTGCCGAAGTCGCCGGATCTGGACGTCCACGGTGCGGGCCTCGACGTCGGGATCGTGCCTCCAGACGGTGCTCAGGAGACGATCGCGAGACAGGACCCTCCCCGGGCTTTCGAGGAACTCGCGAAGCAGCCTGAATTCCGTGGGGCCGAGGTGGACCACTCGCGAGCCGCGAGTCACCTTGTGGGCGGCAAGATCCATGGTGACGTCGAGAAAGGTGAGCTGTTCGCTTACGATCGCCGGCTGCACGCGCCTCAGGACGGCCTCGATTCGGGCGATCAGCTCCTTTGGCGAGAAGGGCTTGGTTATGTAATCGTCCGCGCCCGTCTCCAGGCCCCTGATCCTGTCGGGCTCTTCGCCGCGGGCGCTCAGCATCAGGATCGGGATCCTGGCGTTCTCGGGCTTGCGCCTGAGCCTTCGGCACACCTCGATCCCCGACGTGCCCTCGATCATCCAGTCGAGCAGGATGAGGTCGGGCGGATCCTCCTGGCAGCGAAGGAGGGCGTCATCCCCGTTTGTCGTGTGCTCGACCTCGAAGTTCGCCTTGAGGATGTTGAATTCAATAAGCTCCGCCAGCGACCGGTCGTCCTCGACGAGGAGTATTCTGCCTTTAGCCATCGAGGGTGCCGGGAACCTCCGAGCCTTTCGGCCGGTCCGCCATCTGCTGCCCGGTGGCCGCGAAATAGACCATCTCCGCAACGTTGGTCGCGTGATCGCCGATGCGCTCGATATTCTTGGCAATGAAAAGGAGGTGCGTGGCCGGGGTGATGTTGTGCGGGTCCTCCATCATGAACGTGAGGAGGGCCCGGAATATGCTGTTGTAGAAATCGTCCACCGCCTGGTCCCGCTGGCAGACGCTGACGGCGAGCTCGGCATCTCGGGTCGCAAAGGCGTTCAAGACGTTGTGGACCATCTCCCCGGCGATTCGGGCCATCTCCGGCAGAAGCGACAGCGGCTGGCTTCCGGTCAGCTCGCCGATCACCGGCACCCGCTTGGCGATGTTCTTGGCATAGTCGCCGATCCGCTCGACGATGCTGGCGATCTTCAAGGCGGCGACGACTTCGCGCAGATCGTGAGCCATCGGTGCCCGAAGCGCGATGACCTGGACGGCTTGGCGCTCCAGCTCCATCTCCAGCAGGTCGATCTTTCGGTCGTCGTGGACCACTCGCTGGGCTGCCTCCAGGTCGCGCTGGGTAAGCGCCCGGATCGCCTCGCGAATCGCGTGCTCCGCAAGACCGCCCATCTCGGCGACCGAGGCCCTGAGCTGTTCGAGGTCCTGGTCGAAGGCTTTGACGGTATGTGCGCTGTGGCTGGCCATTCTCGTTCCCCTCAGCCGTACCGGCCGGTGATGTAATCCTGGGTTCGGGTCTCGCGCGGGTTGGTGAAGATCTGCGAAGTGTCGCCGTATTCGATCAGGTGCCCGAGGTGGAAAAAGGCGGTCCGCTGCGACACGCGCGCCGCCTGCTGCATGTTGTGGGTGACGATGACGATCGCGTAGCGGCCGCGAAGCTCGTGAATCAGCTCCTCGATCTTCGCGGTGGCGATCGGGTCGAGCGCGGAGGCCGGCTCGTCCATCAGGATCACCTCGGGATCGACTGCGATGGCACGGGCGATGCACAGGCGCTGCTGCTGCCCGCCCGATAGGGCGGTTCCGCTGTCGGCCAGCCGGTCCTTGACTTCCTCCCAAAGGCCGGCCCGGCGGAGGGAGCCTTCGACGATCTCGTCCAGCTCGTTCTTGCCGGCCGCGAGGCCGTGGATTCGCGGGCCGTAGGCGACGTTCTCATAGATGGACTTGGGGAATGGGTTGGGCTTCTGGAACACCATTCCCACCCGGGCGCGAAGCTGCACCACGTCCATGCCGGGGGCGTAGATGTCTTGGCCCTCCAGTTCGATCGTCCCTTCGACCCGAGCGCTCGGGATGGTGTCGTTCATCCGGTTCAGAGTGCGCAGAAAGGTGGACTTGCCGCAGCCCGACGGGCCGATGAAGGCGGTGACGTTCTCCGTCCCCACCTCGATGGACACATTGTCGATCGCCATCTTGTCGCCGTAGAAGACGCTGACGTCGCGGGCGGACATCTTGGGGCGCTCGTCCCTGCTATGGTCCGCCTGCTGGTGGGCAGCCATGTCGTTGATCGTCTCTGCGGTCATCGGTTTCACCAGCGTTGCTCGAACTTGTTGCGTAAATAGATGGCAATGCCGTTCATCGCGAGGAGGAATACCAGAAGCACGATAATCGCAGCCGAGGTCTTCTCGACGAAGCCGCGGCTGACCTCGTCCGACCAGAGGAAGATCTGCACCGGGAGGACGGTTGCGGGATCGGTAAAGCCGGAAGGAGGCGAGGCCATGAAGGCGCGCATTCCGATCATCAGCAGCGGCGCCGTCTCGCCCAGTGCTCGGGCAGCCCCGATGATCGTGCCTGTGAGGATACCGGGAAGCGCAAGCGGAAGGACATGGTGGAACACCACCTGAACCGGGCTGGCGCCGACCGCCAGCGCTCCGTCCCGGACCGAGGGAGGCACGGCCTTCAGGGCGTTGCGCCCGGCGATGACGATCACCGGCATGGTCATCAGCGCCAGGGTCAGTCCCCCCACAAGGGGAGCGGAGCGCGGCAGGTGCATGAAGTTGAGGAACACCGCGAGGCCGAGGAGCCCGAAGATGATCGACGGGACCGCGGCCAGGTTGTTGATCGATACCTCGATGATCTCGGTCCAGCGGTTTCGAGGCGCATATTCCTCCAGATAGACCGCGGAGAGGACACCGATCGGGAACGCCAGGGCAAGGGTGACGATCATCGTCAGCAGCGAGCCCTTGAAGGCGCCCCAGATGCCGACCGCCGAAGGATCTGTCGCGTCGGAGCCGGTGAGGAAGTTGGCGTTGAAGCCGCGGCTGATCGCGCCCGATTGCTGAAGCCGGGAATATTGCCGTTCGAACTGCGGGTCCCCCTCCCCCTTGGCCGCCGTATCCAGAGCGCTGGAGGCGGGAAGGTGGAATTCGCTCTTCCGTTCCAGCAGCGAGGGATCCTCGGCGATGGCGTCGCGGACCCGGAGCCAGCTCGCGTCGGAGATGAGGCTGGCGCCGCCCGTGCCGTAATTGGCTTCGGCCGCGGCGGCCACGGTGCCTTCGATGTCGGCGGCCCCCAAAGCGGCTTCGGCTCCGGGTCCGGTCAGGCTTTGGGGATCGAGGACCAGGTCGGAGGCGGGAAAATCGATCGAGACCTTCACCCGAGTCTCCATGAAGCCGCCAAGGCCGTTCCAAAGCATCGTGCCCAGCAGGAAAGCGAGGAATCCGAGGCTGATCGCGACGGCGGCGACGCCCACGGCCTTGAAGCGCCGCTCCGCCCCGTAGCGGCGGCGGATCCGGGCCTGCATCGCCTCGCTCGACCAGTTGGTTTGCGCGCGGCTACTCATAGGCTTCCCGGTATTTCTTCACCACCCGAAGAGCGATCATGTTGAGCATCAGGGTGATGACGAACAGCAGCAGTCCCAGCGCGAAGGCGGCCAGGGTCTTGGCGCTGTCGAACTCCTGGTCGCCGGTGAGGAGCTGAACGATCTGGGCAGTTACGGTGGTGACGCTCGCGAACGGATTGACGGTGAGGTTGGCGGCCAGGCCGGCGGCCATGACGACAATCATCGTCTCGCCGATGGCCCGGCTGACTGCCAGCAGGACGCCCCCCACAACACCCGGGAGCGCTGCTGGGACCAGCACCTTTCGGATGGTTTCGGACGTGGTTGCTCCGATCGCGAGCGAGCCGTCGCGCATCGACTGCGGGACCGCGGCGAGGCTGTCGTCGGCCATCGAGGAGACGAACGGAATGATCATGATCCCCATCACCAGGCCGGCCGCGAGAGCGGATTCCGACGACGACGGAATTCCAAGCGAAAGTCCGAAATCGCGTACCGCCGGAGCGACCGTGAGCGCCGCGAAATAGCCGTACACCACGGTCGGGATCCCGGCGAGCACCTCAAGCATCGGCTTCAGCCAGGCACGCGCTTTTGGGTGGGCATATTGAGTAAGGTAGATGGCGCTCATGAGGCCGAGCGGAATCGCCACGATCATGGCGATGATGGCGCCGATGAAGATGGTGCCCCAGAAGAGCGGGATGGAGCCGAAGGCTCCGGACGAGCCGGCCTGATCGGCCCGCATCGCCGTCTGCGGGCTCCAGTTGAGGCCGAACAGGAACTCGACCGGTGAGACCCGGGAGAAGAAGCGAAGCGACTCGAACAGCAGCGAAAGCACGATTCCGAGGGTCGCCAGGATCGCGATCAGCGACGCGATCAGAAGCGTCGCCATCACCAGCCGCTCGACCTTGTTGCGCGCGCGAAGGCCGGGGCGGAGGCGGGTGTAGGCGAAGGCGCCGCCCGCAAAGCCGAGCAGCAGCGTCAGCACCGCCCCGATCGTCGAATAATAGGCGGACGCGCTCTTGTAGGCGGGGGCAAGCTGCTCGGCGAGCGGGTTGAAGGCTCCGGCGAGCTGACCGCTTGCAAGCCCGCGCGCTTCGGAGAGGACGGCCTCCCTCCCCATGGGGTCCATTGGGAGCGAGGCTGCAGCGGGGCTGCTCAGCACCGAATCGCTTACCAGCGCGGGCGACAGCGCCTGCCAGGCGAAGAAGAACAGCAGAGCTGGGATGAGCGCCCACAAGGCGACGTACCAGCCGTGATAGTTGGGGAGGCTGTGCGGCCGGACATCGCCTGCGCTCTTGATGGCCGCGGGACCTGCGAAGGCCGCGGCGCGCGCCCGGGCGGAGACCCAGCCGACAAGGCCGAGTCCCGCGATCAGGATCAGGAGCATCAACGAGGACATGTCAGCGGCAGCGCCCGTGCTTTACCAGAAAAACATGCGCCGGCTCCCCTTGTCAGAGGAGCCGGCGCAGTCAAGTTCCCTACTCCAACTCGTCGCCGGACATCGGCTTCAGTTCCTTGGCTGTCTGGTTCGCGGTCGCCATCTGGTCGGCCGGCGAAGCAATCAGGCCTCTGCGGGTGAGGTAGCCGCCCTGCCCCCAGCCCTTCGCGAACTCGGCGATATATTCGCGAATCCCCGGGATCGCTGCGAGATGCTCGCCCTTGACGTAGACGAACAGGGGACGCGCTCCAGGATATTCGAAGCTGGAGATGGTTTGCGAAGTCGGATTTACGCCCGACAGCGGAATCCCGCGCACCTTGTCCGCATTCTCTTCGAGGAAGCTGTAGCCGAGGATGCCGATGCTGCCGGGATTGCCCGCGACCTTCTGGACCATGAGATTGTCGTTCTCGGTCGCCTCGATGTAGGCGCCGTCCTCGCGCACCTTGGTGCAGACTTCCTTGTGCTTGTCCTTGTCCGATTCCTTCAGCGCCTTCATGGCCGGATCGCTTTCGCAGCCCTTCTCCATGATCAGCTCGGCAAAGGCGTCGCGAGTGCCGGAGGTCGGCGGCGGGCCGTAAACCTGGATCGGGACCGCTGGCAGCGCCGGACTGACGTCCTTCCAGGTCTTGGCCGTATTTGGCTTACCGAACGGGGTGGCTGCCAGCGCCTTGTAGACGTCCGCCGGAGTGAGGGAGAATTGCGGCTTGCTCTTGCCCTCGATCAGGGCAAGCCCGTCGATCCCGACCGGAAGCTCGATGATCTGGTTGACGCCGTTCTTCCTGCAATCCTCGAACTCGGATTTCTTGATCCGGCGCGAGGCGTTGGCCATGTCGGGATGCTGGGTGCCGACGCCGGCGCAGAACAGCTTGAGACCCGCGCCAGTGCCGGTCGATTCGATGATGGGCGCCTTCATGCCCGGATTGTTGCGGACGAACTGCTCGGCGACCGCGCTCGAGAAAGGATAGACGGTCGAGGAGCCGACGATTCGGATCTGCGAGCGAGCGCCGCTCGAGCCGCCGCCGCTTCCGCTCTCCTGCCCGCAGCCGGCAAGAAGCAGCGTTGCCGTAACGGTGACTGCGATCGCGGCGTGTCTCATCACTTCTTCTCCCGAGTCTGAACTTTGCTATGCGTCAGTCTTGTGACACTTTGATTACATCCGTGGAGCGCCGGCCGTTCAGAAATCCACCTGGGCGCGGAGCGCCACGCTGTTCACATTATAGTCGCGCTCGTTGAGCGGGGCGCCCAATCCCGGATCGACCACGCCAGCGAACGGCCCGCCCTTCACCGCGGTATGAGCGTATTGAAGAATGAAGCGGACATAGTCCTCCGGGATCCAGATGAGGCTTCCAAGATAGCCAGTCTGGGTCCCGCCCCGCGCCAGATTGATAGACGGGGTGAAGCCGCCGGTGCCGAAATTGTTGTTGAACCCGTTGCGCAGGTCCTTCGTCGCGAGGTCGAGAAAGTCGTAGCGCGCGTTAAGCTGCAGGGCGCCCCAGCCGCCCTTGCTGAACGGCTTCAGCACCTTGGTCCGGTCCCACATCCCGTTCTTGTAGCCGCGGGTCTCGCCGGTGAGGAAATAGCCGGCCTCCGCATACCAGCTGAAGAAGTTGGGATTCTCCGACGGCACGGTGGTGGTGCCGGTCGCATCCAAGCCTTCAAGCCTATCGCCGGCCGAAAAGGCGTTGGTGTTCAGCATCTGGGCTTCGCCGACCACATGGAGCGGCCCGAAGATACCGCCGAGTTCGACTCCGTAGGTCATGTCGCTTTCGGCGGCGAAGGCGCCGGTGTCGACGAAACGCTGGTCCGTCGTCTGAAGGAAGGGCCGGGCGCGGTAGCGCACCTGCTGCAGATTTTCCTGGTAGTTGCGATAGTTGAAGTTGGCGCCGAGGTGCAGCATGCCGCCCAGCGCCTGGGGTGAGTAGGTGCCCCTAGCACCGAATATCCAGCCGTCATTGTCGAAGCTGCTGTCGATCGAATGGTTGGCGAACAGGCCCGCATTGAAGCGCGCGATGTTCCCCTTGTCGGAAATCCCGAAGGAGGCACCGATCCGGCGGGTGTGGTTGAAGGCGTCGTTCATCTGCGCCCGCTCGAGGAAGCTGATGAAGCGGGAACTGGTCACCTGCTCCAGGCTCTCGAAGGTCTCGTGATTGCCGATGGTGAAGTTCCACAACTTGCCCTTGGGAGCATAGGTGAGGATGACGTCGCCGAAGCTTACCGAGGCATTGGCGAAATCCGCTTCGGCCTTATATGCGAAGCCGCCCGGTATGGTGCCTTCCACTCCAAGGCGGATGCGGCGGGCTCGGGTGTTGAAGCCGAGGTTGCGGGTCTGGATTGCGTCGTCCGGGTTCTCGATATAGCCCACGTCGTACTGGATCCGGCCCCGCGGCTTGAAGGACCAGCCCTTGTCCTTGTCCTTGTCCTCGAACTGGGGAGCGCCTCTCCAGGACGGCGTGACGGTGGCGACGGCTTTCTTGAGTTCGTCGATCTGCTGCTGCAGCGACTGGACCTGAGCTTCAAGGAGCGCCGCCTTGGCCGCGGCTTGCTCAGCGGTGAGCGGGGCATCGCTCGTGCTTTCGGTCGATGCTTCGGCTGTGCTGTCCCCGGTCTGCTGCGCGAGGGCCGGGGAGGCCGCCAGCAAGACGGTTCCACTCAGCAGCGCCCTCAGGAGTGGTCTGTTCTTCATCTAAGTTTCCCCCAAAGAGGTCTCGTTGGAGCCGCTATAAGCCCGCCCCGTGACGTGCTCGTGACACGATTGTTTCAGTTCGGTGACAGCCCCCTCCGATTAGCCGCTCCGCACGAACCGGGGGGCTGGAGCGGTGAAACTAAACCTAGGTTATGTTTGTTGAGCTCCATCGCTGAAGGCCGCTTTGGCCGGAACTTGGATGTGCGGATCACGCAGGTTCATCGCCACCTTCACGAGGTGCAGCAGGGACAAGGAGAAGCGCGTGGACGGCACAGGAGAGTACAGGACGAGGGGCGGCGGCGATGGAGCCGGTGACCTTGCCTTCGTCAGCGACCGAAGCATTTCGTTCACAATCGGCGAGCAGCTTTATCGCTGGCGCAAGTACCGGCCCGACTTCGACGAGCTTCCCTGGGTGGAAGCCGGTGAACTGCCTCCCCAGCGCGGCAGACGCGGGCGGAGCGGAGCACCCTTAGCGAAGAACCATGCAACGGTGAGGTGAGCCAGACGTTCAATTACCACCCGCTTGGCGAGGCAACCCATCAAGGCGAACAATGCACGCGTTCATTATCGAAGACGATTACCTCATCGCCCAGTCCCTCCAGGACATGCTGGAGAACCTTGGTTTCAAGACCTTCAGCTTCGCCCGGTCCGAAGACGCGGCCGTGTTCGGCGCGAGTGCCCAGAAGATCGATCTCATCACCGCCGATGTCCGGCTGCTCCCCGGCGACGGGGTGAGAGCCGTCGAATCGATCTGCACGAAGCGCGAGATCCCGGTCATCTTCGTCACCGGCTACGCCGAAGAGCTGCAGGACCGCTTGCCTGAAGCCACGGTGGTCCAGAAGCCAATCAAGGACGACGAACTGGCTTCTGCCGTTCGCCGGGTGCTGAAGAAGGAAACTTCCGCCTCCTGAGGTTGCTGAGGGACCCTCAGCCCATCAGGATCCCGACGCCTGGTAGAAGGTCAGGATGGCAAGGCACGTCATCGGCCCGACCGTGAAAGTCAGCGGCAGCCCGAACTTCACGAAATCCAGGAACCGGTAGTTGCCGGCCGCATAGACCAGGGTGTTCGTCTGGTACCCGATCGGAGTCGCGAAGCTCGCCGACGCGGCGAACATCACTGCAAGCACCAGCGGGCGCGGATCCACCCCGAGGTCGCGCGCGACCGCGATCGATATCGGAGTCATCAGCACCGCGACGGCGTTGTTGGTGATCAGTTCGGTCATCAGCACGCATATGCCGAACACCACGAAGATAAGTACGGAAGGATGCACCGCCTCGAGGACCGGCCGCAGCGCGTTCACGACGAGAAGCACGCTTCCCGCCTGCTCCAGCGCCACTCCGATGGTCAGCATCGCGAAGATGAGCACCAGCACGTTGCCGTCGATCGAGCCCCAGGCTTCCTCCGCATCGATGCAGCGGGCAACCAGGATCACCGCCACCCCAAGGAGGGCAGCGATGAGGATCGGAAGTATGCCCAGGGCGGCCAGGGCAACCACGCCCGCCAACCCCAGAACTGCGATCGGCGCCTTCGCCCTTCGGAACTCGCGCGCCTGAGTGACTCCGACGCCCAGCAGGTTGGGGTTGTCGTACATCTGCCGGATGGCTTCTTCGGAGCCGGTGACCAGAAGCCGGTCCGCCGGCTGGATCCGAGCGTCCGCAAGGCTGGCTCCCGGGATCCGGGAGTGGCGCGTAAGGCCCAGAATGCGCACCCTCAGAGAGACGAGGAACGGTATGTCGGCCAGCCTGCGCCCGACGCTTGGGTGAGACGGAGCCACGGTCGCCTCCACCACAGTATCGCTAAGAGGAGGGGCTCCCTCCTCCCTTACGATCCCCACCTCGAGGTGACGGGAGCTTCGAAGCGACATCAGCTCCACCAGGTCGGTCCGGACGATCATCCGGTCCCCCTCTTGCAGAACCACGGAGTCGAGGTCGTGGCGGATGATCCGGCCGTCGCGGACGATCGCCTTGAGGCTGGTTTGCTTCCGCCTCAGGGGCGCGATTGCGCCTGCTCGCCGGCCGACGAAGTCGCTGTTCTCCAGCACCAGGAGCTCCGTCAGGAAAATGGTGGTGTCGGGGCTTCGGTAAAGCCGCGCTTCCTTGCCCTTGGGCAGAAGCCACCTCGAGGCGATCAGCATCACGATCGCTCCCGTGGCGGCTGCCACCAGCCCGTAGGGCGCCATTTCGAACATGCCGAAGGGCCGTAAGCCCTCATCCTCGGCCACCGCCGCGGCGATCAGATTGGTCGAAGTGCCGATGAGAGTCATCGTGCCGCCGAGGATGGCGACGAAGGACAGCGGCATCAGCAGCCGCTGCGGACTGATTCCGATCGTGTTGGCGAGCCGGGCCATGATCGGGATCATCACCAGCACGACCGGCGTGTTGTTCATGAACGCCGAAGCGACGAATGCGCCCAGCAACAGCTCTGCAGTGGCCAGTCTCGGCCTCTTCCCGGCCCGCTCGACGATCTTGCTGGCTATGGCGTCGATCGTGCCGGTTCGAAGCAGCGCGCTCGACAGCACGAACATCGCGGCAATGGTGTAGGGCGCGGGGTTGGCCAGCGCCTGAAGCAGCCCCTCCTGGTCGAGGATTCCCAAGACCAGAAAAGCGCCTGCGCCAACCATTGCAACCACCGCTGCGGGGAACCTCTCGGTCAGGAAACCGGCGAAGACGAGCGCCAGGATAACCAGGCCGATCGCCGCCTGATGCGCCTCGATGAATGTGTTCGCCGCTTCCATGCGGAAAGCTGCTATATCAATTCGGCGGCGGTTGCACTGGCAAGGCGGCCATCAATGCTGAAGCGGTGTTGCCGAGGCAAGCCAAGTCCCGCACTAGGGTCCCATGGCCGAGGAAGACCCAGCACCGGGAGAGAGATCCAGGGCATTCGTATGGATGATCGGGACGGCGGCGCTGCTCGCCTGGTTTTCGCTGCTTTGGTTCATGTTCAGGGACGTGCTCTAGCGCCTGCACCACTGCTTCTCCTCGCGCGTTGAGCGATGATGGAGATCAACTACACCCGAACGGGGAGAGGCAAGCCGCTCCTCCTGATTCACGGCCTCGGCAGCAGCCGGCGCGCCTGGAGCCCCGTCATCCCTCTCCTCCAGGGCGAGCGAGAGCTGATCGCCATCGACCTTCCGGGGCATGGGACGACTCCCGCTCAAGCGGACAGCGGCACCTTCGCGGGCCTCGCCCGAAGCCTGGAGGAATGGCTATGCTCTGAGGGCCTTGCGGACACGGACATGGTCGGAAGCTCGATGGGAGCCCGACTCGTGCTGGAAATGGCTCGACGGGGACGCTGCGGCGCTTCGGTTGCGTTGGACCCGGGCGGCTTCTGGGCTGGATGGGAGCGCGCCTATCTCAGCACAACGCTGCGCTCCTCGGTTCTCCTGCTTCGCGGATTGCGCAGGATGCTGCCGAGGCTGTCGCACAACGTCGCTTCGCGGACCGCTCTGCTCGCCCAGCTGTCGGCGCGGCCCTGGGCGCTGGATGGGGACCTTGTCGAGAGCGAACTCACAAGCTTCGCCGGCACTGCCACCTTCGACGCGCTCGTCAAGGACCTTGCATATGGCCCCCTGCAGAAAGGCCCAGCGGCTCCGAGAGCGGGCAGGGTGACGATCGGCTGGGGCCGCCATGACCGCCTCTGCTTCCCGGTGCAGGCCGGGCGCGCCATGAAAACCTTTCCGGAAGCCCAGCTGGTGTGGTTCGACAAGAGCGGCCACTTTCCGATGTGGGACCAGCCGGAAGATACCGCCGCCACGATCCTGAGAGCGACCGGCTGACTACCCGGTCCCACGTCCGGAAAATCAGAACGTCCCGCGAATCGCCAGGGAGAAGATCGGGCCGATCAGGCGGTTACGGGTCTCGATAAAATCGATTGGAGCAGTGTTCCGTCGCCCGCGGAAGACGGTCCTGTCCAGCCTGCTTCGGGCATTGAGCAGATTGCCGACGCTCGCGCGCACGGTGAGGCCGAGCACGTCCTTGTTTTCGACGAACACGCCGGCGAAGACCGGCCCCTCGAACTGCCGCCCCACCTCGTTCAACCGGAAGGACTTGGTTACGTGGGAATAGTTCGCGTTGGCTCCATACGCCCAGTCCGTCTCGGGAATATCGTGGCGATAGCCCAAGTCGACCATTCGGTCCCCGAAGCTGCTGAGGTCGCGCTTTTCGCCGGTAAGGGGATCGGCGATACTGCTGAACTGTATCAAGGCTCGCAGGTTGATCTTCGCACCTTTGATGCCCAACGGGTCGAGCTGGAAGGTGCTCTCCGAGTTAACAGCGTAGGCCTGCGCACGGTCGATGTTGCCCGGGGACTCTCCGGTGAGGCCGATCGGGATGATGTCGATATAATCCTCGAAGAGAGCGGCGACCAAGGTCACCTTTGTCCTGCCATATTCCCGAAGGTCCTTTGCGAGCTCAAGCTCAAAGCGCCACTGCTGGGTGGGCACGAGATCGGGGTTGCCCGCGTTGCGATTTTCGTTTTCCAGGAACACACGGGCAAGAAATTGGCCGAAATTCAGCTGCCCCACGCGGCGGATGGCCTTGAAATTCGCGCTGAACGTCGGGGACAACTTTGCCGCTATGGAGAGCGAGCCCTTCGGTCGGAAGAAGCTGCGCGATTTTCCTCCGGGGCCCTCTTGCACGAGCGTGGAATACTCGCCCCCGGCCACGAGCTGCGCGGTTATCGACTCCGACAAGGGACGTGCCACGGTGATCAGGCTCTCGTACCGGTCCTCGCTGACCCGGCCAGTGCCTGCGGGGAAGGGGAGCTCCACGAACTCCCCTAAGGGGTCGAGGATGAAGAGTTTGGAGACGTTGTCGAGGCTGTTGAAAGCAGCTTCTCCGGAGAGCTGGAAATCGGTCCTGCCCATCTTCCAACGATATTCGCCGCGGCCAATGAGCTCTTTGGTCACCCCGTTCTGGGCGAAGCGGTTACCCGTATCCGGGGCGTCGTTCGCGAAGCTGGTGCGCGCCGTCTGAACGAAAGGATTGTTGGAGTAGCGGTTGAGGCCGATCAGCTTCAGGCGCCCCCCCAGCAGGGCTAACTCGTAGTCTCCGCCGATCTCATAATTGTAGCCGTTTTCCCGCTGGGTCAGAAGACGGAACTGGTCCGGCCCGGTCACCCGGTCCCGCTCGCTGTCCTCCTGGAAACGGAAGTAAACCCGCCGATAAAGAAGATTGAGGTTGCCGAGCGAGGACCCTGGGCCGTCGATCTTAAACTGGCCCGACGCCGTCGGCTGATCGAAGTTGGCCCTGAAGACATCATCGCGGAACTCGATCGGCTGGCCGGCTCCAGCCGCGATGACCGTGGGTCCGCCTGCGGCACCCCTGCCCGCCTGGTTCTGAAGGCTGAGAGTATATTCAACCGGTCCTCGAGTGCCGCTCACCGACACGTCGCCGCGGGTGAACAATGGATCTGCAAAATGTGCCCGGAGTTCGGGCTGATAGCTGAATTGGCCCGAAAGCTTGCTCGACGCCTTGTAGATGACGTTCGCCACCTGACCGGTGAGTCCCGGCACGTCGACCTGGGCGGCATCGACGATCTCGATCCGCACCACGTTCTTCGCGGGAATGGCCTGCAGCGCCGTGATGGGGGACGTGGATTTGCCGGATATGCGTTCGCCATTGAGGAGGATGTTTCCCGACGCCTGCCCCAGGCCCCGCTCCACGTTCTCCCCGCGGATGGAAAAGCCCGGAACCTGGTTGAGCATGTCCAGCGCGGTCTTGGGCGCGAACCGTGCGAAATCCGCCGGAGTGTAGACCTGCTTTCCGTTGACTGGCGCCGCGACAGGCGCGGGAGCGTCCCCCGTCTCCTTTTCGGAGTCCTGGGCTAACGCCGCAGACGGCAGGGCGAGGGCGGCGATCGCCGCGCCCCCGAGCAGCGTTGCGGCCTTCGTCCGCGCCTGACGGAAAAAGGATGAATGTGCCACAATTCCGTTGAACATTGGAAAACCCCCAATCTACGCATCGCCATCCGGCGTACTGTATTAGATAACTACATCACTTTGTCAAACACTTTCCCTCGACAAGTGTAGCACCCTGTATGCGTACCGGGCCGTGGAGACCTTGATCGTTCTTGCGAAAAAAACCGCGCGCGGTCCGCGGCCCTCATTAGGAGCCAGCGCTCACAGCCGCGGCTTCGATGCTCTCGTGGCACGGAACCGTTCGCCGGTCCGGCCGTCTCTGCAGCTTGCGACACTGGAGGCGAGAAAGTGGCCAGGACACCAGGACCCAAAAAGGGATCCAAGCAACGGCGGAAGAAGGACGCTCAGAACGAGGCTTCCATCGGAGCCACCGTCAGGAGCGGGAGGAGTGCCGGGGCTGGCGGCACTGCTCGTCACGCAGAGGGGCCGAAGCGCGATGAGTCTTCAGGACAGGACAGGAACAAGCAGTCGGCAGGCTCACGCCTGGGCGCGTTGTTCAACTCTCCTGCAGTTCATAAGGTGATGGCGGCCACCCTCGTTTCTGCGGCAGGCGCTCTGCTCTTCAACAAGCGCGGAGGCGACAAGGACACACAGCCGCCGGAGGAGAACCAGGATGCTTCCATGTCTTCCGAGTCGGCCTCTGCCACGAGGAAGCGCAGTTCACGGGGCACGCGCAAGGGCACACGCTCGTCGGCTCCAGTAACCGACGAGGCGGATCCGCTGGTCGCCGCAGGAGTAGCGGGCGAGCTCGCGAAGAAGAAGCGCACGACAGGTCCAATGCCGGGGCGTCGCGGCCGCAAGCCCACGGCAGAGACTCCGTCCATGGCCGCCGAGCCGCTCACGACCGAGGCTGGCCCCGGGGCTTACCCCGACGGCAGCCCAGTGGGTGACACTGCGGGCAGGACATCGGTGGAAGGCGGGAGCGGCGACCGGCCCCAATAGGCGGGGAGCGGCCGCACGGCCTACCTGTACCGAGACGCAGAACAGACACTAAGTCGAACCTGCTGACCCTTGCGCCTTGCCTCTGCACGTTTATCAGCATCGGGATGCCGGTGGCTGCACAATCGAGCGGAAAGAATCGCATCAGTCGCTGGCCTCTCCTGCGGCTGCTCGGGCTGCTGACGATTCCGCTGATCCTTATCCTGCTGGCCCTACTCCAGGCCCGGCAGTTCGATCAGGCGGATGCGCTTAGCCGACGCGTGGACGCCTCCTTCGAGGCCAGAGCCCAGATTCGGAGCATCCTTTCGCTTCACCAGGACATCGAGACGGGGCAGCGCGGCTTCATCCTGACCGGGAACAGCAGCTTCCTTGAGCCCTACGAGCAGGCCAAGCCGAAGCTCGAACCTGCGCTGGGCGGGCTGCGGCAAAGGATGGAGTTAGAAAGCGACTCCAGTTTCGAGCAGCTCGAGGACCTGACGAGGAAGAAGGTCGCTTTTTCGGAGCAAGTAATCCGCCTGAGGCAGCAGGGACGCTCGGACGACGCCGCCAGGCTCATCGCACAGGGCCAGGGCAAGGCAATCATGGACCAGATCAGGGCTGTGGTGGCCGGCCTGGATTCGATCGAGCGGCAGAATCTGAGGGCGGCGACAGCGCGGGCCGACGCTTCGAGAAGCGAAATCCAGCTGTTGACCTTCGCTCTGGAAGCCTTGCTTCTGCTGCTGCTCGCGGGTGCCGGATGGGTCATCAGCCGAAGCATGGCCGCGACCCGCGCGGCAGCGGACGAGCTTCGCGACCTCACCGCCCGCCAGCAAGCCATTTTCGATGCGGCCACCGACGGCATGATCACGCACGATCCGAAGGGCATCATCGAGAGCCTCAATCCGGCGGCGGCGCGAATGTACGGATATGAGGAGGAGGATCTCGTCGGCCGCCACATTTGCGAGCTTTTCCAGGATCCGCCCGAGCAGAGGGACCTGGAGAGCTTCCTAGCCCGGCTTGCCCGCAATCCGGCCGGAAAGGCGAGCAGGGTGCAAGAGTTCGGCGCCTTGCGGAGTGATGGCAGCACCTTCGCCGTGGATGTCGGCACGAGCCCGGTGCCTCTTGCCGACGGCATGCATTTCCTCGCCATCGTGCGCGACGTTACCGAGCGCAAGCGAGTGGAGATGATGAAGACCGAGTTCGTCTCGACGGTCAGCCACGAATTGCGCACTCCCCTGACCTCGATCGCCGGTTCGTTCGGCCTTTTGGCGGGCGGTGCCGCCGGCGAACTGCCGCAGCGGGCAGCGGCGCTGATCAAGATCGCGCATTCCAACAGCGAGCGGCTGGTGCGCCTGATCAACGACATCCTCGATATCGAGAAGATCGAATCCGGAAAGATGGACTTCGATATTCAGCCGGTGCCGCTCTTCCCGCTGGCCGAGCAGGTCATCCAGGCAAACGCCGCCTACGCCAATGAATACGGAGTGAGCCTGCGACTCGACGCGAAGGATGAGGGAGCTACGGTTCTTGCCGACCCCGACCGCCTTGTGCAGGTGCTGACGAACCTGATTTCCAACGCCGCCAAGTTCTCTCCGAAGGGCGAGGAGGTCGTCATCACGATCGAGCCGGGAACGCGGACGCACCGAATCAGCGTGGCCGACAAAGGGCCGGGAATCTCCGATGACTTCAAGACCAGGATATTCTCCAAATTCGCTCAGGCGGATGCTTCGGACACCCGCGAAAAGGGCGGCACGGGCCTCGGCCTCAGCATCGTCAGACAGATCGTCCTTGGGCTCGGCGGCTCGGTGAGCTTCGACACCGAGGAGAGCCAAGGCACGACCTTCCACGTGGATCTTCCGGCAGCGCCCGCCACGCCGGCCGACCCGCCTGCCCAAAGCCGGGACAGGATCCTTATCTGCCAGGAGGATGCTGCTGCGGCCGGAGAGATCAAGAGATCCTTGCTCGATGGCGGTTTCGAAAGCGATGTCGCGGCGAGCAGCCAGGACGTTCGGAGACTGACTGCGGAAGCGGGTTACGCCGCGGTCCTTCTCGATCTGTCGCTGCCGGGCGAAGAGGCGATCAGCCTGATCGGCCATCTGCGCTCGGATCCCCGCTACGCGTCCACGCCGATCCTGATCGCAGCCTCGCATGGCTGCGGCGACGTCTCGCAGGCGCTTGCAGTAGTGGACTGGATCCACAAGCCCGCCTCGGTTGCCAAGCTGGTGGAGGGGATAGAGGAAGCGGTCGCCCGAGCGGACCACCCCTGCATTCTTCATATCGAGGACGACCCGGATGTCTGCCGAGTGGTGAGCAGCGCCTTCGACGGCCGCGCCGACCTCGAATTCGCGGCCGACCTCGACGCCGCCCGAGCGGCCCTGAGGCGCTCTCGTTGCGATCTCGTCATCCTGGACCTCGCGCTTCCCGGAGGCTCGGGCCTTGAGCTTCTGCCTGAGATGAGGCGGGAAGACGGCACTCCCATACCCGTGGTCATCTTTTCGGCGCAGGATGACGATCCAGCGCTTGCGAGGCGGGTGGAGGCGATGCTTACAAAGTCCAAGGCCAGCCTCGGCGACCTAGTCGCGGCCGTGGAGGCGGTGCTCGCCGATCCTGACCAAGCCTCAAGCAGGGAAGACCCATGACCACACGCATCCTTTACGTCGACGACGAGCCCGATATCCGGGAGGTGGCCGCCATGTCGCTCGAGCTCGACCCGGAGTTCGAGGTCCGGACGGCGGCTTCCGGCGTCGAGGCCCTGCCGCTTGCGTCCGAGTGGAAGCCCGACCTCATCCTCCTGGACGTGATGATGCCGGTGATGGACGGGCCGACCACCTTCGCTCGCCTCAGGGAGCAGCCCGATACGGCTGCGATACCGGTCGTGTTCATCACCGCCCGGACCCAGGCTCAGGAGGTGGAGGGCTTCAAGTCGCTCGGCGCCAAGGGCGTGATCGGCAAGCCGTTCGACCCGATGAGCCTGGCGTCGACCGTGCGCGGCTATCTCCCCGGATGACCGGCTTCGAGGACAAGATGGCGCAGCTGCGCGAGCGGTTCCTTGCACGTGCCGAAAGCGATCGTGCCAAATTGGTCGCTGCGGCGACGCTTGACGACCGCGCCGAGTTGAGGCGTCTGGCACACGGGCTTTCCGGAAGCGCCGCAGTATTCGGATTTCCGGACATCGGGCTGGACGCGCAGGCGCTGGAAGAAGCGGTGGACTCCGACGCGGACGAAGGAGAGCTACGGCGCCTCTGCGCTCTACTCACCGACAGGCTCGCCAGGGAGACCCAGCGGACCTGAAAACCCCCACAAGTATTTCTTGATCCGGCTGATAGACGAGACACTGCCAGGACGCGCCCCAAAAGTACGAACGCGAGGGCGGTGCTGAAGCCGTAGAAAGCTCCTATCGCTCCGAAGGCGAAATGCCGACTGATAAGGAGCAAAATGATACCGCCGACTATTGCTCCTAAAACTATAACAGCAGCATCCACTCGCGCTGGGGAATAGCCCTTTTCTGCTAGGATCGCCTGTAAACCACTGAGCATGATTGCACCGGGGACGGTGAAGATCATCGTCCCGGCCACGAAGCCGAAAAACTCCCGTACGAGGTCTGGATCGCTGCCCTCGCTCATGGTCAGGCTTAGGCCTGCCGTTCCGGCCAAGCTTCCCAGCGCGGCTGCGGCAAGTACGATCACGAAAGCGCGCCACATGGAGTTCTCTATCGGGCGAACGACGCCTTATCGCAATGTCCGCTTTCCACCCAAAGCAGACATTGAGCGAACTATGCTCAAGCGGCCGCGCTATCGGGGAACTATTTTGGGAACAACGCGAAACTCTACGAGATTATCGCGTAAAATCAACGGGAAATGGCGGAGAGGGTGGGATTCGAACCCACGGTACCCGTGAGGGCACAACGGTTTTCGAGACCGTCCCAATCGACCACTCTGGCACCTCTCCGGCAAGGGCGGCCCTCGCAGGGGCCGGTCGACAGCGGGGCGGGCTCTAGCCCAAGCGTGGAGGGTTGCCAAGCGTGTCCTGAGCTTGCCGAAGGGCATGTCCTGAGCTTGCCGAAGGGCATGTCCTGAGCGTGCCGAAGGGCGCCGTGCTGAAACTTGCCCGGTGGACGCGCTGGGGCCTTCCTTGCAGGCCGAGCGTTACGCCTTACATGATGGACAAGATGCCAAGAGACGACACCCTCCTCCCCACAGGCGCAATCGCGGCGCCGCCCATCGCTCACGCGCATTTCTCGATCGGCGAGGTGGTGCGGCACCGCCTGTTCGAGTTCCGCGGCATCGTCTTTGACGTGGACCCGGTCTTCGCCAACACCGAGGAATGGTACCAGGCGATCCCGGAAGAAATCCGGCCGCGCAAGGACCAGCCCTTCTACCACCTCCTGGCCGAAAATTCGGAGAGCAGCTATGTCGCTTACGTGAGCCAGCAGAACCTGGTGCCCGACGACAGCGACGAGCCGATCGACCATCCTGCCATTTCGGGCATCTTCAGCGCGTTCGAGGATGGCCGCTACACGCTGCGCCGCGAGCACAAGCACTAGGCCGCCGCGGCGCTTGGTCGGGCTTTTGCGTTGACAGCCCAGCCCTGGTTCAGTAGCAGCCCCTCTTCCCGCGCGGAGCCTGTGGTCTAGCGGCCATGTCCGATGCGGCCAAAGCTAGAAGATGTTTGGAAAAAAGCCATGTTCGCAGTCGTGCGCACGGGCGGCAAGCAATATCGCGTTGCCGCAGGAGACAAGATCGTCGTCGAGAAGCTGGCAGGTGACGCCGGCGAGACGGTGACGTTGGGCGACGTGCTGCTCGCGGGCGAAGGTTCGGACCTCCGCTCCACCGACGGCATCACCGTCTCCGCCGAGATCATCGCTCAGGCGAAGGGCGACAAGGTGATCGTCTTCAAGAAGCGGCGCCGCCACAACTACCGCCGCAAGAACGGCCACCGGCAGCAGCTGACGATCCTCCGGATCACCGCGATCGGCGACCAGAAGGCGCAAGAGACGCCCAGGAAGGCGAAGAAGGAAGCTGCTCCGGCTGAAGCCGCTGGAGCCGAGGCCCCGGCCGCTCCAGCGCCCGCTCCCGAAGCTGCCGCCCCCGCTCCCGCCAGGAAGCCGAGCGCGAAGAAAGCGGATGCTCCCGAAGAGGACGCCCCGACGCCGCAGGCCCCGCTCAAGAATGACGGAGCCGAAAGCGAAATGGTCGATGCTCCGGTCGCGACCAAGAAGAAGGCTTCGACAAAGAAGCCTGCCGCTGATAAAAACGCGTAAAGACAAGAAGTAGAGACCTAAGATGGCACATAAGAAAGCAGGCGGTTCATCCCGCAACGGCCGCGACAGCGCAGGGCGCCGCCTTGGCGTGAAGAAGTTCGGCGGCGAGACCGTCGTCGGCGGCAACATCATCGTGCGCCAGCGCGGAACCAAATATTATCCGGGCGCGAACGTCGGAATGGGCAAGGACCATACCCTCTTCGCGCTTGCCGATGGGCGAGTCTCGTTCCGCGACGGCAAGCTCGGCCGCAAATTCGTGTGCGTCGACATGGCTGCCAAAGAGGCGGTGGAATAAAGGACGATCGATAACGGGTCGTCCTTCAAAGGGGCGGCCCCAGGTTCTTAGATGAGAACCGTTTCGAGGGAGAGGGGCACCCCCTTCTCCCTTTTTTCTTGTCTCCCTCGGATCAGCGCCGCCGGACCGCCACCCACAACGGGCAAGGCCGGCTCGAACGGAAGAGAGGAAGACGGGCATGTTCGCCAGAACGGACAGATTATTGTTGAGACCCGGCTGGAGGGAAGACGCTCCTGCCCTGTACGCCGCCATTGCCGAGGAAGGGATCGTGCGCAATCTGGCCACAGCGCCTTGGCCTTACAGCATGGCGGATGCCGAAGCTTTTTTGGCGATCGAGCGCCCGGCGGACACCCCAAGTTTCCTCCTGTTCCGCCGCACCCGCGGAGCGCCGCAGCTGGTCGGCGGGGCGGGCCTCGGCCGGGACCCCGGCGGCCCGGTTGAGCTCGGCTACTGGATCGCGCGCCCGTTTTGGGGCTTGGGCTATGCGACAGAGGCTGCGGAGGCGGTCATCCGCATAGCTCGCGACACTCTGCGCCTGGACAAGCTGGTTGCAGCGCACGTCACAGACAATCCCGCTTCCGGGCGAGTCCTGGAGAAGGTCGGGTTCAAACCCACCGGCCAATATGCGAAGCGCTACAGCGCCGGCCGGAGAGCCATGGTTTCGCGCAAGCTCTTCGAGTTCGACCTCTCCGGATCCGAGGTCGCGGCGGAAGAGGACGTAGCCGACGCAGCCATGTCTTTTGAGAAGGCGTTCTGCCTGGCCGCCTAGGCAGCTTGAGCTGAGAGCCTCTTCTCTTCCGCCTGGATCAGCGGGCGGTCGTCGTGATTCCATGGATGGAAGCCCGGCATGAAGAAGCTCGCCCAGGCTCCCAGCACCTTGCGCATCATCCCCGGCCGCCCGAACGCATACCAGAACAGCCGCGCCCAGGCCCTTGGCCCGGTAATCCCGTCCTGCCGAAGGAGCTCCAGCGAGCCCGCGGTGCGGTCGACCAGGAAGTTGCGCGTGACGAGAAGCATCACCTTCGCCTTGACCTTCCAGCGCTTGAAGCGCGGCCACTCGCGGGTGGCGTGAAGCCAGGTGTCGTATGCGACGCCCTTGTGCTCGATCTCCTCGATCGCGTGCCAGCGCCACAAGGCTGCCGATTCAGGATCGGCTTTGGCGAGGTGGCGCGGGTCCTTGAGCAGCTCGTGGGCGAGGATGGCGGTGAAATGCTCAAGCGCCATGGTCGCGGCGAGGCTTGCGATCGGCGGCTTGGAGCGCACCAGTTCGAGCCGGACGTCCACCTGCCTTTCCAGCGGCGCGAGGTCGTATCCGGCCTCATGTGCGCGCTTGTTGAAGGCTACGTGCTCGCGGCTGTGCATCACCTCCTGGGTTACGAAGGCCTTGATCTCGGCGGCCAGCTTAGGATTAGCGCCCTCGCGGAAGTGGCGGACGCTTTCGACGAAGAAGGTCTCGCCTTTCGGAAAGGTTGCGGAGAGCGCATTGTAGAGCGCGGTTCCCACCGGGTCTCCGCCCATCCACCAGCGGTCGGTGCGGCTCTCGCGCCCGAAGCGGCGGTCGCGTGGAGTGATCGTCAGGTCCGGGGGTGTCGTTTCGCGCGCCATGCTCTATCTCCTGGGTGATGAATGGCTACTACTTACATCTATGTCAATAGGTCGGGAGCGCCTGACCTCCGAGGAGAGCCGGGCTGCCGCCCTTGAGGCGGCCCGCCGGCTTCTGATCGAGGAAGGGCCGCAGGCGGTCACCCTGAAAGCGGTGGCGGCCCGCGTCTCCAAGAGTCACGCCAACCTCCTCCACCATTTCGGCACGGCGGCGGGGCTCCAGTCGGAGCTCGCGAAATACATCGCCGAGCGGGTGACGGCCGGAATCGCCGAAGCGGTGCTGAGGACCAGGCAGGGCGAGGGGGACCCGCTTGAGATCGTGGACCGTACCTTCGACGCGTTCGGCCGCGAGGGTGCGGGAGCGCTCGCGGCGTGGATGATCCTCTCCGGCAACCGAGACGCGCTCGATCCTGTGCTCGACGCGATCCACCGCCTTGTTCACCAGCTCGGCCAAGGCATGGGCGACCGGCCGGTGCACGACATCACCCTGTCCCTGGTCCTGACCGCGCTCGGCGATTCGCTGCTCGGCGGCGCCATGTCGCAGGCGCTGGGGCTGCCGCCCGGGCGAGCGAGGGAACTCGCGCGGCAGCAGTTGATTGCTTCAGCTGGGGTGGCGAACGACCAGGGACAGGCCTAGACGCCCGCAATGCATTTTCTCGACCAGGCTAAGATATTCATCCAGTCCGGCGCCGGCGGGCCGGGCGCGGTCGGCTTTCGCCGCGAGAAATATATCGAGTATGGCGGCCCCGACGGCGGCGACGGAGGCAAGGGCGGCGACATCGTGTTCGAAGCAGTGCCCGGCCTCAATACGCTGATCGACTTCCGCTACACCCAGCACTTCAAGGCGCCCCGAGGCAAGGGCGGAGCGGGCCAGAACCGGACCGGCGCCGGCGGCAACGACCTCATCATCAAGGTGCCGGTCGGGACGCAGGTCCTCTCGGAGGACAAGGAGCATGTGCTCGCCGACTTCACCGAGGTCGGCCAGCGCCAGGTCTTCCTCCGCGGAGGCGACGGAGGCCGAGGTAATGCAAGCTACAAGAGCGCGACCAACCGCGCCCCGCGCCAGCACGGCACCGGCTGGCCCGGCGAGGAGATGTGGGTCTGGCTTCGGCTGAAGCTTCTGGCCGACGTGGGCCTGGTGGGGCTTCCCAATGCGGGCAAGTCCACCTTCATCAACGCCGTCACCAACGCCAAGGCGAAGGTCGGAGCCTATCCCTTCACCACCATCCATCCGCAACTGGGCGTGGTCCGGCACCGGCAGCGCGAGTTCGTGATGGCGGACATTCCCGGCCTCATCGAGGGAGCCGCGGAAGGGGCAGGCATCGGCGACCGGTTCCTCGGCCACATCGAGCGCTGCCGGGTGCTCCTTCACCTGGTCGACGCGAACAATGAGGACGTCGCTGAAGCCTATAGGGTCGTTCGGGACGAGCTCGACAACTACGGAGCGGGTCTGGAGGACAAGCCGGAGATCGTCGCTCTGAACAAGGCTGATACCCTGGACGACGAGCTTCTGGACGCCCTCGCCGACGAGCTCGAGGCGGAGTGCGGACAGCGTCCGTTCCGCCTCTCCGGCGCCACCGGGGAAGGCTCGGAAGCCGTGCTCGATGCGATGCTGAACCATCTGGGTGAGCAGGCGGCGGAAGCCGAGGAGCACGAAGGCGAGTGGTCGCCGCTATGAGCGCGGAGCGCAAGAGCCGGACGCTTGCGGTAACCGGGGGAACCGGGTTCGTCGGACAGCACCTGCTGCGCATGGCGGTCGCCTCGGGCTTCGAGGTGCGCGCGCTCACCCGGACCGCCAGGGAGGCGGGGAACGGCATTACCTGGGTCGAGGGGGCGCTCGACAATCCGGAGAGCCTCGCGCAGCTGTGCGACGGCGCCGACGCGGTGATCCACATCGCCGGCCTCATCACCGGCAGCAGGGCGACCTTCGAAGCGGTCAATGTCGGCGGCACCGCAAACATGATCGACACCGCCCGCAAGGCCGGTATCAGGCGCTTCGTCCACATCTCCTCGCTGGCAGCCCGGGAGCCGGAGCTGTCCAACTACGGCTGGTCCAAGGCCAAGTCGGAGCGGCTCGTCGCCGCGTCCGGATTGGAGTGGACGATCATCCGGCCGCCGGCGGTCTACGGCCCCGGCGATCGCGAGACTCTGGAGCTGTTCAAGATGGCCAAGCGCGGTTTCGTCGCACTTCCGCCCAAGGGCCACTTCTCGGTGATCCACGTGGCGGACCTTGGCCGCCTCATCCTGGCGGTGGTCGACGAGCCGGAGTCGGTGCCGGAGATTTACGAGCCCGACGACGGCCGCGACAAGGGCTGGGAGCACCGCCACTTCGCCCGGACGCTCGGGCGGACCTTCGGCCGGCGAGCGAGCACGCTGTCCACCCCCAAGCTGGTCATGCGGGCCGCCTCGGGCGTCGAGCGCCTCTTTCGCAGGGACAAGGCCAAGCTGACGGCCGACAGGGTAAGCTATTTCTGCCATCCCGACTGGGTGGTCACCGCCAAGCACCGCCCACCGCCCTGGCTGTGGACCCCGCAGGTC
>DASYWC010000034.1:0-27553 GCA_035936615.1 Allosphingosinicella sp. | reverse complement strand
GACCTACGCGCCCGCCGAAGTCTACAACTTCCGCGAACTGAACGATGTCGTCGTCTTCATGAAGACGACGACATCGTTCAGTTCGCGGAAGTTGTAGACTTCGGCGGGCGCGTAGGTCCTGGCGAACTCCAGCCGGTAGTCGAGGTGGTCGATGACGATCACCCGGCCCGCGCCGAACAGCCAGGCGCAACGCGCCGCCATGATTCCGACCGGGCCGGCTCCGAACACGACGACGGTATCGCCGCGCTTGATCCCGCCCATCTCGGCAGCTTGGTAGCCGGTCGGGACCACGTCCGTCAGCAGCACCGCATCGTCCGGGTCCATCCAGTCGGGGATGACGTGAGGTCCGACGTCCGCGTAGGGGACGCGCACATATTCCGCCTGGCCCCCGTCATAGCCGCCGGTCGTGTGCGAATAGCCGAATATGCCTCCGGCCGCGGTCGCTTCCGGGTTCGCCTCGTGGCAATTGCCGAACAGGCCCTGCTTGCAGAAATGGCACCGCCCGCAGGCGATGTTGAACGGCACCAGCACGTGGTCCCCTGGCTTGAGGTTCTGGACCTCGGGTCCGACCCCCTCGACGATGCCGGTGAACTCGTGGCCGAAGGTGCTTCCGACGCGCGTATCGGGCACCATCCCGTGGTAGAGGTGCAGGTCCGATCCGCAGATGCAGGACCTTGTCACCCGGACGATTGCGTCCTGCGGGTGAAGGATCTCGGGCGTCGGCTTTTCGTCGAGGCGGACCCGGTAAGGGCCCCTGTAGTTCATCGCCCGCATCAACGGCTCCTCGGCTTGGCTTCGATTTTCCAAGCGACACAGCTTTCGATTGGTTCCAGGGCCGCTAGATGATCGGCTTGCCGCCCGTGACCGCGATGGTGGCGCCCGACACGTAGCTGCTCTCGTCGGAAGCGAGCATGACAAAAGACGGGCGCAAGCTCCCGGGGCTGGCCGGGCCGCTTCATCGGCACCTGCTCACCGAAGCTCTTCACCTTCTCTTCCGGCATTGTTGCAGGAATGAGCGGGGTCCAGATGGGCCCGGGAGCGACGCAGTTGGCCCGGATGCCGCGTTCCGCCAGCATCTGCGCCAGGCCGCCGGTGAAGTTCTGGATGGCCCCTTTGGTGGTGGCATAGGCAAGCAGTTCCTCGCTCGGGCTGTCTGCCTGAACCGAGGTGGTGTTGATGATCGAGCCGCCCCTGGGCATGTGCGGCACCGCGGCTTTGGTCAGGTAGAACATGGCGTGGATGTTGACCGCGAAGGTGAAGTTCCACTCTTCGTCGCTGATCTCCTCGATCGAGCCGAACGTGTCCTGATGCGCGGCATTGTTGACCAGGATGTCGACCCGCCCGAACGCCTCGACCGCTCGAGCGACCACGGCTCGGCAATGCTCGGCGCTCGAAATGTCTCCCGGGACCAGAACGGCGCTGCGCCCTGCCTCCTCGATCGCCCGCCGGCATTGCTGCGCGTCCTTCTCCTCCTCGGGAAGGTAGCTGATCAGGACGTCCGCGCCCTCGCGGGCGAACGCGATGGCAACGGCCCTGCCGATGCCGCTGTCGCCGCCGGTAATGATCGCCTTTTTGCCTTCCAGCCTTCCCGTTCCCTTATAGCTTTCCTCGCCGTGGTCCGGCCGGGGCCGCATTGCATCGGTCTCTCCGGGGATCGGTTGCGGCTGGTCGGGGAAGGGGGGCTTGGGATCTTCTGCGCTCATGGCTTGCCTCGATTGTTCGACCTGGTAGCAACAGGGCGGAGGGGGCGTGGTTCCAAGTCTGCGTTCAGCCCAAATAACGGGGGATAAGTCGGGGCCCTTCCTTGCCCCTCGACTCGCCCCCGGTTACTGATTCGCCATGCAGCAGCCGGTCCGCATCGCGCCCTCCATCCTCTCCGCCGACTTCGCCCGGCTGGGGGAGGAAGTGCGGGCTATCGACGAAGCGGGAGCCGACTGGATCCACATCGACGTGATGGACGGCCACTTCGTCCCCAACCTCACGATCGGCCCGGGGGTGGTAAAGGCGCTTCGTCCGCATACCGCCAAGCCGTTCGACGTCCACCTGATGATCTCGCCGGTCGACAATTTCCTGGCCGCATTCGCCGAAGCGGGCGCCGATATCCTCACTGTTCATCCGGAGGCGGGGCCGCACCTCCACCGGACGATCCAGCAGATAAAGTCGCTCGGAAAGAAGGCAGGCGTGTCGCTTAACCCGGCCACTCCCGCAAAGATGCTCGACTATGTGCTGGAGGAAGTGGACCTGGTCCTGATCATGAGCGTCAATCCGGGCTTCGGCGGGCAAAGTTTCATCGACAGTCAGCTCCGAAAGATCGAGGCGGTGAGGAAGCAGATCGACAAGAGCGGCAAGTCCATCGACCTGGAGGTGGACGGCGGGATCGACGCCTCCAACTGCCGCCGGGCGATCGAAGCGGGCGCGGACGTGCTGGTCGCCGGAACCGCGACCTTTCGCGGCGGCCCGGGCAGCTATGCCGGGAACATCCGGGGCCTGAGGGGTCGATGAGCCTGCTGGAGCGGATCGAGGCTCCCGCGGGCGACGAGGAGATCGAGGCCGGCAAAAGGCTGATCCGGGCGGGCAGCGCTCGGGGCAGCTCCCTTGGAGAGCGACTGGCCTGCAGGCTCCACCGCCTGGCCTGGAAGACCCCGTTCCACAGCCTGCGCCTTCGCGGCCGCTTCCCTCTCAAGCTGCTGGCGGTACCCAAGGATCCGATCGCGGGAGACAAGGCGGCGGGGCTGGAGATCATGCGCGGAACCATCGCTCATGGCGGCAAGAGCGTCGGGGTCGCCAAGATAGACTTCAACGATCCGGCCCTTCCGCCGCACCTCTCCGACCATATCCAGAGCTTCGCCTGGCTTCGCGACGTCGCCGCCGCAGCCACCCGGGAGCGTGCTGCGCAGCTCTGCGAGCATCTGGTTCGGGAGTGGCTCAGCCAGTGCGGCGGGCGGGTCGCCGAGAATGGCTGGCGATCCGATTTGTGGGCCCGGCGGATATTCTTCTGGGCGGCCTATGCGCCTTACATCCTCTCCAGCCGGGATCTGGTCTACCGCTCGGCAGTGCTGAACGCGATGGCGCGGGGCTCGCGCCACCTCGACCGTGGAGCCGGCAAGGCTCCTCCCGGTGTCGCGCGGGTCACCGCATGGGCGGGGGTGATAACCTCCTCCCTGGTGATTCAGGGCGGCCCGGCGCGCCTCAAAAAGGGCGAGGCGGGCCTGATCCGCTCCCTCGGCGACGCGCTCCACGACGACGGGGGCTTGGTAAGCCGCTCGCCCACCGAGCAGCTCGCTCTGGTCGAAATCCTGGCGCAGCTGCGGTCGGCCTATGCGGCGGCGCGCAAGCAGATGCCGGAACCGGTGGCGGATGCGCTCAGCCGTTCGGCAAGGGCCCTGCTGGGCGTGAGCTTGGGAGACGGGGCGCTCGGCAGCTGGCAGGGCGGAAACCCCAGCTCCAGGTTTCGCGTCGCCGCCGCAATCGAGGGTGCCGCTCAGCCGGCCCGCCCGCTTCAGCAGGCGCGGGGTTGGGGCTACCAGCGGCTGGAGGCGAAGAAGACGGTGCTGGTTCTCGACGCCGCTCCGCCTCCGCCCGCACGCGCGCTCAAGGGCGGCAGCGCCTCGACCCTCGCATTCGAGATGAGCGATGGCGCCAATCGCCTGGTCGTCAATTGCGGCGGAGTGGGCGAGGCGGATGACGCTCTTCCCGCCGAAGTGGTGCAGGCCCTCCGAACCACGGCCGCTCACTCGACGCTGACCATCGCCGACCGCAACTCGACCGCGGTGCTTGACGACGGCACCCTGGGCAAAGGCGTTGCCGAGGTGGAAATCTCACGGAGCAGCCAGGGCGGGATCAACCGGGTTGAGGCGAGCCACGACGGATACGCCCGCCGCTTCGGCCTCATCCACCGCCGCCACCTGGAGCTTGGCGGAGACGGCCTGGAGCTGAGCGGGGAGGATCTCCTTGAGGTGCGTGGGCGCAGGCGCCGTTCGGCCGACCTCGGCTTTGCGGTGCGCTTCCACCTCGGGCCCCTGGTGGAAGTCACCAGCACCGCCGACGGACAGGGCGCGCTGCTCCGGATCAGGGGCGGGGGCGCGTGGCGGTTCCGCTGCCGAGGCGGAGTGTTCTCGATCGAGAAAAGCCTCTGGGTCGACGGGGCCGCGCACCCGCACCGCACTCAGCAGCTCGTCATCTCGGGCGCAGTGCCTGTGGACGGCGCGGCGATAGCCTGGTCGTTCAAGCGGGCCGGCTGAACAAGTTCAAAAGGGATCAAGCAAGAATGGACCAGGTGAAGATCACCCGCGCATTGCTGTCGGTATCGGACAAGACGGGGCTCACCGAGCTTGGGCAGGTGCTTGCGGGTCACGGAGTGGATCTCGTCTCTACCGGCGGCACTGCAGCGGCGCTCAGGGATGCGGGGCTGGAGGTGCGCGATATCTCCGACCTGACGGGGTTCCCCGAGATGATGGACGGCCGGGTGAAGACGCTTCACCCCAAGGTCCACGGCGGGCTCCTGGCAGTCCGGGACAATCCCGAACATGCGGAGTCGATGGAGGAGCATGGGATCGGCCAGATCGACCTCGTTGTGGTGAATCTCTATCCGTTCGCCCAGACCGTCGCCAAGGGGGCCGGCCGCGACGAGATCATCGAGAACATAGACATTGGCGGGCCCTCGATGGTGCGCTCGGCGGCGAAGAACCACGCCCACGTAGCCATCGTTACCGACCCGTCCGACTATTCGGAGCTGATCGCCGCCCTGGACTCTAGCGGCGGCGCCACGTCCTACGATCTGCGCAAGCGCCTGGCGGCCAAGGCCTTTTCGGCGACCGCCGCCTATGACGCCATGATCTCGTCCTGGTTCTCCTTCGCCGACCAGCAGCAGCGCTTCCCGGACATGCTGCCGCTGATCATGAACCGGAGCGAGGAGCTTCGCTACGGCGAGAACCCGCACCAGAAGGCGGCGCTCTACTTGCCGGGCGGGCCGCACGGGCGGGGCATCGCCCAGGCACGCCAAGTCCAGGGCAAGGAGCTTAGCTACAACAATTACAACGACGCGGACGCTGCGCTGGAGCTGGTGGCGGAGTTCCGTGATGGCGGCCCGGCATGCGTGATCGTCAAGCACGCCAATCCTTGCGGGGTCGCGACCGGGGCCAGCCTGCTCGAAGCCTATGAGCAGGCCTTTGCCTGCGACACGGTCTCGGCCTTCGGCGGAATCATCGCGGTCAACCGGCCGCTGACGGGTGCCGACGCCGAGGTGATGACCCAGATCTTCACCGAAGTGGTGATCGCGCCCGACGCGGACGAGGAAGCGCGCGCCGCCTTCGCCCGGAAGAAGAACCTGCGCCTGCTTCTGACCGGCGAGCTTCCCGACCCGGCGCGCGGAGGCCTTGCGGTCAAGTCCATCGCCGGCGGATACCTGGTGCAGTCGCGCGACAACGGCCGAATTACACGCGATGGCCTCAAGGTCGTCACGAAGCGCCAGCCTACGGAGCAGGAGCTAAGCGATTGCCTGTTCGCCTGGACCGTCGCCAAGCACGTCAAGTCGAACGCGATCGTCTATGCCAGGGACGGCGCCACTGCGGGCATTGGCGCCGGGCAGATGAACCGGCTGGAGTCGGCGCGGATCGCCGCCTGGAAGGCGCGCGACGCGGCGGAGAAGGGCGGCTGGGGCGAGCGGCGCACCATCGGCTCCGCGGTCGCGTCGGACGCCTTTTTCCCGTTCGCCGACGGGCTCATGGCGGCTGTCGAGGCGGGCGCGACGGCAGTCATCCAGCCCGGCGGCTCGATCCGCGACGATGAGGTGATCGCTGCGGCCGACGAGGCAGGGCTAGCGATGGTCCTGACCGGTATGCGGCACTTCCGCCACTAGGTTGGGCTCGACCCCAAGCGGCGGGGGAAGCGTCGGCTCCTCGTGCTTCTGCTTTCTGAACAGGACCCGGTCTTCGTCCCTGAATCCCCATTTCCAGATCGCTGCTCCGAAGGTCAGAAGGATGAGCGGTATGCCCAGGATGAGCTCCAGGAACTCCAGCCTCTGGGGAAGGAGCATGACCGCATAGCCAACCGCGGCGGCCGCGGCGGCTGCAGTCACGAGCGGCCAGCGCCAGCCCTGCACCGGCGCCCCGAGCACCTTGCTCAGAAGCCGAGCCTTCAGGATGGAGGCCATTCCGAGCGCCAGCACCAGGGCAATGGCCGGGCCTGCGGCGGTAAAGCTTTCCGGCAACCGGTTGGAGGGCAAGCCGAACCACTGCACCACTTCGGCGGGCACCCGGAGGGAGCGCAGCGCGTAGATCATGACGACGCTGAGGAGCGCCTGCACGACGATCATGAAGGTGGAGATCATCAGGTTGCGGTGGCGTGCGACGTACACCAGGGCGGCTTCCGACACCGCCGCAGTCGCCGCCATGACCTCAGCGGCGAGCAGGAACCCGAGAGCGGCGGTTCCGCCGATGAACGCCGCTCCCACCAGCGCGAGCACCGCTTCGGCAGGAATTCCTAGGGCAAGCCCGATCGCAGCCTGGGCAGCGATGATCCAGAAGCCGACCTGCCGAACTTGCTTCGCCACCGCCTTCCGGTCGCCTTCGGCAAGCTTCTGGGTGATGACCGGGCTCAGGATCGGATCGAAGCTGGTCTTGAGCTTCTGCGGAAGGGAGGCGACCTGCTGCGCGACGTAGTAGATGCCGACGATTGCCGGCGAGAAGAACAGGCCGAGGATCGCGATGTCGATTCGTCGCGACGCCCACTCGATGGCGTCCGCCGCGGCAAGCGGGGTGTTGCGGCGTGCAAGGGTCCAAAGCGCGAACGGATGGGGCCGCCAGCCGCTGGGCACTCCGTAGGTCCTGTAGAGGGGCCAGAGGGATGCGGCGAGCGCCGCCAGCATCGAGAGGATGTAGGCGATGATCAGCCCGTCCCTCGACGACAGGTAGGACAGCGCAAAGGCGGCGATGCTGATCGTCCACGGCTCGACGATCGCTCTAGCAGTGACCGTTGCCCGGATGTTGTGCCGGTAGGCGAGCGCCGCCAGAGCGACGTCCGATCCTGCAATCGCGAAGACGATCAATGGGAGCAGCCACTCGATCCCGTTGATCCGGCTGTTCGGAAACATGGCCTGCGGGAAGATCACGAGCAGTAGGCTTGCGACCGCCGAGGCGAGGAACGCCACCAGCATCGCGTCCCAGATGATGCAGACGTGAGGCTTGTCGGTCGAGGACAGTTGCTGCGCAAGCCCCCGCTTCAGCCCGAGCGTGGCGATCTGCGCCGCGAATTCGACGATCAGGATCGCATAGGCGAAGCGGCCGAGCGCCTCGGCGCCATAGATCCGCCCGGCCACGAACAGGAACGGGAGCCGGGCCGCAAGCCGGAGCAGGAAGCCGAGGAAGTTGGTGCGCCCTCCCTTCGCGAGCGCCGCGAGATCCTCGTTGCCCGGAGCGGCTGCGCTCAATGCGCGGCGCCCCAATTGGGGCCGGTGCCGATATCCACCCCCAGCGGCACGCTGAGCTTCACCGCCGGCTCCGCGGCGCTTTCCATGACTGTGCGGATCACCTCTCCGGCCCTCTCCGCCTCCCCTTCGGGGACTTCGAAGACCAGCTCGTCATGGACCTGCATCAGCATTCGGGTGGAGCCGAGGCCATTGGCTTCGAGGGCCGGGCACATCCGGGTCATGGCCCGCTTGATGATGTCGGCGCTGGTGCCCTGGATCGGAGCGTTGACTGCGGCCCGCTCCGCGCCCTGCCGCTCGTGCTGGATCTTGCTCTTGAGGCCGGGAAAGTGGGTCTTGCGGCCGAACAGGGTGGTGGTGAAGCCGACTTCCCGAGCCTTGGCGAGGGTCTCGTGGATATAGTCGCGAATGCCTGGGAAGCGCTCGAAGTAGCGGTCGATCATCGCCTGCGCCTCGTCGGCGGTGATGCTTAGCCGCCCCGCCAGGCCCCACCTGGAAATGCCGTACAGGATCGCGAAGTTGATGGTTTTGGCGCTTGCGCGGGTGTCGCGGTTGACCTCGCCGAACAGTTCCTGCGCGGTGAGGTTGTGGATGTCGGCGCCTTCGGAAAAGGCCTGCTTCAACTGCGGAACGTCGGCCATGTGGGCGGCGAGGCGAAGCTCGATCTGGCTATAGTCGGCGGCGAGCATGACGTAGCCCGGCTCCGCGACGAAGGCGTCGCGGATCCGGCGGCCGATCTCCGTGCGGATCGGGATGTTCTGCAGGTTTGGATCGGTCGACGAGAGCCGCCCGGTCTGCGCTCCCGACAGGCTGTAGTAGGTGTGGACCCGCCCCGTCTCCTTGTTGATCTGCTGCTGGAGCGCGTCCGTATAGGTGGACTTCAACTTGGTGAGCTGCCGCCATTCGAGCACCAGGCTGGCGATCGGGACGCCTTCGCGCGACAGGCGCTCAAGCTCGTTCACATCGGTCGACCAGGTGCCGGACTTGCCCTTTCGCCCGCCCTTCAGCCCCATCTGGTTGAACAGGACGTCGCCCAGCTGCTGCGGGCTTCCGATCGTGAACTTGCACCCTGCCTCGCCGCAGATACGCTCTTCGAGCCGGGCGATCTGCCCGGAGAACTCGGCGGACAAGCGGGACAGCTCCTCCCGGTCGACCTTCACGCCCTCGCGCTCCATTCGAGCAACGACCGGGACCAGCGGCCGGTCGACCATCTCATAGACCCGGGTCGCCCGCTCATGGGTTAGGCGGAGCCTGAACCGGTTCCAGAGGCGCAAGGTCACGTCCGAATCCTCGGCCGCATATTCGGTTGCTCGGTCGAGCGGCACCTTGTCGAAGCCGATCTGCTTCTGACCCGATCCGCACACCTCCTTGTAGGTGAGGCAGTCGTGGTCGAGATGCTTCTTGGCAAGATCGTCCATGGCGTGGCTGTTGAGCCCGCCGGCGTCGAGGTCGAAGCTCATCAGGAGGGTATCGTCGATCGGCGCCACCTTGATGCCCCGGCGATCGAACACGGCCCAGTCGAACTTGAAATTGTGGCCGATCTTGAGAGTGGCCGGGTCGGTGAGCAGCGGCGCCAGCTTTTCAAGCGCGACCTCGGCCGGGATCTGTTCCGGCCGTTCCGACAGCAGATCGTGCCCGCCATGCTCAAGGGGGACGTAGCAGGCCTTGCCGCATTCGGTGGCAAGGCTGATCCCAACCAGCTTCGCGTTGACGCAGTCGCGCCCGTCCGTCTCGGTGTCGATGGCGACCAGGCCGTTCGCCTGAGCCTCCCTGATCCACCGGTCGAGCGCTTCCTCGGTGGTGACGGTTTCATAGGAGGAGCGGTCGATCTTCGGCTCTGGCCGGACTTCCGCCTGCTTGGGCGACGGGGAAAGGTTGACCGCCGGCACCCGTGCCTGCGCAGTTCCGTTGAGCTTGCCCAGCAGGGTCCGAAAGCCCTGCTCCTCCAGGAAGTCGCGAAGCGGTTCCTTGGGGATGCCCTTCATCTCCAGCGCTTCGAGCGGCTGGGGCAAAGGGGAATCGCAGACGAGGCGGACCAGCTCGCGCGACAGGCGCGCCGCCTCGGCATGCTCGGTGAGGTTCTGCTTGAGCTTGGGCTTCTTGATCTCGTCCAGATGGGCAAGGACCCCCTCGACGGTGCCGTATTGCTGAATGAGCTGGGACGCGGTCTTGGGGCCGACCCCGGGGACCCCAGGCACATTGTCGACGCTGTCGCCCATCAGCGCCAGGACCTCGCCCAGCTGCTCCGGCCCGACCCCGAACTTACCGACCACATAGTCCCGCCCGATGCGGCGGTCGTTCATCGTGTCCAGCATGTCGAGCCCGCCCTTGCCGTCGGTCGCCGGCTCGATCAGCTGCATCAGGTCCTTGTCGGAGCTGACGATAGTGACGTTCCAATCCTGCGCCAAGGCGGCCTTGGCGTAGCAGGCGATGATGTCGTCGGCTTCAAGCCCGTCCTCCTCGATGCAGGGAACGGAGAAGGCGCGGGTGGCGTCCCGGATCAGCGGGAACTGGGGCACGAGGTCGGGCGGCGGCGGCGGCCGGTGCGCCTTGTACTGGTCGTACATGTCGTTTCGGAACGTCTTTGCCGAAGCATCGAAGATGACCGCAAGGTGCGTCGGCCCGTCCGCCTTCTCCAGGCTCTCGGCGAGCTTCCAGAGCATCGTCGTGTAGCCGTAGACCGCACCCACGTTGAGCCCGTGCCGGTTCGTGAGCGGCGGCAGGACGTGATAGGCCCGGAAGATGTAGCTTGAGCCGTCGACGAGATAGAGATGATTGGAAGCGCTCATGGAGCGGCGGGTTTAGCAAGGCTGTTCGGCCTTGGCGACAGGGCGCGTAAGCTGAGGTTCAAGCGGAGCGGGGTAGGGGCGCGGCCATGAGATTCAGGCACTTTATCCTCGCAGCCGGGGCCGCAGCCGCCTTTGCCCTCGCCCCCGCACAGGTGGCGGGCGGGCAGCAAAGCTCGGCTCCCGCAGCCAAGGCGGCGCCGGCGGCGCCATTCTCATCGGACCGGATATCGGTGGTCGTGCAGGGGGAGGGACCGGACGTGATCCTGATCCCCGGCCTCACCAGCCCCCGGGAGATCTGGAAGGGCACGGTCGCGGCCGTTCCCGGATACCGATACCACCTGGTGCAGGTGAACGGCTTTGCGGGGACAAAGGCGGGGGCCAATGCGAGCGGCCCGGTGGTGGAGCCGGTGGCGCATGAGATCGCCCGCTACATCCAGCATCAGAAGCTGCAAAAGCCCGCGCTGATCGGCCACTCCATGGGCGGCATCATCTCGATGATGATCGCTGCCCGCCAGCCGCATCTGGTCGGCAAGCTCATGGTGGTGGACATGCTTCCGCAGCCGGCGGGGCTGTTCGGAGGCAGCGCCTCGGGCCTCGGGTCGCTCGCCGACAGGCTTGCCGCCACGCCCAATGGCAAGCGGCTGATCGGGGCTCTGGTCGGCACCTTCGGCTCCGAGGCGGCGAGGCAAAGCGACCCCGACGTCGTGGCTCAGGCCTCGCACGATTTGGCGCGGACGAACCTCACGCCGGAGCTTCCGAAGATTGCCGCGCCGATGACGGTGCTGTTCGCAAGTCCTGCCGCCGCTTCGCCCGACCATGCCAGGATCGTGCAGGACTACCGCTCCGCCTATTCCGGAGCGCCCAAGGCCAAGCTTAGGCCGATCCCGGAGAGCGGCCACATGATCATGTTCCATCAGCCCGCCCGCTTCCGGGCCGAGGTGAAGGACTTTCTCAAGTCCTAGCCCTCTCCCACGGGGAGAGGGTTGGGTGAGGGGGTACGCAATCGGGCGGTTAGCTGCTGAGCCTGTAACCCCTCGCCAACTGCGCCTAGGCTCCTTCGTCGCCAAGGCTTCGTATCCTCTCCCTATGGGAGAGGGGTTAGGACGGTATCCACCGCCTCGGACAGCATCTCGGGATAATCGAGCGTGTAGTGGAGCCCTCGGCTCTCCTTTCGGGCGAGGGCGGAGCGGACGATCAGGCCGGAAACCTCCACCAGGTTTCGAAGCTCGACCAAGTCCGGGGTCACCCGGAAGTGGCCGTAATATTCCTCCGTCTCCTGGCGCAGCAAATTGACCCGGTTGAGGGCGCGCTCCAACCGTTTGGTGGTTCGGACGATGCCGACATAGTCCCACATGAATCGGCGGATCTCCTGCCAATTATGGTGGACCACCACCTCCTCGTCCGAGTGAGTCACCCGGCTCTCGTCCCAAGGGCGGATGGGCGGCGGCGGCGGAAGCTCGTTCCAGTTGGCGTTGATGTGGCGCGAGGCGGCGAGGCCGAAGACCAGGCATTCGAGCACGGAATTGGACGCGAGCCGGTTGGCGCCGTGGAGGCCGGATTCGCTCACCTCCCCAGCCGCGTAGAGGCCGGTGAGGTCGGTCTTGCCGTCCAGGTCCACCACCACTCCGCCGCAGGTATAATGGGCGGCCGGCACGACGGGGATCGGCTCCTTGGTGATGTCGATGCCTATGTCGCTCTGCGCGAGCCGCTCGGCGATCATGGGGAAGTGCGACAGGATGAACTCCCGGTCGCGGTGGCTGATGTCGAGGTGGACGAAGTCGATTCCGAGGCGCTTCAGCTCATGGTCGATGGCCCGGGCGACGATGTCGCGCGGCGCAAGCTCGCCGCGCGGATCGAAGCGCTTCATGAAGGCCTCGCCCGTGCTCGGGATCTTCAGCCTTCCGCCCTCGCCCCGCATCGCCTCAGTGATCAGGAAGTTCTTCACCTCCGGGCTGTAGAGGCAGGTCGGGTGGAACTGGTTGAACTCCATGTTCGAGACCCGGCAGCCGGCGCGCCAGGCCATTGCGATTCCGTCGCCGGTCGAGCCCCTCGGGTTGGTAGAATAGAGCCAGGCGCGGCTCGCTCCGCCCGTGGCCAGGACGGTGGCGCGCGCGGTGAGTAGCGACACATGTCCGGTCCCCCGGTCGACGGCGTAGACTCCCCACACCTGTCGCTCCTCGGAAGGCTGCTCGGCGTGCCGCCCCGTCACCAGGTCGATCGCCACCATGTTGGGAATGAGGGTGATGTTGGGATGGTCGGCGGCGGCCTTTTCAAGCGCCTGCTGGACCGCCCAGCCGGTGGCGTCGGCGACATGGACTATGCGCCGGTGGCTGTGGCCGCCCTCGCGGGTCAGGTGCCAGCGGTCGGCCTCGCCTTGATTGAAGGGCACTCCGAGCTCCGCCAGCCGCTCGATCGCCGCCGGCGCGTTCTCGACCACGAACTCCACCGATTTTCGGTCGTTCAGGCCGGCACCCGCCTGCATCGTATCCTCGATATGGCTTTCGAACGTGTCGCCGACATCGAGAACGGCCGCGATCCCACCCTGCGCCCAGGCGGTGGAGCCTCCGGAGATCTCCCCCTTCGCGAGCACCCCGACCTTGAGGCGCGGATCGATTTCAAGCGCAGCGGTCAGCCCCGCAGCGCCCGAGCCGATCACGAGCACGTCGAACGCGTGATTACTCATCGCCCCCTCTCCCATAGGGAGAGGATACGAAGCCTTGGCGCTTCAGCGGCTAGGCGCAGTTGGTGAGGGGGTACGGTGTTCGGGGATATCTTCCGCCATCTCAACCCCTCACCCGCTGCGACTAGGCGGCAGAGCCGCCAAGTCTCGCGACCTCTCCCCATGGGAGAGGAGGGGGAGGTGGCCGCAGCCCCCAACTCACCCATGGGCGTTGGAGGCCCGGGTCAGGTTGAGGAACACGTCCTCCAGGTCCGCCTCGCGGGTCGACACGTCGACGATCCCGAGGCCGTCGCGCTGCAAAGCGGCGAGGACCTCGCCCGCATTCACCTTGTCCTTTCGGTAGGTAATAGCAAGCGTCCGCTCGCCGATGATGTCGATCTTGTCGAAGCAGGAGGCGACCGGAACCTCGGTCAGGTCGCGGTCCACAGTCACTTCGACCGCCTTTTCCTGCGCCATTCCCACCAGAGTCCGGGTGGCCTCGTTGGCGATCAGCCTGCCGTGGTTGATGATCGCGATCCGGTCGCACAGCTCCTCGGCCTCTTCCAGGTAGTGAGTGGTAAGGACGATGGTGACCCCCTCCTTGTTGAGGCTTCGCACGTATGACCAGAGCTGCTGGCGAAGCTCGATGTCCACTCCGGCGGTTGGCTCGTCCAGCACCAGGATGGGCGGCGAATGCACCATCGCCTTTGCGACCAGAAGCCGCCGCTTCATCCCTCCGGACAAGGTGCGGGAATAGGCGCGCGCCTTGTCCTCCAGATGGACTGCCCGCAGCAGCTCCATCGTCCGCCGCCTGGATTCCGGCACTCCGTAGAGGCCAGCCTGCTGGTCGAGCGTCTCTGCCGGCGTGAAAAAGGGGTCGAACAGTATCTCCTGCGGCACGATCCCGATCGAAGCCTTGGCGTTGCGCGGGTGCTTGTCGATGTCGAAGCCCCAGATGAGGACGGTGCCGCCGGACTTGTTGACCATTCCCGACAGGATGTTGATCAGGGTCGACTTGCCCGCCCCGTTGGGGCCAAGAAGCCCGAAGATCTGCCCGCGCGGCACTTCGATGCTGACCCCATCCAGAGCCCGCTTGCCCCCGGCATAGGTTTTCTGAAGGTCGCGGATCGAAATGGCGGCGTCGGACATGGGCGGGCATTAGCCGCTCGGCGATTGCCTGCCAATTGCGCGATTGCTAAGGCCCCAGGCCATGCCCTACGATCCCTTCATTCCCGAGATCAGCTACGTCACCACGCCGCGGGTCGCCTGCGACGGAGCGAGCGACATCTCGCCCGCGCTCGGGCACCCCCGGGTCTATCTCCAGATCGACGAGAAGGGCTTCGTCGAGTGCGGTTATTGCGACAAAAGGTTCGTCCTGAAGGGCGGCCCGGCGGACCGGGGTGTATCGGAGACGTAAGTCCCCTATATCGGCTGCCATGAACAGCCTCTCCGATCCGCGCCGCTTCCTCTACCGCAACGATGGCCTTACGCCCGACGCAGCCCGGCGGCTGACGGCCGAGGCGCTCAAGGCCTGCGACGACGGCGAGCTTTACCTTCAATATACGGCCAGCGAGGCCTTCGGCTTCGACGATGGACGGATGAAGGCCGCCGATTTCAACACCCAGGCCGGCTTCGGCCTTCGCGGAGTCTCCGGCGAGACCACCGCCTTTGCGCACGCGAACGAGCTCAGCGAAGCGGCGATCCGCCGGGCCGCCGAGACGATGGCGGTTCTGGACCCGACCAAGACTCCGCCGGCCGCTCCGCCGCGCCGCACCAACGCCACCCTTTACACAGACGCCGATCCGCTGGGCCTGATCCCCTTCGCCGACAAGGTCGCGCTCTGCCAGCAGATCGACGCGGCGGCCCGAGCCCGGGACCCGCGGGTCGTGCAGGTCTCCGTCTCGCTTGCCGGCTCCTGGTCGGTGATCGATATCGTCCGCTCCGACGGCTTCGTGGCCCACGACGTCCGCCCGCTGGTCCGCCTGAACGTGCAGATCGTCGTGGAACAGAACGGGCGGCGCGAGAGCGGCTATCATGGCCTTGGCGGGCGCTATCTGTACGACAGCATCATGCAGCCGGAGACCTGGAACCGGGTGATCGACGTGGCTCTGGCCCAGGCGCTGGTAAACCTCGAATCGGTCGCGGCGCCGGCGGGGGAGATGACGGTGGTGCTCGGGCCGGGCTGGCCGGGCGTTCTGCTCCATGAGGCGATCGGGCACGGGCTCGAAGGCGATTTCAACCGCAAGGGGACCTCCGCCTTTTCCGGTCGCCTTGGCGAGCGGGTGGCCGCCCCGGGAGTAACGGTGGTCGACGATGGCTCGATCGGCGAGCGGCGCGGATCCCTGACGATCGACGACGAGGGGACTCCGACCCAGTGCAACACCCTGATCGAGGACGGGATCCTGAAAGGGTATATCCACGACCGCCTCAACGCCCGCCTCATGGGCGTCGACCCGACCGGCAACGGCCGGCGCGAGAGCTTCGCCCATGCGCCGATGCCGCGGATGACCAACACCTTCATGCTCGGCGGCAAGGACGATCCCGGTGAGATCCTGGTCCGCGCGAAGAACGGCATCTACGCCAAGAGCTTCGGCGGCGGCCAGGTGGACATCACCAGCGGCAAGTTCGTCTTCAGCTGCACCGAAGCCTACAAGATCGAGAACGGCAAGCTAGGCGCGCCGATCAAGGGCGCGACACTGATCGGTGACGGGCCGACGGTCCTCACCAAGGTGGCGGCGATCGGCAACGACATGGAATTGGACGAGGGCGTTGGAATCTGCGGCAAGGGCGGCCAGACCGTCCCCGCCGGGGTTGGCCAGCCCACCCTGCTGATCGAAGGGCTGACCGTCGGCGGCACTGCGGCGTGATGCCGGAGCCGTGGGTCAGCGAGGTCATCGACTTCTGGTTCTCGCTCAAGCCTGAGCAATGGTGGAAGGCCGATCCCGACCTCGACTCGGAGGTGCGGGAGCGGTTCCTCGACCTTTGGCAGGAGCAAAGCGGCCGCCCCGTCCAGGACTTCCTCGGCTCCCCTGAGGAGGCCTTGGCAGCTGTGATCCTGTTCGACCAGTTCCCGCGCAACATGCACCGGGGGCATGCGGACAGCTTCGCGACGGACCACCTGGCGCTTGGCATAGCCAAGGCAGCGGTCGAACGCGGCTATGACGACCGGCTATCCCCAACGCAGCGCGGCATCCTCTACATGCCTTTCCAGCACAGCGAGGATCTGGACGATCAGCAGCGCTCGGTGGCGCTCTTCACGGCGCTTGGCGACGATGATCAGCTCGACTACGCGAAGAAGCACCGCGACGTGATCGAGCGCTTCAGCCGCTTTCCGCACCGCAACCCCATGTTGGGCCGAACGCCCCGACCCGATGAGGTCGCAGCCGGTGACGTGGTCCCCTGGTAGGCGCTCTGTGCACGCCGTCGAGATATTCCTCCCTCTCAACGACAATGAGGGAAACCGCTTCGGAGCGGCCCTGTTCGGGGAGGTTCGGCGCGAGCTGGTCGACAGGTTCGGCGGGCTGACCGCCTTCACCCGAAGCCCGGCGGAAGGGCTGTGGGAGGACGAGGGGGAAGTGAGCCGCGACGAGATCGTCATCTTCGAGGTCATGGCGGACGAGCTCGATCGGGCCTGGTGGCGCGACTATCGGCGAAAGCTCGAGAAGATGTTCGCTCAGGAGGCGATCGTCATCCGCGCGCGCGAGGTTCAGCTTCTCTGATCGATCTTCCCCGGTAGAGGTAGTCCTCCGGTAGGCCCAGCCGAAGGCAGGCCTGGACCGCTGGGGAGGACCGCAGGAGGAGGCGATCGGCGGCGGCTCCCATCGCCTTGACGAGGAGGCGCTCCCAGGAGCGGAGCCGCCATTCTGCACCGAGGCGGAGAAGCTCCCGAACGCCGTGGGGAAGGATCTCGACCGCGGCCCTGAGGAAAAGGGCCTGGGCCGGCCGCGCCGCCGCCGGGAGCGCGGGCATCCGCCGCATGATCTCAAGGAACTCGAGGATGGTCTGCGACGGCTCCAGCTTCGGCCGCATCTTGCGGAAGAGGGCGTGAAGGTCGGTCTGCGAGGCGGGCGCTCCCCGAGCGCCGTAAAGCGCCGCCACGGGGACGGCCTCGGCATAATAGAGGTCTCGCTCCGCAGTGGAGAGGGGGTGGGCAAAGGCCGCATAGGCCTCAAGGAAACCGTAGGCCGCGGTCGCCTGCACCCAGTCGAGCAGTTCGGGATCGTCGGCCCGGTACGGCACACCGCCGCTCGTGGTGCCGCTTACCTGCTGGTGCATCCGATTGACGCCGGCGATCATCGCCCGAGCAGCGCTCTCAGGGCCATAGACGCTGAGCATTGCGGCAAGGCCGGTGCGCTGGAGCCGGGCGAGCGGCTGGTCCCGGAAGCTGGAGTGATCCCAGACGCCGTGCCGGACACGAGGCTCGGCGAACTCCAGAAGCACTGCCGCGACACCGCCGATGAAGAGGGTCGCGGGGTTCTTGAACACTCGCCACGAAACGGAGTCCGCCGCAACCAGTGCAGGTTCGCCGGGCGGCGTCGAGAAATCGACCGTGGCCCCGGCCGGAGGCTGGAGCAAGCCGCTGGCAAAGCTCTCCACCTGCCGCTGAACCGGCGGGGGAAGAGTGAAGTGGGTGAGCGCCATGGAGCAAGAAGGACCCTCGGCTCGAAAAGGTTGCCGCTGCGGGAGCTGAAGCGTGTCTGCCGCCTAGCGAGCCGGCTCCCTGTGCAGCGCCCTCGCCCGCGCGACTGCTTCCGGCAGAGCGGCGGCCAGCATTCGGGCCCGGAAGGCGCGGCCGTCATTGGCCCTCCAGGGCAGGAGGAGATCAGGAATGATCCCACGCACCTCGTTAGATCCATCGGCCCGGAAGCGGACGCAGTCGGGCAGCTTCAGAACAGCTCCGCTATTCGACAGAGTGGTGGGAGTGCCGCCCCAGGTGTGGCCGCAGCCGGAGCCGCCGGTGCGCGCACCGACGATGAGGGCGGCGCGGTTGTCCTGAAGCAAAGCGGCGAACTGCTCGGCTGCCGACCATGTCTCCTGATCGGTCAGGACGACGACTTGTCCGGTCCACACGCCGTCGCGGTAGCGGTGCTGGCCCGGGTTGAAGACGTAGACTTCCCACTCCTTTCCGATAAAGGCGTCGGCCGGCACGCTTCCGACTAGGCCGGTGGAGTAGCCGGCGCGGCCGAGCCAGGGGCAGCCGGGATCGCCGGACGGGGGGCAGGTGCGTGCAGCTTCGGCGCGGGCCGAGTCCGCCTCGGCCGCCCAGGCGAGCAGGCGGGTCCGCTCGGCGCCCGAAGCCTTGGCGGCAAAGCCGCGCAGCTTCTCTCCGAGCTCGCGCCACTGCTTCTCCCAATGGGCGCCGCGGACGAAGCCGAGTGGGGCGGAGGTGAGCCGGCGGCTGCTGACCATCCGGGCGGCGGCCTCGGTCCATTCGGAGCCTCCGCCATTGCCGGTGATGTCGACGACCAGCACCTCGGCCCCTGCCGACCGGAGGCGGGTGAGCCGGTCCTCCAGCGCAGCGGTCAAGCCGCGATAGGCATGGGTGATGACGGCGTCCTCGCACGAGGCGTCGCATGGGGCGTCCAACGGCATCTTCAACGCACTGACCGCCTCAGCGCAGAGCGACGGGAAGCCCTGGGGCTGGAAGACTCCGATTCGAACGACTCCGACACGGGCGCCGCCGGCGGTGACGGTGCCGGCGGGGAGGACTTGCCCCGACTCGATCGGCACGTACCCTTCGAGGCTCGAGCCCAGGCCTGCCGAAGCCTGGCCCGAATCATAGCCGCGCGCGCGGCAGAAGCTTTCGGCGGTCATCGGTGCCGCCTTGGCGGCCGATGCGGGGCCGGAGGCCGCCGGAGGGTTGGGGCGAGGCCAGGAGATGCTCACATGGCCATCACCGAACCGCTGGACGACCCGGTCGAATACCGCTCTCGCCTGAGCGTCGCTGCCTGCATTGGCGATCACCGCGGCGGCACGATCGAACAGCCCGTCAACGTCGAGCTCGCGCTCGCTCCGGAGCCACTCGATATTGGCATATTTGGTGTCGATCGCCGAGCGCATCTGCGCGAGGTCAGCGAGCCATGGCTTCGGGCTCCATTCGGGAGCCTGAGCCGCTACCGGGCGGCCGAAAGCCAATGCCATCAAGGCGGCCGCAATGGCCATGCGCCGTTTCATTCTTCACCCCCCAGTGATTCCGCACCAGTCTACCGCCGCCCTCCCGGAGCGCAATGGTTCTATAGGGGAAGCACGAGCTCGCATGACTGGGCTTGCCTCGTCTCCCCCAGGCCGGAAAGGCCCAGCCCCAGCAGCCGGATCGGCCTTTCCACCGGGAGCAGGGTGCGAAGGAGATCGGAGCCGAGGGCCAGGAACTCGGCGAGCCCGCCGACCGGCCGGCCGAGCGAACGGGCGCGGGTGACGATCCGGAAGTCGTTATACTTAACCTTGAGGTTGACGGTTCGGCCGGAAAGGCCCTTCTGCTCTATCCGCCGCCAGACGCTGCCGCCGATCCGGTCGAGCTCGTAGAGGAGCGCGGCCTCTTCCGACAGGTCCTCGAAGAATGTGTCTTCAGCGCTGACCGACTTGTACGGCCGGTCCGCCTTGACCTGGCGGTGGCAGATCGCTCGGGCGAGGTCATGATAATATTGCGCCGAGCTTCCGAAATTGTGGCGCAGGAATTGGAGGCTGCAGGAGCGAAGGTCGGCGCCGGTCTCGATTCCGAGCCGAGCCATCTTGGCGGCGGTGACGGGACCGACTCCGTGGAAGCGCTTGACCGGAACGGCGGCGACGAATGCCGGCCCGCGCGCCGGAGTGACGACGCAGATGCCGTCGGGCTTGTTCTGGTCGCTGGCGAGCTTGGCGAGGAACTTGTTGTAGGAGACCCCGGCGGACGCGGTGAGCCCTGTCGCGGCGCGGATGCGGGCGCGGATCTCCTCAGCGATTGGGGTGGCGAGGCCGATCCCTTTCAGGTCCTCGGTCACGTCGAGATAGGCCTCGTCGAGCGAGAGCGGCTCCACGTGTGGCGTATATTCGGCGAAGATGGAGCGGATCTGCCGCGACACTTCGCGATAGGCATCGAACCGGGGCTTCACGAAGATCAGGTCCGGGCAGAGGCGCTTCGCAGTGACGGAAGGAAGCGCGGAGCGAACTCCGAACGGCCGTGCCTCGTAGCTTGCGGCGGCGACCACGCCGCGATGCATTCCGCCGACGGCGATCGGCTTCCCCTTCAGCTCTGGATTGTCGCGCTGCTCGACCGACGCAAAGAACGCATCCATGTCGATATGGATAATCTTGCGCACAGGCGCTTTAGCGGCCCCCTCGCTCACTCCGTGTTCTTACCGCGCCATCGAGGGGCTGGAAACGAAAATCAGCCTGTCTGCCTCAGCGAAATCGACTCCAGAGCATCCGCGATTCGCCTGCGCTCCTTGAGGCCGCGCCACAGGAGCAGGGTCGCGAGGGCGGCCAGTCCGGCGAGCGCGAGCAGGGCGTAGGTGATCGCCTCCAGCCAGCGCTCCGCATCGTCTTCTTCGGGAGGCGGAGGAGCGGTGGCTGCGGTGCCGGAGGCGCCGGGGCCGCCGGTGCCGCTGGTGCCGGGCTCCGCCCTCTCCTCTTCCAGGGCTTTGGGCAAGGGAGGCGCAGTCTCGGGAGCGGCCTGCTGCGGCAGTGGGGGTTGAGGCTGGTCGATGCCGATCCTGCCTTCGATGCTTCCGGACGGAATGGCCGCGATCGAGCCGACTATGGAGAGGGTGATCATTCCGGCCAGCACCAGCATCGCGACTCGGCTTAGCCAATCGAAGGCGGAGGGGCGGGTCATGAAAGGCCATATAGGCTGAGGGGCAGCGAGCTTCCACGCCTCTCCCTTCCAATGACCGTTGCCTTGTGCTTTAGGCCCGGCAACCTCTTTTCCGTTCAAGGATTACCAGCCCCGATGAACATCCACGAATATCAGGCCAAGGAGCTGCTCGCGAAATTCGGAGTGCCGGTGCCTGCCGGCCATGCCGCGATGAGCGTCGATGAAGCGGTGGCGGCCGCGGAGAAGCTTCCCGGGCCGCTCTATGTCGTCAAGGCGCAGATCCACGCCGGCGGACGCGGCAAGGGCAAGTTCAAGGAGCTTGGGCCGGACGCCAAGGGCGGAGTGAGGCTGGCGCGCAGCATGGACGAGGTGCGGGCCGCGGCAGAGGAGATGCTCGGCAACACTCTGGTCACGATCCAGACCGGAGCCGAGGGCAAGCAGGTGAACCGGCTCTACGTCACCGACGGGGTGGACATCGCGCAGGAATTCTACCTCGCGCTGCTCGTCGACCGGGCGACGGGTCGGGTAGCGATGGTCGCCTCCACCGAAGGCGGAATGGACATCGAGGAGGTGGCTCACAGCAGCCCGGAGAAGATCCACACCTTCACCATCGACCCCGCACAGGGTTTCCAGCCGCATCATGGCCGCGCCGTCGCATTCGCTTTGGGCCTCGAACGCGAACTCAACAAGCAGGCGCAGAAGGTCGCCAAGCTTCTCTACGAGGCCTTCATCGGGACGGACGCTGCCCAGATCGAGATCAACCCGCTCGCGGTCACCGAGGACGGGCAGCTGCTGGTGCTGGACGCCAAGGTCGGGTTCGATTCCAACGCCATGTACCGCCACAAGGACCTGGAGGAGCTTCGCGACGAGAGCGAGGAGGACCCGATGGAGGTCGAGGCGTCCAAGTACGACCTTGCCTATATCAAGCTGGACGGCGACATCGGCTGCATGGTGAACGGCGCGGGCCTGGCCATGGCGACGATGGACATCATCAAGCTCAATGGCGCCTTCCCGGCCAACTTCCTCGACGTCGGCGGCGGAGCCAGCAAGGAAAAGGTGACGGCGGCGTTCAAGATCATCCTCTCCGATCCGGCCGTGAAGGGCATCCTGGTCAACATCTTCGGCGGGATCATGCGCTGCGACATCATCGCGGAAGGGATCATCGCCGCGGCCAAGGAAGTGAACCTGTCGGTGCCTCTGGTCGTGCGGCTTGAGGGCACCAATGTCGAGGAAGGCAAGCGCATCCTCGCCGACAGCGGCCTTCCGATCGTCGCGGCGAACGATCTGGGCGACGCGGCGAAGAAGATCGTGGCGCAGGTCAAGGAAGCGGCGTAATTTTCTAGTGCACCCGCGAAGGCGGGTGCCCAGGTCTGGGCTCCCGCCTTCGCGGGAGCACATGGAGGTAAGGGCGAATGAAGCTGCTGGTCCCCGTGAAGCGGGTCATCGATTACAACGTGAAGCCGAGAGTCAAAGCGGACGGCTCGGGCATCGATCTCGCCAACGTCAAGATGAGCATGAACCCGTTCGACGAGATCGCGGTCGAGGAAGCGATCCGGCTGAAGGAGAAGGGCGCGGCGACGGAGATCGTAGCGGTTTCGATTGGGCCTGCGAAGGCGCAGGAGACGCTTCGAACGGCGCTCGCCATGGGCGCCGACCGGGCGATCCTGGTGACCACCGATGCCGAGGTTGAGCCGCTTGGAGTCGCGAAGATACTGGCCAAGGTCGTTGCCGAGGAAGCGCCGCAGATGGTGATCCTGGGCAAGCAGGCGATCGACGACGATAGCAACCAGACGGGGCAGATGCTTGCCGCTCTGCTCGGCTGGGCCCAGGGCACCTTCGCTTCCAAGGTGGAGCTGGACGGAAGCGACAGCGTCAACGTCACCCGCGAAGTAGACGGCGGGCTAGAGACGGTGAAGCTGAAGCTCCCCGCAATCGTCACGACCGACCTTCGCCTGAACGAGCCGCGCTATGCCTCGCTCCCCAACATCATGAAGGCCAAGTCCAAGCCCTTGGCTCAGAAGACGCCCGAGGATTACGGGGTCGACATCGCGCCTCGCCTCAGCGTGCTGAAGGTGACGGAGCCGTCCAAGCGCCAGGCGGGAGTCAAGGTCGGCTCGGTGGACGAGCTGATCGACAAATTGCGTGACACGGGAGTGGTGGGATGAAGACGCTCGTTTGGGTCGAACATGAAGGCGGCCAGCTGAAGGACGCGACGCTTTCCACCATCACCGCGGCGGCTAAGCTGGGTGAAGTGCATCTGCTGGTGGCCGGGCAAGGAGTGGGAGACGTCGCGGCGCAGGCTTCGAAGATCGCGGGCGTGGGCAAGGTGCATGTCGCCGACGATGCGGCCTATGCGCATGGGCTTGCGGAGAACGTCGCGCCGCTGATCGTGGAGCTGATGGGGCATCACGACGCCTTCCTCGCGCCGGCGACGACCACGGGCAAGAACATCGCTCCGCGCGTTGCTGCCCTGCTCGACGTGATGCAGATTTCGGACGTTCTCTCGATCGAGGGCGACGACACGTTCACTCGCCCGATCTATGCAGGCAACGCCATCGCGACGGTGAAATCCTCGGACGCCAAGAAAGTGATCACCGTTCGCGGCACGGCCTTCGATAAGGCCCCGGCCGACGGCGGCTCGGCGGAGATCGAGGCCGTCGGCGGCGGCGGCGATGCAGGGCTTTCCAGCTTCGTGGGCCAGGAGGTCGCGCACAGCGAGCGGCCAGAGCTCACCAGCGCCAACATCATCGTCTCGGGCGGGCGGGCGCTCGGATCGTCGGACCAGTTCCACGCCTTGATCGACCCGCTGGCCGACAAGCTCGGCGCCGCCGTGGGCGCCTCCCGCGCGGCCGTGGATGCGGGCTACGCCCCGAACGACTACCAGGTCGGCCAGACCGGCAAGATCGTCGCTCCGGACGTCTACATCGCGATCGGCATTTCCGGAGCGATCCAGCACCTGGCCGGAATGAAGGACTCCAAGACCATCGTCGCAATCAACAAGGACGAGGACGCCCCGATCTTCCAGGTCGCCGACATCGGCCTGGTCGGCGACCTGTTCAAGATCCTCCCGGAGCTGACTGAGAAACTCTGATCGGGTCGAAGTGGTACTTCGACCCGGGGTGTTAAAAGCCGCTGAGGAAAGCCGCGACGTTCTGGCCGAGCGCGTCAACCGCATAGCCACCTTCCATAACGATCAGGGTCGGGTCCCCCGCTGATGCCATGCGGCGGGCGATCTCGGGATAGGCTTTCGTCTTCAATCTGAAGTGGCTGATCGGGTCGCCTTCGTAGGTGTCGGCGCCGTAGGAGACGATCAGGAGGTCCGGCGCGAAGGCGGCGATGCGGTTGAGGGCCTTGTCAAGGGCGGGCTCGAACTCGGCCATTGCAGTGCCCCTGGGCAGCGGCAGGTTGAGGTTCGCCCCTTCGCCCGCGCCTTCTCCTACTTCGTCCGTGTGGCCCCAGTAGAAGGGGTAGTCGGTGGCGGGGTCGGCGTGGATCGAGGCGAAGAAGACATCGCCTCGGGCGTAGAAGATGTCCTGCGTGCCGTTGCCGTGGTGATAGTCGATGTCGAGGATGGCGACGCGGCTCCTGCCCGCCGCGATGGCGGCTTCGGCGGCGATGGCGGCGTTGTTGAGGTAGCAATAGCCGCCCGTATAGTCGGCGCCGCAATGGTGGCCGGGCGGGCGGCAAAGGGCGAAGGCGCTGGCTTCGCCGCCGAGTACCGCGTCCAGCGCGGAGAGGGTTGTCTGCGCGTTCCAGTAGGCCGAGGTCCAGGTGCCGGCCGAGATTGGCGTGCAGGTGTCGTAGCTGTAGCGGCCGAGCCGGGCGTCGATTCGGTCGAGATCGAGCGCCGTCCTGCGCACGACTGGAAAGGCGTAGGGGAGCGCGTCGCCTTCGCGGCCCGCCGCGATCCAGTCGCGGTGCGCGACCTTCAGGAAATCGACGTAAGGCTGCGGATGGACGCGGAGGATCGGCGCTTCGCCATGGTCGGAGGGGAGTTCGGTGGGCCCTACGGCGTCGACTATTGCCAGCGCCCGCGCAGGAGTCTCCTCGCACGGCTCGATCCGGCCGTTGTGGATCTCGATGGCGGGAGCATGCTCCAGCTGGCGCGGGTCCCAGAAGATACGCATATGCCTAGCGGACGGTGAGGTCGCTCGGAAGCGTCGGCTCCGAGATCAGCCGCTCGAACGCCGCCCAGCGCGCTTCCCTGCTGGGGCCGGCTGCTTCGACATGGGCCCGAACCATATCCTGGCCCAGGCCGTAACTGATCACGTAGCTTCGATAGTCGTCGGTAAACTTGATCGACTGCTCGGCGCGTGGTCGGGAGATGAGTTGGTACTTCTGGGCGAGCGTGATCGCCTGTTCGCGGCTGATGCGCCCCTCCAGATAGTCGCGGGCGATCGTGAAGCGCGCTCCGGCGAGGTCCCGCATCGCTTCCAGAAGCGCCGAATATCGCGCCGCGTCGGTGGTCGGGAGGCCGGCCAGGGGATAGATGGCCGCGGTTTCGTAGGCGAGGCGCTCCTCGCCCGGAAAGGCGAGGTCGATGCCGTAATTGGCGGAGCCTTCGGCGATCAGCGACTGGGGCGAATAAAGCGGATAGACTGTATATTCGATCCAGCCGCGCTCCTTGGCCAGCTTCTGCTCCAGCAGAACGTTGTAGGCATGGTGGCCGGGATAGCCTTCGTGGCAGCCAAGATCGACGGCGCGGCTGATCCGGATCGGTAGGTCGGTGTTGATCTGGATGAGGCTTGTCGCGTTGCCCTTGTAGTAATTGTAGCCCGACCAGCTCTTGCCGGTCACAAACTCCATCGTGAACTTCTCGTTTGCCGGAAGCGGGATGTGCCGGAGCGTTCTTCGCCTGCACTCCGCGATGGCGGCGTCGAACACCGGCTGAAGCCGTTCCTTGGGAATGTTGAACCGGTTCTGGAAGGCGTCGACTCGCTCGGCGAGCGGCCCGGAGCCGGGCACTAGCCGCTCGATGCGCGCGAGCAGCGGATCGTAGCTGGAGAGCTCGCGAAGCTCGGGCCGCACTCCGAACAGCCCCTCCGCTTCGTCGGCGAAGCTCAATTTCTCTCCCCGGATCATCCGCAGGCGGGTCTCGGCGGCCTTGAGCTGGCCGAGGAGAAAGGCGCGGCGGCGCTGCTCCAGCGGATCCATTCGCGAGACGTCCAGATCTCCCGTGCGGGCAGTGAGTGAGGCCACTTCCTGTGCCAGCTGCTCGACCGACCGAGGCGCGCTCTTGGCCGCCGCCTGCCATTCCGGAGGCCCGTAATAGGCGTCGATATAACCTTCTTCGCGCTCTCCGATCTCAAGCTGCATCTGGACGTAGTCGGCGGCGATCTCGTTCATCGAGTCCCGCCGCGCTTCGCCGGCGACGCAGGCGGTGAGAGCCAGGGAAGCGGCGAGGCCGAAAAGCCACTTGATCATCTGGTCTCCATCCTCTGGACATCCCCGTCGGCGTCTATCTCGGCGCTCTGAGCGAGGTCCTCGCGTGCCTGTGTGTCGGCGGGCTTGGCGAAGCGCAAGATAGCGTAGCCGGTGAGCGCAGACGCCAGCGAGCCCAGGAGAACGCCGATCTTCGCTTCCTCGATCAGCAGCGGGCTTCCGGGAAAGGCGAGCGCTCCGATGAACAGGCTCATCGTGAAGCCGATCCCGCACAACGTGGCCACTCCGTAGATCTGGACCCAGGTGGCGCCGCGAAGCTTGGAGGCGAGGCCGAGCTTCACCGCCAGCCAGACCGAACCGAAGATCCCGATCTGCTTGCCGAAGAACAGCCCGGCCGCGATTCCGAGTGGGAGCGGAGCAAGGACATGTTCGAGCCCGAGGTCCTGAAGCGGCACTCCGGCATTGGCGAATCCGAACAAGGGTACGATCAGGAAGGCGACCCAGGGGGCGATCCCGTGCTCCAGCCGGTGGAGCGGGGAGTGGGCGGCGTCGGGCGCTCCGGGAGTCTTGACGATCGGGATTGCGCTTGCCGCGAGCACTCCTGCGATGGTCGCATGCACCCCCGACAGCAGCACAGCGTACCAGAGCATCGCCGACAGGATCAGGTATATCCACAGCTTGTGAACCCCGCTCTTCCCCAGAAAATACATGAAGAGGAGGATTCCGGCGGCGATGCCGAGGGCGAGAGTGTTGATCGAGGCCGTATAAGCGACCGCGATGATAGCCACCGCGCCCATGTCGTCGACGATCGCGACGGTGGTGAGGAACAGCTTCAACGAGGTCGGAGCCCGGCTTCCGAGCAAAGCAAGCACTCCGATCGCGAAGGCTATGTCGGTCGCGGCCGGGATAGCCCAGCCGTTGATCAGCTCCGCATTGCCCCTGACCAGGAACAGATAGACGGCGGCCGGAACCGCCATCCCGCAGGCCGCTGCGATGAAGGGGAGGCGCCGCTGCTTCCAGGTCGAGAGGCGGCCGTCCATGAACTCGCGCTTTATCTCCAGCCCGACGAGCAGGAAGAAGATCGCCATCAGGCCGTCGTTGATCCACAGATGGGCCGTCATCGGCCCGAGCTTGGGGGTCAGAACCGGCCCTGCCTCGGCGTGAAGAATGTCGTGATACGCGTCGTAAAGCGGGCTGTTGGCCACGATCATCGCAAGCGCGGCGGCACCCATCAGAAGAATCCCGCCTGCCGCCTCGCTCCGGAGAAAGTTCCTAAGCGCCGAATTCGGGCGGTTGCGGTCCTGAGCCTTGAGCATTGCTCCCTCTAGCGCCTGCCCGGCGATCGGCAAACGCTTTACCGCCCTTGCAACGCGTCCCTCCGTAACGGATCATGATTCATCCGAATCGGGGCGGCCGGAAATGGGTTTGGGGGAGGCGCTGCTCGCTGCAGCCGAATTTGCGATGCGTGAGACGGCCCTGTTCGCCGCCGTCGGCTTCCTGCTGCTCGGGAT
>DASYWC010000033.1:0-3575 GCA_035936615.1 Allosphingosinicella sp. | reverse complement strand
GTCAGGCGCTGAACCGCTGGCGCGCTTTTATCGGATCAGACGATGGGCTAAGCGCCGCAGCGGCGGGTACGCCGGACGCGTCGGCTATGGATGTGAGTGAAGGGTTTAAATGAGCGAGACGACAGATAAGCCGAAGCTGGGAACGCGCGCGCCGCTGGGCCTGAAGCGCACGGTCGAGACCGGCAAGGTGAAGCAGAGCTTCAGCCATGGCCGCTCGAATACCGTCGTGGTCGAGGTCAAGAAGCGCAGGATCCTGGGCAAGCCCGGCGAGGAAGCTCCGAAGCAGGAGCAGGCCGCGCCGGTCGAAGCCCCGCCCCCGCCTCCCCCCGCCGCAAAGGCGGAGCCTGCTCCCAAGCCTGCAGCGCGCCCGACTGCGGATACCGCGTCACGGCGCGAGCTGCAGGAACGCCTCCTGCGGGAAGCCGAGGAAGCGCGCATGGCCGCGCTCGAAGAGGCTCGCCGCCGCGAGGACCGGCAGGCGGTGGCAGCGACCGAGGACGAGAAGCGCCGGGCCGAAGAAAATCGCCGCGCCGAAGAAGAAGCCCGCATCAAGGCCGAGGAAGATGCCAAGCGCGCAGCCGAGGAGGCGGCGGTTGCAGCTTCGCAGCCTGCAGCGCCCGCTACCCCGGAGGATGAGGACGAACGGCCCGGCCATACCAAGCCCAGGGGCTTCACTCCCGTCAAGCGGCCGGAGCAGCCCGCCCGTCCGAGCCGCAATCCGCGCGACGACCGCCGCCAGTCGGGCAAGCTGACCGTCAGCCGAGCGCTGGGCGACGACGAGGGCGGAGCCCGAGCCCGTTCGATGGCCGCTCTGAAGCGTGCCCGCGAGAAGGAGAAGCGCGCCCACCAGCAGTCCGGCCCGTCAGCAAAGCAGTATCGCGACGTCGACGTGCCCGAGGCGATCACCGTCCAGGAGCTCGCCAAGCGCATGGGCGAGCGCGGCGCGGATCTCGTCAAATCCCTGTTCAAGATGGGGACGCCCGTCACCATCACCGAGACGATCGACCAGGACACCGCCGAGCTTCTGATCGAGGAATTCGGCCACCGCATCAACCGCGTCTCCGAGCACGACGTGGACATCCAGAGCGAAGCCGATGTCGATGCTCCCCAAACTCTGCAGCCGCGCCCGCCGGTGGTCACCATCATGGGCCATGTCGATCACGGCAAGACCAGCCTGCTCGACGCGATCCGCGGCGAGGACGTGGTTTCCGGCGAGGCTGGCGGAATCACGCAGCACATCGGGGCCTATCAGGTGACGCTTGCGGACAAGTCGAAGATCACCTTCCTCGACACTCCGGGCCACGAGGCCTTCACCGAAATGCGCCAGCGCGGCGCCAACGTGACGGACATTGTCGTTCTGGTGGTTGCCGCCGACGACGGGCTGAAGCCGCAGACGATCGAGGCGATCAACCACACCAAGGCGGCCGGGGTGCCGATGATCGTCGCGATCAACAAGATCGACAAGCCCGACGCCAATCCGCAGAAGGTCCGAGAGGAGCTGCTTCAGCACGAGATCATCGTCGAGGCCATGTCCGGCGACGTTCAGGACGTCGAGGTTTCCGCTCTCAAGAAGACCAATCTCGACGGCCTTCTGGAGGCGATCCACCTCCAGGCCGAGCTGCTCGAGCTGAAGGCCAATCCCGACCGCCAGGCGGAAGCCACGGTGATCGAAGCCAAGCTCGACAAGGGCCGCGGCCCGCTCGCGACCGTGCTCGTTCAGCGCGGCACCCTTAAGGTCGGCGACATCTTCGTCGCTGGCGCCGCCAGCGGCAAGGTCCGCGCCATGATCGACGACAAGGGCCGCCAGGTTAAGGAGGCCGGACCGTCCGTTCCGGTCGAAGTGCTCGGCCTCTCCGCCGTTCCCTCGGCGGGCGATCCCTTCTCTGTCGTCGAAAACGACGCACGCGCACGCGAAGTCGCCGCCTACCGCCAGGGAATCCTCGACCGCAAGCGCACCACAAACGCTCCGATCAACATGGAGAACCTGTTCGCCTCCAAGGCGAGCACTACGGTGGAATATCCGCTGGTAATCAAGGCGGACGTGCAGGGTTCGGCCGAGGCCATCGTCAGCGCCTTGAACCGCATCTCCAACGAGGACATCCGGGTCCGGGTTCTCCATTCCGGGGTGGGCGCAATCACCGAAAGCGACGTCACCCTTGCGAGCGCATCCAAGGCGCCGATCATCGGCTTCAATGTCCGCCCGAACGCAAAGGCTCGGGAAATCGCGGAGCGGAGCGGAGTCGAGTTCCAATATTACGACGTGATCTACCACCTCACCGACGCGGTGCGCTCCGCGATGGCGGGCGAGCTCGGGCCGCTGATGATCGAGAACGTGGTCGGCCGCGCCGAAGTGAGGGAAGTCTTCCCGGCCGGCAAGAAGGACAAGGCCGCCGGCCTGCTGGTGCTCGAGGGCGTGCTTCGCAAGGGCCTCCATGCACGCCTGACCCGCGAGGACGTCATCGTCTCCAAGACGACCATCTCCTCGCTTCGCCGCTTCAAGGACGACGTCCCCGAAGTGCGCGCCGGCCTCGAATGCGGCGTGCTCCTTGCCGACACCAACGACATCAAGCCGGGCGATCACCTGGAGGTGTTCGAGGTCGAGGAGCGGGAGCGCACTCTTTAAGGGTACGTCATGCGCAACAACGAAAGCCAGGAAGGCCGCTCGGTTCGCCTGCTTCGCGTCGGCGAGCAGGTGCGCCACGCCTTGTCCGACATATTGATGCGCGGCGACGTGCATGACGACACGCTCGCAAGCCACAGCGTCTCGGTGACGGAGGTCCGCATGTCCCCGGACCTTCGCCACGCCACGGTGTTCGTGAAGCCGCTGCTCGGCGCCAACGAGGAGGCAGTGATCAAGGCGCTCAGGACCAACACCGCCTACCTTCAGAGCGAAGTCGCCCGGCGCGTGAACACCAAATATGCCGCCAGGCTCAAGTTCCTACCCGACGAAAGCTTCGACGAGAGCAGTCACATCGACAAGCTTCTGCGCTCGCCCAAGGTAGCGGCGGATCTCGCCGCGGATGAGGACGAGTAGCCCATAAACGGCTGGCTGATCATCGATAAGCCGGTGGGGCCCGGCTCCACGCAGATCGTCTCGGCCGTAAAGCGGGCCTTGCGTGACGGCGGCTACTCCAAAGTGAAGGTCGGGCACGGCGGCACCCTGGACCCGCTCGCCAGTGGCGTGCTGCCGGTTGCGCTCGGCGAGGCAACCAAGCTTTGCGGGCGAATGCTCGATTCCGACAAGATCTACGAGTTCACGATCGGCTTCGGCGCCGAGACGGACACCTTGGATGGCGAGGGTCAAGTCGTCGCCACGTCGGAGGTGCGCCCCTCGCTTGAGCAGGTGGAGGCGGTCCTGCCCCGCTTCAGGGGGCCGCTAGAGCAGGTCCCGCCCGCTTACTCCGCCCTCAAGATCGACGGCAAGGCAGCCTACGCCCGAGCCCGCGCAGGCCAGGAGCTCGAGATGAAGGCCCGAAACGTGACCGTGCACGAGCTAAATATTTTCCCGGGCACGGGGAGGGGGCCCGCACGAAGTGCGGTGGAGGGGGGGCCGAGCATGGCACCAGCCCCCCTCC
>DASYWC010000032.1:0-4345 GCA_035936615.1 Allosphingosinicella sp. | reverse complement strand
ACGAAGCGGGCCCGCTCGCCCTCCACATAGCGCCGTGTCAGCTCGCCGGGCTTCCACGCGAGCAGAGGCAGGGTGCGCCAGATCTTGCCCTCGAAATGAAGCACACTGTGAGCGATGTCGTGCCAGAAGGCGCCGAGCGTCCGGTGCACATGCGCCTGCTGCCCGCATTCAGGGCAGAAGTTCGCGGTCACCGGAGTTCCGCAATTGAGGCACGCCCTGCAATCGCCCGCGCCGCTCCGCTGCTCGCCCGCTTCCGGTTCGACGGCGCGCGCGATCAGCCCGCCCGTCACGCCTTCGCCGACACCGTCGAGACCTTCGACCATCCTCACACCCCTGCTCGACCGATCATGCCGCAAGCCGTTCCGGCCGTCGAGGGCGTTCGCGCACGCCCAGTCTCGTGCTATCGCGGCTGCCATGACGAAGACCGGGCTGCTCGGCGGCTCCTTCAACCCCGGCCACCTCGGCCACCGCGGGATCACGGTCCGTGCCGCCGAAGCGCTCGGGCTCGATGAAAGCTGGTGGCTGGTCTCGCCCGGGAACCCGCTTAAGGACGCGACCGGCATGGCGCCGCTGGAGGCGCGCTTCCGATCGGCGGTTGAGGTAGCGGAAGGGCTCGCGATCAAGGTCACCGCGATCGAGCGGGAGCTTGGCACCGTCTATACGGTCGACACGCTCTCGAAGCTTCGAAGCCGCTTCCCGGACCGCCGGTTCATCTGGCTGATGGGTGCGGACAATTTGTCACAGTTCCACCTCTGGCGCGACTGGAAGCGTATCGCCGAGCTGGTTCCGATTGCGGTCGTTTCGAGGCCGGGATATGATGCAGAAGCCCATTCGGCACCCGCCATGGGCTGGCTGCGAAGCTTCGTCCGGCCCGCAGACCAGGCTCTCAGCTGGACGGAGTGGAGAACGCCGGCGCTCGTGCTGCTGAACCTGCCGCCCGACCCGACATCCGCAACCGGCATCCGAGCTGCCGACCCCGACTGGCACCAAAACACAGCCAAATCGTTCAACCCCAAGGCCCTCCGCGACGGCGTGACGCGGCGGCCGTTGCCGTAAGGAGGCATTTTGCCCGCACCAACCCCTGCTCCGAATGGCGGAGACGCAGACCAGGTCGAGGCCCTGCACGATCTCGTGCTTCGCTCCCTGGATGACGACCAGGCCCAGGAAGTCGTCACGATCCCCCTCGGCGGCAAATCGACGATCGCCGACCATATGGTGATCGCAAGCGGCCGCTCCACCCGCCAGGTCGCCTCGATGGCGCAAAAGCTCACCGAGCGGATCAAGCGCGAGCTTGGCCGGAACGTCCGGATCGAAGGCTTGCCGATCGCCGATTGGGTGCTGATCGATGCCGAGGACGTGATCGTCCACCTCTTCCGCCCCGAAGTGCGCAGCTTCTACAATCTGGAGCGTATGTGGGCTTTCGAGGAGAATACGGCCGCCCCGGCGGCCGGCTGAGCCCTTGCTCCTCCACATCGTCGCACGCGGGCGGATCGGGCGCGGCCCGGAGGCCGAGCTGGTCGAGCGCTACCTGAAGCGTATCTCCTGGCCCACAAAGGTCACCGAACTGCCGGAAAGCGGCGGCAAGATCCCGCCTCCTGCCGACAACGCAGTCACTATCCTGCTCGACGAGAAGGGCGAGCAGCTAGGCTCGCTCGCCTTTGCAGCCAAGCTCGAGCAGTGGCGGGACGGCGGCAGGCGCGAGGCGCGCTTCATGATCGGCGGCGCCGACGGCTTCGATGACGAAGATCGTGCCGGCGCGGACCTGCTGCTTGCGTTCGGCAACGCCACCTGGCCTCACCTCCTCGCTCGGGCAATGCTCGCCGAGCAGATCTGGCGGGCCACCAGCATCCTTGCCAACCACCCCTATCACCGCGAAGGTTAGGGAGTGACCCGACTGTCGCTTCCAGTCCTGCTCTGCGCCGTCCTCGCGGGCGTAGCGTTCGCACAGGCGGCGCCTCCCTCCGCTCGCTCGGCAATCGCCACTGCCGCCAGCGAGGCTAAAGAGGCGGCTGAGCGCGCGCGCGGGTTCGAGAAGGCAGCGGCCGAAGCGAGGAATGCAGCAGACCGCGCCCGGGCCGAAGCGGAAGCGCTCATTGCAGCGATCGACACCAGCGAGGCCGAGATCACCGCGGCCGAAGCGAGGGTCCGCATGATCGAGGCTGAAATCGCCGAGCGGCAGGAGCGCCTCGCCGAGCGGCAGCGTCCGGTCGTCCAACTGACCGCGGCCCTTCAGACCATGGCGCGCCGTCCGCCGGCGCTCGCGCTGGTGCAGCCGGGGACGGTCGACGAGGCGGCTCGGGTGAGGGCGCTGCTCGGCGCTACGCTCCCCGCGATCCGGGAGCGTACGGCGGGCCTGCGGGCCGAACTTGACGAGGCTGCCGAGCTGCGCGCGCGAGGCGGCGAGGCGCTTCAGGCCCTCGCCGCCCGCCGCCAGGAACTGCGCCGCAAGCGGGTCGCCCTCGCGCGCCTGGAGGAAAGCCAGCGCCGGCGCTCCGGCGCCCTGATCCGGTCCGCACTCGGCGAAGGGGATCGCTCCATCGCCCTTGCCGAGGAGGGGCGCGAACTCGCCGCCGCCATTCCCGCTCGCGCGTTTGAGGCGCGGCTCCTGAAGGAACTGGCGAGCCTTCCGCCTCCACTCCCGCGCCCACACGGAGCCACCCCCCCGCCGCCAAAGAAGGACCCGCCTGCGTACCGCCTGCCGCTGGAGGGCGAGCTCGTCACCGGCTTCGGCGAGATCTCCGACTCGGGCATCCATTCGCGCGGAGTGATCGTTCGCCCCGCCTCCGCTTTGCCGGTGGTCGCCCCCCGGGGCGGACGGATCGCCTATGCGGGGGGCTTCAGGAGCTACGGCCAGATCGTCATCATCGACCATGGGGGGGGCTGGACAACGACAATCACGAACCTGGCTGCGCTTCGGGTAGCCAGAGGCGACGCCGTAACGGCCGGCACACCCCTCGGTCGGGCTGCCGCCGACTCCGAAGTGGGGGTGGAGCTTCGCCGCCATGGCACGCCGCAGCCGATCGCCTGGTTCCTCTAAGCCTCCCCAGCGTTAAGCCTGCGTTGCTTTTCGCGGTGGTAAAAAACCTGTACAGCTTCGCCCGACACAGATCAGGATATTTAGATGGCCAACAATTTCGTCCGCTCCCTCGGCCTCATCAGCGCCTTCGCGCTCATTCCGGCAACGACCGCCGCGCTCGCCCAGGTCGACGTCAACACCTACCGTGAGCTCGACCAGTTCATGAGCGTGTTCCAGCGGGTTCGGGCGGAATATGTCGAGCAGGTGGACGACAAGACCCTGCTTCGAGGCGCCATCGACGGAATGCTCGCGAGCCTCGATCCCCACTCGACCTACCTCGACGAGCGCGGCTTCAAGCAGATGATGACCCAGACCGAGGGCAACTATGGCGGCCTCGGCCTCAGCGTCACGATGGAGGACGGAGCGGTCAAGGTCATCGCCGCGACCGAGGATACGCCAGCCGACCGCGCCGGGATCAAGGCAGGCGATTTCCTCACCCATCTCGACGGCAAGCTCATCTACGGCGGAACCCTCGACGAAGCAGTCGAGCAGATGCGCGGCAGGCCCGGCTCGCAGATCAAGATCACGGTGGTCCGTCCGGGCCGCGACAAGCCCTTCGACGTGACTCTCACGCGAGCGATCATCAACCTCAAGACGGTGAAGTGGGAGGTGAAGGATGGCGTCGGGATCATCGACGTCAACGGCTTCGACCGGACCGTCACCGACGCGACCCTTGCGGCCATGACCGCGATCGACAAGTCGCTCGGCGGAAAGCCGCTCGGCTACATCCTGGACCTCCGCTCCAACCCTGGCGGTCTGCTCGACCAGGCGATCGGCCTTTCCGACGTGTTCCTCGAGCGCGGCGAGGTCGCCTCGCAGCGCGGCCGGAGGAAGAGCGACATCGAGCGTTTCTACGCCCGTCCGGGCGACGCTGCGAACGGCCTTCCGGTGATCGTCCTTGTTAACGAGGGCAGCGCTTCGGCGGCGGAGATCGTGGCCGGAGCTCTTCAGGAGCACCGCCGCGCGATCGTGATGGGCCAGCGCACCTTCGGCAAGGGCTCGGTCCAGACCCTGCTCCCGCTTGGGCAGCAGACGGCGCTTCGACTGACCACGGCCCGCTACTTCACTCCCTCGGGCAAGTCGGTGCAGGAGGGCGGAATTACTCCTGATCTCATCGTGCCGCAGCTTTCCGACCCCGATCTGGCGGACCGCCGGGTGGTCCGCGAGTCCGATCTTCGCCGCCACCTGATCAACGAGCTCAAGGTGGAGGACTCGATCGTCCAGGACGACGGCAAGCCCGACCCGCGCTTCACCGCCACTCCCGAGGAG
>DASYWC010000031.1:0-10173 GCA_035936615.1 Allosphingosinicella sp. | reverse complement strand
TGTCTGTCCTTCTCGCTTAGCTGTCGAAGCCGGTGTCGTCGTCGCGGTCACGGCGCGGGCCGCGATCGCCACGGTCACCGCCGCGCTCGCGCTCGGAGCGCTCGTTGCGGCGCATCATGGCCGACGGGCCCTGCTCGTGGGTATCGACCTTCAGCGTCATGTAGCGGACGACGTCTTCGTTGATCTGGGTCTGGCGCTCAAGCTCGGCGACGACATTGGTCGGCGCTTCGAAGTCCAGCAAGACGTAATGCGCCTTGCGGTTCTTCTGGATGCGGTAGGCGAGGCTGCGAAGGCCCCAGGTCTCGGTCTTGACGACCTTGCCGCCATTGTCTTCGATGATGCGGGTGGCGTTTTCCGCCAGCGCGTCCACCTGGGCCTGGGGCAGGTCCTGACGCGCGAGAAACACATGCTCGTAAAGCGGCATGGGTGCGCATTCCTTGTCTTTGGCCGATCGCTGACGCCGCCCAATGCGGACGCCCCTCCGGCTGTCGTCTGAAAATCAAACCGGGGCTGGAAGGTGACCTTCCGCCCCGGATGCGGTGGCTAATGGCTGAAACCCCTCGAAAAGGCAAGCCCCGCTTGCGCTTTGCGGCGGGCCTGTCCTACCAGCCGCCGCAACAGGAGGACAGGCATGCGCGCATTCATCTTTCCGGGGCAGGGGAGCCAGGCCGTGGGCATGGGCAAGGCGCTTGCCGAGGCCAGCAACGTGGCCCGGGAGCTGTTCCAGGAGGTGGACGAGGCGCTTGGGCAGAACCTGGCTCGGCTGATGGCGGAGGGGCCACCCGAAGAGCTGATGCTGACCGAGAATGCGCAGCCCGCGATCATGGCCAATGCGATTGCCACGCTTCGGGTGTCCGGCATCTCCGTGGAGAAGGCGGGCTTCGTCGCCGGCCATAGCCTGGGGGAATATACCGCCCTGTGCGCCGCCGAGACGTTCGATGTCGCGACCACGGCTCGGCTTCTGAAGCTTCGCGGGCGGGCGATGCAGGCTGCGGTGCCGGTGGGCGAGGGGGCGATGGCGGCCCTGCTCGGGCTCGGGCTGGAGGCGGCGCAGGCCGTCGCGGAGGAGGCGGCGCAGGGCGAGGTCTGCACCGTCGCCAACGACAACGATCCGGGTCAGGTGGTGGTGTCGGGCCACAAGGGCGCGGTCGAGCGCTCGCTTGAGATCGCCAAGGCCAGGGGAGCGAAGCGCGCTCTGCTCCTGCCCGTCTCGGCGCCGTTCCACTGCCCGCTGATGCAGCCCGCTGCCGAGGCGATGGAAAAGGCGCTTGGCGAGGCGGATGTTCGGCCGCCGCTGGTCACTCTCTACGCCAACGTCACCGCCGCGCCGGTCGACGATCCCGCCGAGATCCGGCGCCTGCTGGTCGAGCAGGTCACGGGAATGGTCCGCTGGCGCGAAAGCGTCGCCGCAATGGCCGAAGCGGGGGTGACGCATTTCGTGGAGCTCGGAGGCAAGGTCCTCGCCCCAATGGTCAAGCGCATCGCGCCCGACGTGCGGACAAGCAGCATCGTCACCATGGATGACATCGAAGCGCTGGTGAAGGAAGTTTGACGCGAGGCGTCACCCCGGCGCAGGCCGGGGTCTCAGGGTGAAGCGCCGTGTCTCGCTGAGATCCCGGCCTTGGCCGGGATGACGGAGGAAACGAATGTTCGATCTTTCAGGAATGACTGCTCTCGTTACCGGCGCTTCGGGCGGGCTCGGGTCGGCCATCGCGAAGGCTCTGGCGGGGCAGGGGGCTCGGGTGGGGCTTTCGGGGACTCGGGAGGAGGCGCTGAGGGCTGTTCAGGACGAGATCGGCGGGGAGAGCGTGATCCTGCCAACCAACCTTTCGGACGCGGCGGCCGTGGACGCTCTGGTGCCTCGGGCCGTGGAGCAGCTCGGCAAGCTCGATATCCTCGTCAACAATGCGGGCGTCACTCGGGACAACCTGGCGATGCGGATGAAGGACGAGGAGTGGTCCGACGTCATCACGGTCAATCTCGAGGCCGCTTTCCGGCTCGCCCGCGCGGCGTTGAAGCCGATGATGCGAGCCAAGCACGGCCGCATCATCTCGATTACCTCCGTCGTTGGAGCGACCGGAAACCCCGGCCAGGCGAATTACGCGGCCTCGAAGGCGGGGCTGGTCGGCATGTCCAAAGCGCTGGCTCAGGAGGTCGCGAGCCGCGGGATCACCGTCAACTGCATCGCTCCCGGCTTCATTGCCTCGCCCATGACCGATGGCCTTCCGGAGGGCCAGAAGGAGGCTCTGCTCGGACGTATTCCAATCGGCAAGCTCGGCGAAGGGAGCGATATAGCAGCGGCGGCCGTTTACCTTGCGAGCCGCGAGGCCAGTTACGTGACTGGGCAGACCCTGCACGTCAACGGCGGCATGGCAATGCTGTAGGCGCGCACCGTTCGCGCCGGTGCTTCGGGCCACTTGCCAGCGGGCGCCGGGAGCGGCTAGGGCAAGGACAAACAAACCTAGGGAAGGCGAGAATATGAGCGAGACAGCGGACCGCGTTAAGAAGATCGTTGTGGAGCATCTGGGCGTCGAGGGCGAGAAGGTCACCGAGGAAGCCAGCTTCATCGACGATCTCGGAGCCGACAGCCTCGACATCGTCGAGCTGGTCATGGCCTTCGAGGAAGAGTTCGGGGTCGAGATCCCCGACGACGCGGCCGAGAAGATCGCCACCGTCAAGGACGCGATCGACTATATCGAGACGAACAAGGCCTAGAGGCGAGACATCGAACCGTTCGCCCTGAGCTGGTCGATGGGTGAGAGGAATGCAGGGCTTCGACAGGCTCAGCCCGAACGGGTCTGGGCCTGTTCGCATTTTGGAGACTAGGCATGCGCCGGGTAGTTGTGACTGGAGTTGGGTTGGTAACGCCGCTTGGCGGCGACACCGAGACGAGCTGGAAGAATATCCTCGCCTCCAAGAGCGGCGCGACGCGGATCACCCGCTTCGACCCTTCCGATCAGGTCTGCCAGATCGCCTGCGAGATCAAGCCGCCCGAGCACGAGTTCGGCTTCGACCCCAATAAGCGCGTCGACCACAAGGTTCAGCGGCAGGTCGACCCGTTCATCATCTACGGGATCGACGCGGCAGGCCAGGCGCTCGAGGACGCGGGGCTCACCGGCATGAGCGAGGAGGACCGCTTCCGGGCGGGAGTGTCGATCGGCTCCGGGATCGGCGGCCTTCCGGGGATCGAGAAGGAATCCCTGGTCCTGCACGAGAAGGGCCCCAAGCGGGTCAGCCCGCACTTCGTGCACGGGCGGCTGATCAACCTCGTCTCCGGACAGGTGTCGATCAAATACGGCCTGATGGGCCCCAACCACGCAGTCGTGACCGCCTGCTCCACCGGCGCCCACTCGATCGGCGACGCGGCCCGGATGATCATGCTGGACGACGCCGACGTGATGCTTGCTGGCGGCGCCGAGAGCGCGCTCTGCCCGCTCGGGATCGCCGGCTTCGCCCAGGCCCGAGCGCTCTCCACCCGCAACGACGAGCCGGAAAAGGCCTCGCGCCCCTACGACGTCGACCGCGACGGCTTCGTGATGGGCGAGGGCGCCGGAGTGGTGGTGCTCGAGGAATATGAGCGCGCGAAGAAGCGCGGAGCCAAGATCTATTGCGAGGTCATCGGCTACGGGATGTCGGGCGACGCCTATCACGTCACCGCTCCGCATCCTGAAGGGGCTGGCGGCTACCGGGCCATGGAAGTGGCGATGAAGCGCTCCGGCCTCGACCTTAGCGACATCGACTATATCAACGCCCACGGCACCTCGACTCCGCTCGGCGACGAGCTTGAGCTCGGCGCCGTTCGCAAGCTGTTCGGGAACGCGGTCGGCAAGCTGTCGATGAGCTCGACCAAGTCCGCGATCGGCCACCTGCTCGGCGGCGCCGGAGCGGTGGAGGCGATCTTCTGCATGCTCGCCATGCGCGACCAGATCGTTCCGCCCACGCTCAACCTCGACAATCCCAGCGAGGGAACGGCGGGAGTGGACCTCGTGCCGCACGTCGCAAAGGAGAGGCCGGTGAAGGCTGTGCTCAACAACAGCTTCGGCTTCGGCGGCACCAATGCAAGCCTGGTGATGCGGGCGCTCTGACGATCCCTGCCATGAAGAAGCTGCTGCTGATCCTCGCCGCGCTCGGCGTGCTCGCTGGAGTCGTGGCCTATTCGACCCTGTGGGCCAGCGCCGGGCCTGCAAAGGGGCCGCACAGCTTCATCGTCGAGGAGGGATCGAGCCTCGGAAGCGTCGCCGGGCAGCTGGTGAAGCGGGGCATCGTCCCCGGAAGTGTGCAAACCTACAAGACGATGGCGCGGATTTTCGGTTCCGGAGATCCGATCCACGCGGGGGAATTCCATATTCCGGCCGGAGCAAGCGGAGCCAAGGTGCTCGACATCCTCCAGCACGGCCGGCCCGTCCAGAGGCTGGTCACCATTCCCGAAGGCATTCCCTCGATCATGGTGTGGGAGCGGCTGATGCGGGAGAAGCTGCTGACCGGTGACATCCCGGTGCCTGAAGAGGGGTCCGTGCTCCCCGACAGCTACAGCTTCAAGCGCGGCGAAAGCCGGGCGGCGGTGCTGAAGCGGATGCAGGCCGCAATGACCAAGGAGCTAGACAAGCTCTGGGCCAACCGGCAGCCGCATTCGGTGGTCGATAACAAGCGAGACGCGATCATCCTCGCCTCGGTGGTCGAGAAGGAGACTGGAAAGCCATCCGAAAGGCGAATGGTTGCAGGCGTTTACAGCAACAGGCTGAGGATTGGAATGAAGCTCGATGCCGATCCGACCGTCATCTACCCCATCACCAAGGGCAAGCCGCTCGGCCGCCGAATCCTTCGCTCGGAGCTGAACGCGGACAACGGCTACAACACCTATGCCCGGGCCGGCCTTCCGGCGGGGCCGATCGCCAATCCGGGAAAGGAGTCGATCGCGGCAGTCCTCGATCCCGCTCCCACAAAGGCGCTCTACTTCGTAGCCGACGGAACGGGCGGGCACGTATTTGCCGACACGCTCGAGGAGCACAATGCCAACGTCCGCAAATGGTATGCAATCCGCCGCGCCCGCGGGGAAATGTAGCCGCTAACGCGCGGGCGCGAGCCGCGATGCCTGAAGATAGCCGACCAGGTGATCGGACTTCCGGTAGCCCCAGGCCCAGTCGCCGGCGTTTTCCAGCAGAGCGAAAGCCTCGCCGGCCTTGAGTTCCCCGATCGTCTCCGACGCGAGATCCGGCTTTACATGGAGCGACGCTGCCTCGTTGACCGAGCGGCTCACCGGCTCCACGTAATGGGGCGCGAACAACCGGTCCGCCAGGGCGGCGTCGGCCAGGTCCGGGCGGAAGGCATCGTAGCGCGGGTCGAGGTCGGCCGACGGGCCGCTCAACGTGAAGCGATTAGTGGTGGAGGAGGATTCCCCGTTCCTTGGACGTGCTTCGGGACTTGCCGTCCTGCTCGATATTGCGTTCGAAGCTTTCAAGGAATTCCTGTCCCGTATTGGTCTGGGCGACGAACACGTTGCGCCGGTCCGCCTCATCGCGGACCCGCCGCAGATAGCCGAGCGAGCCGAGCGTGTTCAAGGCGCGTGTGATGACGGGCTTCGAAACGCCCAGAACCTGCGCCAGCCCGCGGACCGTGTGAGGACCGGGAGTGAGGTAGACCAGAAGCATGAGGGCCATCTGGCGATTGGTAAGGTCCGGTTGACCCGACCGAACATAGCCGATCAGGGTCTGCATCCATGATTTTAGGGCACGCTCCGACACGTCGGCTTTCTCCGAAGGCGTAATGAGGTCTGTTTCGGAGGTACAACCAGTGGGAATGGTTTTCGTTTCGCACCTTATTGAAAATTCGGCGCAAAAATGGGGGAATCGGTCTTAGTCCGAGTACCTGGCCCGAAGCATCTGCCAGGCCGCCCGAAGCCCGAGCGCATCTCCGCCCTTGGGCCGGCCGGGCTTGGCCGCGGCCCGCCAGGCGAAGGTGTCGAGGTGAGCCCAGGGTACTCCGTCGGGCACGAACTTCTGAAGGAACAGGGCCGCGGTGACTGCCCCCGCCATCGGGCCGTCGGCGGCGTTGCCGATGTCCGCTATGTCGGAGGAGAGCATCTCCTCATACTGCTTCCAAAGCGGCATCCGCCAAAGCGGGTCGGAAACCCTAGTGCCTGCATCCAGCAGCGACTGGGCCAGCGCATCGTCGTTCGAGAACAGGGCCGGGAGATCTGCGCCCAGCGCCACCCTTGCGGCACCGGTTAGAGTCGCGAAGTCCAGGATGAGCTCTGGGCCGTTCTCTCCAGCCCGGGTGAGCGCGTCGCCCAGGATCAGCCGCCCTTCCGCGTCGGTATTGCCGATCTCCACCGTCAGGCCCTTGCGGCTCTTCAGCACGTCGCCGGGGCGGTAGGCGTTGCCGGAGATGGCGTTCTCGACCGCGGGAATGAGGAGGTGGAGGCGAACCGGGAGCTTGCTCTTCATGACGATCCGAGCAAGCGCCAGAGCGTGCGCGGCTCCGCCCATGTCCTTCTTCATCAGCCGCATCCCGGCCGACGGCTTGATGTTGAGGCCGCCGGAGTCGAACACCACGCCCTTGCCGACGATCGCCAGGCGGGGGTGGCGCTGGTCGCCCCATTCCAGCTCGATCATCCGCGGAGCCCGGTCCGGAGCGGCGGCCCGGCCGACCGCGGCCACCATCGGGTATTCGGCTTCGAGAGCGGCTCCGGATGTTGTCGAAAGTGCCGCGGAATGGGTCTTTGCGAGGTCGGAAACGGCGGATTCAAGCTCCTGCGGGCCGAAATCCTGTGCGGGGATGTTGACGTAGTCGCGTACTAGCGCAGTCGATTCGGCGAGTAGAAGCGTCTCGGCGATCCGCGCGGGCTCGTCCGTCAGAATGACCCGGGGGCCCTTCTTCGAGGGCTCCTTCTTGTAGCGGTCGAACCTGTACTGGCCGAGGAGCCAGCCGAGCGCCGCCGGCCCCGGCCCGCGCCCCGCCACCCGGTAAGTGCCCTCCGGAAGCTGCTCCGCCGCCTTGGCGAGGCCCCAGACGCCCGGCTCCTCGCCGAGCACCGCCGACCATTCCCCTGAGCCGGCCCCGGGGAGAACGGCGAGCTGACCGGCTTTCCCCTCGAACCCCTGAGCCTTGACCGCCTGGCGGACCCGCTCCGGCTGTTTCTCCAGCCATGCGTCGAAGCTTTTCTTGTCCACCAGGTGAAGCGGGGTGGCGGGCTGTCCCTTGTCGGGCTGGAGAAGGGCTGCAAGGTTGCTCATGGGGCTCCCATAGCGGAATGCGGGCCAGGGGAGCCACCGCGATTCGCTTTTCTGCCTCTTTTCGGCTATTCCCGCCTCACGCAGACTCAAGGGGGTGCGCCTATGGGCGCGTACGGGTCAGTGCTGGAGCGACCTTCTGCCAATGCCCGCGGGCGGCGCGCAGCTCCGCCGCCTGCGCCCCGTTACTGGGCCTTTCTAAGCTACAGCCATAGCGACAAAAAGGCCGCGGAGTGGCTGCACAAGGCGCTTGAGAGCTTCCGGGTTCCCAAGGATCTCGTCGGCAAGCGAACCGAAGCGGGCGAGGTGCCGGCCACCCTTCGGCCGGTGTTCCGCGACCGTGAGGAACTCGTCGCCTCCGACGACCTCGGCCACACCATTCGCGACTCCCTCTCCGTCTCCCGCTGCCTGATCGTGCTCTGCTCGCCCGCGGCGGCACGCTCGCGCTGGACCAACGAGGAGATCAGGCGCTTCAAGCAGCTCAATCCGAGCGGCCGGGTCCTGGCCGCGATCGTCGCGGGCGAACCGTTCGCGAGCGAGATACCCGGACGGGAGGAGGAGGAATGCTTCCCCCCGGCCCTTCGCCAGCGGGTGGATTCCAAGGGGCGCCTTACCGGCAAGCGAGCCGAGCCCATCGCTGCGGATCTTCGTCCGGAAGGCGACGGCAGGCGGATGGGCCTGCTGAAGCTCATCGCCGGAATGCTCGCGCTCCCGCTCGACGATCTGGTCCGGCGGGAAACGGTTCGAAGGCAGAGACGGCTTACCTGGCTCGCCGCCGGGTCGCTGGCCGGGATGGTTGTGACGAGCGGCCTTGCGATCGCGGCAGTCCAAGCCCGCGACGAGGCGCGCGATCAGCGCTCGGAGGCCGAGAGCCTGGTCGGCTTCATGCTGGGGGACCTGAAAGACAAGCTTGAGCCTCTGGGACGACTCGACGTGCTGGACTCGGTCGGAGTGAGGGCGCTCGATTACTACCGTAAGCAGGACAGGGGCACCCTCACCGACCAGGGCCTGGCGCAGCGTTCCAAGGCTCTGACGCTGATCGGGCAGATCGCAAACCTGCGCGGCGACCTCGACGGGGCGCTCAAGCGCTACCAGGAAGCGCTTGCCGGGACCGCCGAAGCCCTTCGGCGCGCGCCGGACGATCAGCAACGCATCTTCGATCATGCGCAGAACGTCTTCTGGGTCGGCTACATTGCGTTCCAGCGCGGCCAGGTGGAGGAAGCGGAGCGGCGCTTCCTGGAGTACAGGCGGCTCGCAGAACGGCTGGTCGCGCTCGATCCGGACGAGAAGAAATGGCAGCTCGAGAAGGTCTATGCCGACACCAACCTAGGCATGCTCCTCCTGGAGGACGCGCAATTCTCCAAGGCGACGCCGGTGCTCAGGGAAGCTTTGGCGAATGCGGAGCGGCTTCAGGCCGCGAACCCTCGCGACAAAGAGTACCGGGATATTGTTTTCGAAGCCCTTGCCTATCTCGCCGACGCCCAGGAGGGGGAGGGGCATCTGGACGAGGCGATCGGCAGTCGCGAGCGGCAGCTCGAAGGTCTCCAGAGCGCCGCGGCGACCGATCAGAACGACACCATGGTCAAGCGCAGGTCCCTTTCCGCACGCCGCGCCCTGGGCCGCCTTTTCGCTTCCAGGGGCGAGTTGGACTCCGCGGTCATGCATCTGCGAGCCGGCGCTGCCCTCGCTCAGGAGCTAAGACAAAGGGAGCCGGACAATACGGAATGGCTGCGCAACGCCGCCATGTCTTATCTGGACCTCGGGGCGCTGCTGCTTGCAAGCCGGCGCGTCGATGAAGCCGAGCCCTCCATTCGGGCGGGCTGCGAAATAGCTCAGGGGCTTCTCGCCCGCGATCCGAGCGTGGTGCTGTGGGTGGACGCCGCCAGGCACTGCCTCATCAATCGCGGACAAGCCGCGGCAGCTCGCGGCAACCGGGGGGAAGCGCTCGCTCTGGCCCGCCGGGCGGCGACGCTGTCGCCGGCTTCGGCACCCAAGAAGCTCGACCCGGGAAGCCTGTTCCTGATCGCTCAGGCTCAGATGCTGCGAGGAGACCAGCTTGCCGCGACGGGAGACACGGCCGGCGCAGCCGCAGCGTGGACAGCCGCGCTCAAGTTGATGTCGCAAAGCAGAAGCCAGGCGCCGCAGGAGAGGACGATTCGGTACCGGATCGCCAAGAGGCTGGGCAGGGAAGGTGAAGCCGGCAGCATCGCCTCCGCGCTGGATTCGATCGGCTACCGGCACCCCGACTTCGTGAGCGAGAGGCGAAGGAACGCCGGCTGAACCGATCAAATGGCTGAACAGGAGGAGGATCGACTATGGCTACCAGGGGGTCAACCGGAGCAACGCAGAACCATTCGGGAGGCCGGCCTCCCAAGAAGGTGAAGCTGAAGCTGACCATCGAGGCGGTCGACCGTGAGACAGGCGAGGTCACCTCCTACCGTTTCAAGCAGGATAGCGGCGAGCCCTGCGTGAACGGCAAGGGCGACCTGGACTTCAAGGACAAGGCGAAGTGGGATGCCCCGGTCGAGATCGGCTTCAAGGTCGACAATGAAAGCGGCTGCACCATGGCTTTTGCCGATCCTCCACTGTGGGTCGCGCGCGACCATTGTCCGAAAAGCCCGTCGTCGGAGCCGGACTTCCAAGTGCACTCCGCCCAAGGCCTGGAGCTCACCGTTCTCGACCTGAATGGAGCTGCAGCTACCTATGGCTACGCTCTGCGCTTCCAGAGCGGGGAGTCCCAGACCGGCGTCTTCCTGCTCGATCCCGTCGTCACCAATGGCGGCGGCGGCGGGTACGAGCATTAGCGGCTCGCTGCTAGACCGGAACTCCGAACAGATCGTGCTCGTCCGCATCCCTCGATGAGGACGCGGACGAGCTCTGAGGCTTCGCGGCGGACGGCGTCGGCGCGGCGGCTGACCAGATCGCCACGGGATCGAAGGAACGA
>DASYWC010000030.1:0-8169 GCA_035936615.1 Allosphingosinicella sp. | reverse complement strand
GTCACCGCCTCCGCCGAACCGGTCGCCGCCGCCGAAGCCGCCGCGATCGCCGTAGCCGCCGCCACCGCCGCCCCCATAGGGAGCACGGTCACCGCCGCCGAAACCGCCGCGGTCGCCATAGCTGGGGCTGTAATTGTCTTCGCCGAAACCGTCGCGCTTGTCTCTGCCGCGCCCGCCGCGATCACCGCGGCGCCCCTTGTCAAAACTCATTGCCTTAATAGTCTTTCCCGCGCCCGAACCCTGTTAGAACCACCGCGCTGGGCTAAACGCGCGGATGGCCTTCGGCGCAAGACATTTGGCGCACAGCCGAGTCGCATAGCGCAATTTTCCGCATTGGGCGAGGCACTTTAGAGCGGCACCGCCTGTTGGCCGCCAAGGCGCCTATGCAGCGCCCATTGAGGAGAGCGGCGCTTCGTCCTATGCCCACCTGATGAGCGTGCATTTCCATGAAGAAGACCTGCCGGACGGGGTCCTGGCCCCGGGCCCGGTCGCCGTCGATACCGAGACCATGGGCCTTCAGCTCGTCCGCGACCGCTTGTGCCTCGTTCAGATCTCCGACGGCCGCGGCGACGAGCATCTCGTCAGATTCGCCCAGGGAAGCGACTATGCTGCTCCGAACCTGCGCTCGGTGCTCGCGGATCCCAATCGCCTGAAGCTCTACCATTTCGCCCGCTTCGACCTGGCGTCGATCTACCGCTACCTGGGAGTGATGGCGGAGCCGGTCTATTGCACCAAGACCGCTTCGCGCCTGATCCGGACCTATACCGACCGCCACGGCCTCAAGGACCTGGTGAAGGAACTGGTCGGGGTCGAGATCTCCAAGCAGCAGCAGACCTCCGATTGGGGAGCGACCGAGCTTAGCGACGCGCAAAAGGAATATGCCGCGTCCGACGTGCGCTTCCTCCACCCGATGAAGGAGAGGCTCGACGAGCGGCTGGAGCGGGAAGGCCGCACCGCCCTTGCAAAGGCGTGCTTCGACTTTCTGCCGTACCGGGCGCTTCTGGACCTCCAGGGATGGGCAGAGGTGGACATTTTCGCCCATGTCTGAGCTCGCCGAGCGGGAACGGGTCGTAAAGCGGAGCTGGGCAGCCCCCGGCGGTTACCACGACTTCCTGATCCGGGCGCTCAAGATCCTGCTCCCGCTGCTGATCGGGCTGCTGGCAGTCTATCTGGTGCTTGCGCCGCTCCAGAAGGGGCAGGAGATCAGCTTCCTCCTCGACAAGAACAAGGTCGACATCGCCAAGGAGCGGATGCGCGTGGTGGACGCTCAGTATCAGGGCCAGGACGACAAGGGGCGGCCGTTCGCGCTCAGCGCACAGACCGCCCTTCAGGTAAGCAGCCGCGACCCCACCGTGACGATCGGCGGAATCGAGGCTCGGCTCGTGCTCGACCAGGGGCCGGCGGCGTTCCAGGCCCAGCGCGCCCGCTACAATATGGACACTCAGAGGGTTGTGGTTGCAGGGCCGGTCAGCTTCTCAGGAGCGGACGGCTACCGCCTGACGGCCGGGGACTCGATCATCGACCTCAAGGCTCAGACTCTGATCACCAACCAGCCTGCAACATTCGTCGCTCCCGACGGACGGCGGGTCGAGGCGCGATCGGGCATGATCGACCTCAACCGGAGAAGGGTCGCAAGCCGCGAGCCGGTGGTCTTCGCGGCGCCCAGCGGATACCGGCTCCAGACCGGAAACGCGACCGTGGACCTGGACCAGCAGCGAATGGTCAGCAAGGGGTCGGTGGCGGGGCAGATGCCGCTCGGCCGGTTCAGCGCGGACGAGATGATGGCGGATCTGGACGACCGGCGGGTGGTGCTGAACGGGCGGGCCCGCTTGCATATCAAGCAGGGCGGCCTCAAATGATAAGCATGAAGACGCTCGCTTTGGTCCTTGCCGCTTCCGCCGCCGCCCTTGGCGCGGTGGCGATCACTCCGGCGCTCGGCCAGGGCGGCGGATCGGCTCTTCGAGGGCACAACACCAATGCGCCTGTCGACGTGGCCGCCGACCGGATCGAAGTGCAGGACCGCGCCGACCGGGCCGTGTTCGCCGGGAACGTGGTAGCGCGGCAGGCGAACCTCACTTTGAACGCGGGCCGGGTGACCCTCCTCTATTCCAACTCCGGCGGGCTGGAGATCCACCGCATCGACGCCAGCGGCGGAGTGGTGGTTCGCAGCCCGTCCGAAACCGCTCGCGGGCAGTTCGCGGTGTACGACCTCGACAAGCGGCTGATCACTCTGATCGGCGGGGTAAGCCTGGTGCGTGGAGAGTCCCGAGTGAACGGAGGCCGGCTTGTGATCGACCTCACCAGCGGCCGCGCGGTGATGGAAGGATCGGGCCCCGCCGGCACGGCGAGTGACGGCGGGCGGGTGACCGGCACGTTCACGGTGCCCCAGCGCAACAACTAGGCAAAACATGCAGGAATCCTGCCAGGCGCCCGCGGCGGCGGCTTCGCGGCGGCGCCCGCCTGTGATAGCGAAGGCTGGATGAACGACGCTTCCGCAATCGAACGGCCAAGCCCCGCCGACGCCATCGGCGACCTGTCGCGCGGGCTCTCGATCGTGTCGATCGCAAAGTCGTACGACAAGAAGGCCGTTCTTCTCGACGTGTCGCTTGGGGTGGAGCGCGGGGAGGTGGTCGGGCTGCTCGGCCCCAACGGAGCCGGCAAGACCACCTGCTTCTACTCGGTGATGGGGCTCGTGAAGCCCGACAGCGGCCGGATCCTTCTGGACGGGCAGGACATCACCGGCCTTCCGATGTACCGGCGGGCGGTTCTGGGCCTCGGTTACCTTCCGCAGGAGACCTCCATCTTCCGGGGCCTGACGGTCGCCCAGAACATCATGGCCGTCCTAGAGGTATCGGAGCCCGACAAGCGGGCGCGCCAGCAGCGGCTCGAGCAGCTGCTCGAGGAGTTCAGCATCGAGCGGCTCCGGGACGCGCCGGCAATGGCTTTGTCCGGCGGCGAACGGAGGCGGTGCGAGATCGCAAGGGCGCTTGCGGCCAACCCTTCGATCATGCTTCTCGACGAGCCGTTCGCGGGCATCGACCCCATCTCCATCTCCGACATCCGGGACCTGGTCGGGGAATTGAAGAAGCGCGACATCGGGGTCCTCATCACCGACCATAATGTGCGCGAGACGCTGGACATCGTCGACCGCGCCTGCATCATCTACGGCGGCCAGGTTCTGTTCGCGGGCAGCCCCTACGACCTGGTTCGAGACGAGAACGTCCGCCGCCTCTATCTCGGCGAGAGCTTCGAGTTGTAGTCATGGGCCTGGGTCCTCGCCTGGATCTGCGCCAAAGCCAGTCGCTGGTGATGACTCCGCAGCTTCAGCAGGCGATCCGCCTGCTCGCGCTGTCCAACCTGGAGATCGAAAGCTTCATCGCCGAGGAGCTCGAGCGCAACCCGCTGCTCGAAAGCGGCGGCGGGCAGGAAGAGGGGGAGGACGCTCCCGAGGCTGTTGCGCCCGCAGCCGGAGAGGCGGAAACCATCGACGTTCTCGTCCAGTCGGGGGACGCGGAGCGGGATTCACCGCTGGACATCGACTATAACAGCGAGGACTTCCATCAGGACAGCGCCGCCGATTGCGCTCCGGCGTTCGATAGCGGCTACGAGGGTGGGAGCGGCGAGGCTCCGGACCTCGACAGCTTCGCGGGCGAAGGACTGTCGCTCCAGGAGCATCTTCTCGCCCAGGCCGGATGCCGCCTTTCCGGCACGGATTTGGTGATCGCGGCTCAGATCGTGGAGATGCTGGACGAGACCGGCTACCTCAGCGCACCGCTGCCCGAACTGGCGGAGCGGCTTGGCGTACCCCTTGCGGAGGTGGAACGCGTGCTCGCGGTGGTGCAGAGCCTCGACCCCGCCGGAATTGCAGCCCGCTCGCTTTCCGAATGCCTCGCGCTCCAGGCCCGGGCCGCGGACCGCTACGACCCGGCGATGGCGAGGCTGATCGCGAACCTGGACTATCTCGCCAAGGGCAATCTGGCTGCCTTGAAGCGCATCTGCCGGGTCGACGATGAGGACCTCGCCGACATGATCCGGGAGCTTCGAGCCTACGATCCAAAGCCCGGCTGCAGGTTCCTTCGAAGCGATGGCGTCGATGCGGTCGTGCCCGATGTCTTCGTCGCCCGCCGAAACCAGGGCTGGGCCGTGGAGCTCAACAGCGCCACGCTTCCGAAGCTTCTGATCAACCGAAGCTACTACCGCGAGCTTGGGAGCGGCCCGCAGGACAGGCGGTCGAAGGCCTGGCTGTCGGAGTGCCTCACCAGCGCGAACTGGCTTCTGAAAGCGCTCGACCAGCGGGCGCGAACGATCGTCAAGGTTTCCAGCGAGATCGTGAAGCAGCAGGAGGCTTTCTTCCGGGACGGAGTCGCCCATCTGCGCCCACTCACCCTCAAGGCCGTGGCGGACGCGATCGGGATGCACGAGTCGACGGTCAGCCGGGTGACTTCGAACAAGTATCTGGCGTGCGACCGGGGCCTGTTCGAGCTCAAGTACTTCTTCACCAGCGGGATCCAGAGCGCGGACGGCGGTGACTCGGTCTCCGCAGAGGCGGTGAAGAGCCACATCAAGGCGCTGATCGCTGCCGAGGACCCGAAGGACATCCTTTCGGACGACCAGCTCGTCGACCTGCTCCGGGCCAAGGGAATGGACATCGCCCGCCGGACGGTCGCCAAATACCGGGAGGCGCTCGGGATCGGATCGTCGGTGCAGCGCCGCCGCCAAAAGGCGATGGGGAACCGGGCCGCCTGAAACATCGGCGGCGCCCGCCCGTTCACCGCCCGAAGGAGAAAGGCCGTGACCGACAACAAGAAGAAGGGCGACTTCGACCAGTGGCAGAAGGATGACAAGGGCGGACACAAGAAGCAGCGCGACAACCGCAACGAGGACAGCCGAACCGGCAACCAGAACAGCGGCGGCGGCGGACGCGACTAGGCGCCTCTAGGGCCTCGCGAAGCCGCAGCTGACGAACAGAGGCCCCCGCAGCGGCGGATGATGCCTGCGAGCCTCGCCGCAATGTGCCACTGGAGCCGGCGTGCATGTGCCGATAATCCGAGGAAAGCAGAGCATCCTCGGGGGGTAGACTTTCGCAATGGCCGGGATGAAGTTCGGGATCGAAGCCGAATACGCGCTCATCAGGCCTGACGGCGCGTTCGCGGACTTCACGAACACCTCCTTCTCGGAGGTCCAGCCGGTCATCGATGCGCTTCCCTTTTATGGACATTCGGAGCTGCGCGTGGGGGATGCGGGCATCCGGGTGAAGAACTGGTACGTAGAGGGCGACGAGCGGTTCGACGAAAGCGGCCGCTCGACCGGATTGGCCTTCAAGGGCGTGGAGATCCGGACGCCCGTCTTCTCCACGATAGAAGAGGCTCTCGGTTCACTGAAGCAGTTGCGGCTCATGCTGGAAGCCGAGCTCCGCTCGCGAAGCTGGTCTTTGACGGCGATCGGCTTCAATCCCTGCACCGCCTCCTACGCGCCCGCCTATACGCCTTGGGAGAAGGAGTTCCACGCCAGCCATATCGAGAACTCGCTGCCTGAGATTTCGACGCTGAGCTACGGCCCGGACCTCAACTTCTCGCGCGCCGTCGACACGCCGGAGGCGGTCATCGGGACGGTGCGAAGGCTTACCTATTACAGCCCTTACATCGTACCCTTCTCCTTCAGCTCCCCGCTCTTCGCCGGAGAGCTTTGGGAGGGATTGTCGTACCGGACGTACCGAAGATCGGGCATTCGTCCTGCCGCGCTCGCGCACCTGACAGGCCGCCACGGTCATCCCCTGGTGAAGAAGGCGGACCCCAGCTCGCAGCACCTGCGGATCGAGTTCAAGGCCTTCGACATGATCGGGGATGACGAGCTGCTGGGAGAGCTGTTCCGTCTGGTGGTGGGTATCTCGATGGCGGATGGTACCGCCCTGCCCGGAATGGCGGATGCCGCGGACCGGAAGCTCCACCAGCAGGTGGCCTTGTCGGGCTTTGCGGATGATGCCGTTCACCAGGAATCGGCCCGGGTGGTGGCCATCGCCCGCGACACCCTGAAGGCGGAAGGGTTCAGCGGCGACTTTCCGCTTCTGGAGCACATGCTCGCAGCCCGCCTCACTCCCGCTCACGCGATGCGCGAGCCGTTCGCTAGACGTCGAGATTGGCGACGTTCAGCGCGTTTTCCTGGATGAAGTCGCGGCGCGGCTCGACGACATCGCCCATCAGACGGGTGAAGATCTCGTCGGCTATGTCGGCCTGACTGATCTCCACCTGGAGGAGCGAGCGGTTCTCCGGGTCCAGCGTCGTTTCCCAAAGCTGTTCGGCGTTCATCTCGCCCAAGCCCTTGTAGCGCTGGACGGAGAGGCCCTTTCGACCAGCGGCCAGGATGCCTTCCAGCAGCTCGCTCGGGCGGCGGACCAGCACTCCGCGCGGATCGGCCGCGCGGTCCGGAACCGTCTCCAGCTCCGCTCCCGGCGTGTTCTCTTCCTGCTCCGGCTCCTCCAGCGCGGCCGCGGCGGCACCCTTGAGAGTCACCAGGCGGGACTGGCTGGCGTAGGTCGCCGCCTGCTCCGCGGTCAGCGTATGAAGCTTGCGCGCCTCGGCCGAGATCAGGAACTTGCGGTCGACGATGTGGTGGTCGGTCACTCCGCGCCACAGGCGCCGCATCACGTAATTGCCGTCTTCGCTCGCTTCCGCGTTCCAGGTCGATTCCGAATCGCCTGCCTGGAGCCAGGCGGCGGCGCGCACCGCGGCTTCCTGCTTCTTGGCTCCTGTAAGGTCGGGATCGAGAGCGCCGGTCAGCGCGAGCGCCTCGATGATGGCGGGATCGTAGCGGCGCGGCACATAGGCCATGAGCGAGCGCATGCGGCGGGCGTGGTCGGCGAGCGTGCGCAGGTCCTCCCCGCTCCGGGGCCCTTCCGCGGTCTCAAGCCGCATCAGGCCGATGCCTGCGTCCACCAGGTAATCGTCGAGCTTGGAGTCGTCCTTGAGGTAGACTTCGGAGCGGCCCTTCGCGACTTTGTAGAGCGGCGGCTGGGCGATGTAGAGGTGCCCGCGCTCGATGATCTCCGGCATCTGGCGGTAGAAGAAGGTCAGCAGAAGCGTGCGGATGTGCGCGCCGTCCACGTCGGCGTCGGTCATGATGACGATCTTGTGGTAGCGAAGCTTGTCGATGTTGAAGTCGTCGCGGCCGATGCCCGTGCCCATCGCCTGGATGAGGGTTCCGACTTCCTTGGACGCGAGCATCCGGTCGAAGCGGGCACGCTCGACGTTCAGGATCTTGCCCTTCAGGGGGAGGATCGCCTGGACGTGGCGGTCGCGGCCCTGCTTTGCGGAGCCGCCGGCGGAGTCGCCCTCGACCAGGAACAGCTCGCACTTGGTTGGATCGCGCTCCCGGCAGTCGGCGAGCTTTCCGGGGAGCGAGGCGATGTCCATCACGCCCTTCCGGCGGGTGAGCTCGCGTGCGCGCTTGGCGGCTTCGCGGGCGGCCGCGGCGTCGATGATCTTTCCGACGATCGAGCGGGCGTGCTGCGGGTTCTCCTCGAGCCATTCGGCAAGCTTGTCCGCCATCAGGCTTTCCATCGGCTGGCGGACCTCGGAGGAGACGAGCTTGTCCTTCGTCTGGGAGCTGAACTTCGGGTCGGGGAGCTTGACCGAGACGATCGCGGTCAGCCCTTCGCGCATGTCGTCGCCGGTGAGGCTGACCTTCTCCTTCTTCAGCATGCCGGATTTCTCGGCATAGTTGTTCAAGGTGCGGGTCAACGCAGCGCGGAAGGCGGCCATGTGCGTGCCGCCGTCGCGTTGCGGGATGTTGTTGGTGAAGGCGAGGACGTTCTCGTAATAGCTGTCGTTCCACTCCAGAGCGATGTCGATTCCGATGTCGTCGCGCTGACCGTGGATCGCGATCGGATCCGGGAAGAGCGGGGTCTTGGCTCGATCGAGGTAGCGCACGAAGGCAGCGAACCCGCCTTCGTAGAACAGCTCGACCTCCTTCGCCTCCTCGTGGCGGGCATCGCACAGCAGCAGGCGCACGCCGGAGTTCAGGAAGGCGAGCTCGCGGAAGCGGTGCTCGAGCTTGTCGAAGTCGAAGTCGGTGATCTTGAAGGTGGACGGCGAGGGCAGGAAGGTGACCCTGGTGCCGGTCTTGCCGTTCGAGGGACCGACCACCTTCAGCGGAGCAACCGCTTCGCCCAGG
>DASYWC010000029.1:0-10826 GCA_035936615.1 Allosphingosinicella sp. | reverse complement strand
GCTCGAGCCTCGGGCCGGGGATCCGCCGTTCAACCTGCACCACTACTTCATGACCAACCCGTCGCTGTCAGGGCGCGGTGGAGCTCTCAAGAGCAGCGAAGCCGTGCCGAAGCTGCGCCTGCGGCGAAGCAGCTAGGCGGCCGCTCGTGCCTGACAAACCGGTCGCGATCATCGACATCGGCTCCAACTCCGTGCGCCTGGTCGTTTATTCGGGCGCTACCCGGATCCCGTCCATCGTCTTCAACGAAAAGGTGATGGCCGGCCTCGGCAAGGGGCTGGCGAAGACCGGGGAGCTTGCGCAGGATGCCCAGAACCGCGCTCTTGCTTCGCTTCGCCGGTTCCGCATTCTCACCCGTCAGATGGGTGTCGCCCGGACCCGCGTGGTCGCGACCGCTGCGGTGCGGGACGCCTCCAACGGCCCGGTCTTCCTGGAGAAAGTCCGCTTGGCCGGATTCAAGCCGGAGGTCCTCTCCGGCAAGGAGGAAGGAATCATGGCGGGACAGGGCGTCCTTTCCGCCATACCGCAAGCGGACGGGGTTATCGGCGACCTCGGCGGGGGTAGTCTCGAACTCGTCGACGTCAGCAACGGCAAGGTACGCCATAGCGTCTCCCTTCCGTTCGGAGTGCTTCGCTTGGGCCCGATCCTCGAAAAGGGACAGGGCGCACTGGAAAGGAAGGTCGCAAAGGCGCTCGCGCAGGAGGACTTCCGCCAGCGCGGCAAGGACCGGCCTTTCTACATGGTTGGCGGCTCTTGGCGCGCTCTTGCCCGTCTCGACATGCTGCTCACCGATTACCCTCTCCCGATCACACACCACTACAGGAAGAAGCGCCGGCGTCCGCAGCAACTGCACAAGGAGTCGGAACCCCTGCACCCCGGGGTCCTCAAGGCCGTTCCGTCGCTGTCGGCCTCGCGAGTACCCTCACTCCCTCAGGCGAACCTGCTTCTGACCACGCTCGTCGACGAGTTGAAGCCGTCCGAGCTGATAGTCTCGAGCTTCGGCATCAGGGAAGGGTTGCTGTACGACGACCTCGACGCCCGCGCCCGCGCCCGCGACCCGCTGATCGAGGCTGCGCGGGAGGCGGGGAGGGGCCTTGGGCGCTTCGCCGAGCACGGCGACCTTCTCGACCGATGGATCGCCCCGATATTCGACGACGACCCCGCCGCCGCCCGCCTGCGGCTTGCGGCATGTCTGCTCGCCGACGTCGCCTGGCAGGCGCATCCGGAGTTTCGGGCGGAGCGCGGAGTGGACATGGCCCTGCACGGGAACTGGGTGGGCGTTGACGGCCCCGGCCGGGTAATGATCGCCCAAGCCCTCTTCTCCAACTTCGGCGGCGGCGGCAGCTTCGGCGATATGGCGGTCGCGCGCCTCTGCACCAAAGAGGAGCTCCACCGCGCCATGGTGTGGGGGCTTGCCATGCGGCTTGGCCAGCGCCTGAGCGGCGGAGTCGCCGCAAGCCTCGAGGCGAGCCGGCTGCGCCTGAAGGACGGAGTGCTCCGCCTGGAGATCGACAAAGACGTGGAGGCCCTGTTCGGCGAGGCGGTGGAGCGGCGCCTAAAGGCGTTGGCGAACGCGCTTGGCTGCGCCGCCGAAGCGGTGGCGCTCTAGCCGCAGCGGATTCGGGTGACCCGGTTCTGCGCGTCGAGCTCGATGTTCAGCCGGTCGGTGCGGTAATCCATGGTCACTGCGCTTCCGGGCGGGATCCACCGGAGGGCAGTCGCTCCCGTGAGGCGCAAGGCTTCGGCTCCGAGCTCGGTCGTCGCAGCGCGTCCGATCAGGCGCTGCGCCGGAGCCGCATTGCAATTGCCTTCGCCGAACACCCGCGGCTCCACTTCCGCGGGGGGCTGAGGAGGCACCGGTGCGCATCCGCTCATGATCAACACTCCTCCAAGCAAGGCCACGCTTCTCATGCTTCCAGCTCCGTCCTAGTCATCACCAGCTTGCCTTCCTTGATTGCAAAGGCGAGGCGGCCTTCCACAAGGTCCAGGGCGTCCCGGCCGAATTCCTCGAACCGCCAGCCTTCCAGGATTGCCAAGCCTTCCCGGCGCCCGGCCGCCAGAAGCTCCAACTCCTCGGAACGAGCGACGAGGCGTGCAGCGACGTTGCTTTCCCTCGACCGGATCTTGAGCAGCAGCTTCAACAGGTCCGCGATCAGCGAGCCTTCCTTGCCGAGCCCCGCCTTTCGATCCTCCCTCGGCGGAAGCTCGGAAGGGGGCAGGTCCTGAGCCGAAGCCAGAGCCGCCATCAGTCGGGCGCCGATGTCGTTGCTCTTCCAACCGGGGGAGAGGCCTCGGACCCGGGCCAGCGCCTCCTGATTGGCGGGCGGATGAGAAGCGATGTCCGCGAGCGTCTCATCCTTCATGATCCGCCCGCGCGGCAGGTTCTTGCCCCGGGCCTCCAGCTCGCGCCAGGCCGCTGCCGCCTTCAGGCGGCCGAGAACGTCGGGCTTGCGGCTTGATACCTTCACCCGCTTCCACGCGAGCTCCGGATCGTTGGCGTAATTGGCCGGAGCTGCGAGCCGCTCCATCTCCTGGTCGAGCCAGACGCCGCGGCCGGTCTTTCGAAGCTTCTTCAGCATCTTCGGGAAGAGCTCGGCGAGATAGGTGACGTCGCCGATCGCATAGTCTATCTGCCGCTTGTCCAGCGGCCGCCGGGCCCAGTCGGTGAACCGGGCGCCCTTGTCGAGGCTCTTGCCGATCAGGCTCTCGACCAGGTTGGAATAGCCGACCTGCTCGCCAAGGCCCAGGGCCATGGCCGCGATCTGCGTGTCGAACAGCGGATGGGGGGTCTTGCCGGTGAGATTGTAGATGATCTCGATGTCCTGGCCGCCGGCGTGGAAGACCTTCAGAACGTCCTCATTGTCGACCATCAGGTCGAGCAGCGGCGTCAGGTCTATCCCTTCCGCCTTGGGATCGATCGCGGCCGCTTCCTCTTCGTTGCCGATCTGAACGAGGCACAGCTCCGGCCAATAGGTGTTCTCCCGCATGAACTCGGTGTCGACCGCGACGAAGTCGGAACGGGAGAGTCGATCGCACAGGGAACGCAGCGATTCGGAGTCGGTGATAAGCGGATGGATGTGCATTGCAGCCTTCCATAGACGCGCCCTCGCGCCTTGACAAAGCCATGTGAGGCAGTGAACGCAGCCGCCAACCTTTTCCCTTACACAGCTGATTTTGGAAGCCTCGCGAATGCACGCCTATCGTACCCACAATTGCGCCGAACTGAGGGCCTCCGACGTCGGCTCCCGAGTCAAGCTTTCGGGCTGGGTCCACCGCAAGCGCGATCATGGCGGCGTTCTGTTCGTCGACCTGAGGGACCATCACGGCATTACCCAAATAGTCGCCAAGGCTGACAGCGAGCCGCTTCGGATCCTGGATGGCTTGCGCGCGGAGTCGGTGGTGACAGTGGTTGGGGAAGTCGTCGCTCGCGGTGATGAGGCGACGAACCCGAACCTCCCGACGGGGGAGATCGAAGTGGCGGCCGACGAGGTGATCGTCCAGTCCGCCGCTCAGGAGCTTCCGCTTCCAGTCGCCGGGGAGGCCGATTATCCGGAGGAGATCCGCCTTCGGTACCGCTACCTCGACCTTCGCAGGGAGCGGCTGCACAACAACATCGTGCTCCGGTCGAAGGTGATCAGTTCGATCCGCCGCCGGATGATCGACCAGGGCTTCACCGAGTTCCAGACCCCCATCCTCACCGCGTCCAGCCCGGAGGGAGCGCGCGACTACCTCGTCCCGAGCCGAGTCCACCCGGGCAAGTTCTACGCGCTTCCGCAGGCGCCGCAGATGTTCAAGCAGCTGATCATGGTCGCCGGCTTCGACCGCTACTTCCAGATCGCCCCCTGCTTCCGCGACGAGGACGCCCGCGCCGACCGTTCTCCGGGAGAGTTCTACCAGCTCGATCTGGAGATGAGCTTCGTCACTCAAGACGATGTTTTTGCAGCGCTTGAGCCGGTACTCGGCGGCGTGTTCGAGGAATTCGCCGATGGCAAGAGCGTCACTCCGGCGCCGTTCCCCCGCATCCCGTTCGCCGAGGCGATGCTCAAATATGGAAGCGACAAGCCGGACCTTCGAAACCCGATCCTGATCAGCGACGTCACGGAGCATTTCCGGGGCGCAGGCTTCGGCCTGTTCGCCAAGATCGTCGAGGGCGGCGGGATCGTCCGCGCCATCCCCGCTCCGGGCGCGGGCGAGAGGAGCCGCAAGTTCTTCGACGACATGAACGACTGGGCGCGTTCGGAAGGGCATGCGGGCCTTGGCTACATCAACATCAAGGGCGGCGAAGCGGGCGGGCCGATCGCCAAGAACCTGGGCGAGGACGCGACGGGGAAGCTGATCGAAGCGCTCGGCCTGGGTCCCGACGATGGGGTCTTCTTCGCTGCAGGGAAGCAGGCCCAGGCGGCGAAGCTGGCGGGCGTGGCCCGAACCCGCATCGGCGAGGAGCTGGGCCTGATCGAGGAGGGTGCCTTCAAATTCTGCTGGATCGTCGATTTCCCGATGTTCGAATATGACGAGGAGGCGAAGAAGGTCGACTTCAGCCACAACCCCTTCTCGATGCCGCAGGGCGAGCTCGAGGCGCTTGAGACCAAAGACCCGCTCGACATCCTCGCTTACCAGTACGACATCGTCTGCAACGGGGTGGAGCTGAGCTCCGGCGCGATCCGCAACCACCGCCCGGACATCATGTACAAGGCCTTCGAGATCGCCGGCTACAGCCGCGAGGACGTGGACTCGAACTTCTCGGGCATGATCAACGCGTTCAAGTACGGAGCCCCCCCGCACGGCGGCTCCGCACCGGGGATCGACCGGATCGTCATGCTGCTGGCGGGAGAGCCCAACATCCGGGAGGTGGTCCTATTCCCGATGAACCAGCGAGCCGAAGACCTGATGATGGGCGCTCCCTCCGAAGTCTCTCCCAAGCAGCTTCGCGAGCTCAACATCCGGGTGGTGGAGCCGCCGAAGAGCTGACGCCGGCCAGCCGGTCAGGTCAAGCTAAGCTACGCTCGGGCGGCTCAGCGGAGCTGGCTGTCCTTGCTGCCGCGGCGGTTCATTCCGGCTGACCTGGAGCGGGAGTCGCGCTCGGACTGGCAGGCGATGCAGGTTCGGGCGCCGGGGAGGGCGGCCCGCCGGCCCTCGGCGATCTCCTCGCCGCACTCGACGCAATGGGTCTCGCCTTCTCCGGCAGCGGCTGCGAGCCGCGCCCTGGCCGCCTCCACCGCGTCCTTGACCGTATCGTCGATCTGATCCTGAACCGCGCCGTCGCGCGCCCAACCGCCCGCCATGCTCAGCTGTAGAATATGTGCGCGCCGATCTGGGTGACGCGAGTGAGGCGGCGGCCCCAGCTCGGCGCCACATAATCGGCGTGGTACCAAAGGACGTTCTGCGGAACGACCTGCATCAGGTTCTTTCGGGCGATGGCAGCGACCGCCGCGGCCTCGCGCCAGGCGTTGCTGCTCCTGTCGGGCGTCGGGAACCTGCCCTGGCGGATGAAGGAGAATTGCCACGGCTGGGTCACCACCTCGCAGATGCTGGTCGGATAGACCCCGGACCTGGAGCGGTTCAGAACCACGTTGGCGACCGCCAGCTGCCCTTCCAGCGACTCGCTTCGGGCTTCGAAATAGACGGCTTTGGCGAGGCATTCCTCCTGGGCGTCGCGGTCGCCATAGTCGACGTAGGCCGCGACCAGTGCCTCAAGCGAGCGCGGCGGCTGCGCAGGATGCTGCACGGGCAGGGCGGGCTGCAGGACCGCCGGAAGCGAGGGGGAGGGATTGGCGGAGGCGACCAGGGTCTTCGCAGCAGGCTGGGCGGCGGAGTGGGCCGGCAGCGTATAGCCGATTGGGGCAGCGAGGGCCGGAGCAGCTTGCGCGGCGGCCGCGGAGGGGCTTGCGAACATGGCGACGAGGCCAAGGACGATCGGCGCGACGGCGCGCCTTCGAAACAGAGTGAACATCCAGGCCCCAGATCAATGCGGTGGATCGTGCGGCGATGCTCGGAAGCATGGCTGCGTCGATCCCCCGACTTGCGTGCCGCCGGACTTTCCCCCCCGGCTTTCCGCTCCCGCTCAAAACTAGCAGTGGCCTGTTCGGTGATCCCGAATGGCGGAGTCAACGAGACAGGAGCAAAGCAGCGGTGAGCCGGTGCCCGGCTGCGCTAAGCCGATGGAACCTTTAGGATTTTGCCTCCCACCTAGCGGGAATCGCGGTCGTACATCTCGCTGAGCGGGTGGTTGAGATATTTGGGCCCCTTGCGCCGCCGACGGGCATCCGCGGCCGCGCTTCCCGCCTTGCCCAGCAGCGAGAAGACCCGCTTGATGACGAAGGGCGCGAGCAAGCCCGCAACGGCTCCGGCACCCGCGCTATAGCCTGCCTTCCGGGCCACCGAGCGGCCCGCCAACATCCTTGCCACTTTGCCGATCATAAGCATTTGCTCCCATTTGGCCGCACCTGCTCCCTAGAACGGAGCATCGGGAGAGGCGTTCCGGGCAGGGGGGCCAAAGGTCACACTAAGGTCACGCTGACGCGGGTTTCGAAGCGCTCGGGGGCGGGCCCAGGCGGTCAGGGCGGCCCTTCGACTTCGCTCAGGACAGGCCTGACCGTCGTCGGACGCGTTCGGCTGGCCCACCAGCCGCCGCGCCGGCCGGCCTTCGCGGACTCCGGCGCCTGCTAACGCTTGCTGCCCAAGCGCTTCGCGGGCTCGGCTTGGCTGGAACTTTCGGAAGTTTAGCCTCAGAAAAAAATCCACTCGATCAATGAGGCCGCTTTTGATCGATTTTGTCGATCAGGCGCGTAGGGGGGAAAGTCACGATTTCAAAGAGCCTGCAGCGCACCCGGCTCGTCGGACGCGACTCAGTCACCGACGACTTTGCCGAATGTGAGGGCTGTAGGAAAGTTCTTTTTTTGTTCCAACGGACCGCCTAGCCGTCGGCCCTATCCGCCGCCCCCCCTCAACTATGCCTGAATTTTCAAGCAATTCGGCTTGCATCCTCGGTGTTCGCGGCCATTATGGCTGCCTCAGGGGGAGGGTGCAGAATGCGCATTTCAGCTTCGATATTCGTGGCATCGATGATCGCCGCAGGTCCGGTTCTTGCCGACAACGGGCAGGTGCGGCGCGGAGCCGTCCCGGAATGGGTGGTGCCGGCCGAGCTGATGAAGGTGCCGGAGAGCCCGAGCGGCCTCGTCTTCGTCCGGCGCTCCGACAGCCAGGTCCATCTCGACGCGCAGGGGCAGGCGCAATATCTCGGCTACCGGATTAAAATCCTTCACCCGAACGCCCTGCAAATGGGAAACCTGGCGATCGCCTGGAACCCTGCTGCGGGCGCGCCGACAGTGCATGATGTGCGGGTTCACCGCCATGGGCAGACGATCGACGTGCTCAAAACCACTTCGTTCGAGATCCTGCGCCGCGAGAACCAGCTGGAAGCGGCGAGTCTCGACGGCGTGCTGACTGCGGTGCTTCGAGTTCCCGATCTGCGCGTGGGCGACGAGCTTGAGGTCGCCGTTACCGTCGCGGAGAGTGATCCGACTCTCCGTCCCAATGATTCGGGGCTGCTCGCGCTCGCGCCCGATCCCTCCTCCGGCCGCTTCGGCCTTCGGCTGAGCTGGGAAGACGGCTACAAGCCCCAGCTGAAAATGACGCCCGACATGGAGGCGGTCGCTCGGCGCACTGAGCGCGCCCTGCGGTTCGACTTCGACAATCCCGCGATACTTCCTCCGCCGCAGGGGGCGCCGGTGCGCTACCACTGGCAGCGCGTCGTCGAATACAGCGACTTTTCCGATTGGAGGGCGATCTCGCGGCATTTCGCGCCTCTCTACGCCAAGGCCTCGAAGATCGACTCCGCCTCCCCACTCAAGGAGGAGGCGAGGCGCATCGCAGCGGCCCATTCGGCTCCGATCGAGCGGGCGCGTGCCGCGCTGAAGCTGGTCCAGCAGGAAGTCCGCTACATCTACGTCGGGCTGGATGGGGGAAACCTCACTCCCGCCACGGCCGGAGAGACCTGGCAACGCCGCTATGGCGACTGCAAAGGCAAGACTGCGCTGCTGCTGGGGCTGCTGGCCGAACTGGGGATCGAAGCCCATCCGGTGCTGGTGAACAACAAGGGCGCCGACGACGGGCTGGACGAGCGGCTGCCGAGCCCGCGGCTATTCGACCACGTGCTCGTCCGGGCGCGGATCGGCGGCTCCGACTACTGGCTCGACGGGACGCTTCCGCCGGTTGCCGGCCCAAGCATGGAGCCCGCTGTGGCCTATCGCTGGACCTTGCCGGTCAGTGCGCAGGGGAGTTCGATCGAGCGGCTCGAATGGCGGCCCGAGGCAAGACCGGACGAAGTCGTCCTGTATGAGATCGACGCGCGCGCGGGGTTCGGCCAGCCGGCGAAGGTCACCGCCACGTCGATATTGCGCGGAGTGAAAGGGCTGCAGCAACAGGTAGAGCTTTCCGGGGTTGCCCCGGCCCAGCTGCTCAGCGGCATGCGCCAACAGCTGGTCGGCGAGGATTGGCAGACGATTGCGGACGTCAGGTGGCGCTACGACGAAAAAGCGCAAGCGAGCATGCTCACGATCGAGGGTACCCAGATGATCGACTGGGACGATGACGGCGGGGGAGCCAAGTCGCTCACGCTTCCGGGCGGCGGGTTCAGCCCGCCGCCTCGGCGGACCCGGCCTGCGGAGCAGAACCAGGACCTGCCCTATCTAAATGAGCCGGGATTCAGTTGCCACGCGACGACCGTGCGGCTGCCTGAAGCAACCAAGGCGGAGCACTGGTCATTCAACACCACGTACAACACGCGGCTTTTCGGCCGGACCTACTCGCGGGCGTTCGAGCTGCGCGACGGAGCGATCCGGATGGTTCGCGCCTCCCGGCTTGAGCAGCAGGAAATCGCGGCCGCGGACGCTCGGCGGGACAATCCCCGGATCGACAGGTTCGACAACAGCATGGCCAACATCTCGTACGATCCGGCCGCCGGGGCGAATAGACCGCGGTCGGGCAGACCCGTACCGGCTACATATGAGATCGACTGGACGGCAGACAACGTCCCTTGTCTTTCGTGAGTCGAGTCTTGGGCGCTGGCAAGCTGGCGACCGCGCCGAAGCACTGGACCGTGCCGTCCTATTCCTGTTCCTCCCGGTCCTGCACCACATACAGTTGAGCGTTGAACTCTCGCAGTCCAATGTCCGCCAACCTATGAAGGGCAGCTAGATCAGGATCCTCAGTCGGGGCGGGCACTGGTGCCGCTGGAATGGCTTCCTCCTGGCGTTGCTGAAAGGCCTCGATGGTGGGTATCCTGTCGGCATCGCGAACGAGAGGTCCCTTCAAAATCTTGCCGATCTCGGCCGGCCTTGCCCCCCGTGTTCGCTCCCGAGCCCTCGCGCGCGCTGCCTCGGCTTGCTGAAGCGCTTCCGGCACCTTCGTGCGCAGGGCTCGCTTGTCCTCCGCAAGCTGCCCTTCAAGCAGCCCTTCTAGTTCAGAGGCTCCGAATCCCTGAATGGCTTTCGGTTCTGACATGACTACGCAAACACTTCCGTCGAACGAGACGTGATGGGGCCTCTCTGGAAAACTGCCGATGGACCTAGGGCGAACGTAAAAAGATCGTTGGCGAACGCGACCCGAAAGGAACGCGTCGTCAAACTCCGGTTTTTGATGGAACATAGGTGCGGCATAGAAGACAAAGTTCGGTTGCTGATCGAGTTCAAGCAGCATCTCGTGCTGGTCTGAGTCAGCCTTAGCGGTGATCTCCATTCGGTAGAATGGCACGTCCAGATTTGCCCCTGCCGCTATCTCCCGAGCAGTCCGGCGCTGCATGCATTCGGATCTCTTGAACTGCAGGAATAGCGGGACGCCCGGAGACTCCAGCTTCAAGTCATAGCCGCCCCCCGGCTTCCCTTCTTCGACCAACGACGGAAAGATTGGAGCAGCCGTTAAAGTCCCCAGCGCGAACACCAGCTCATGAGTGAGAGCGAACCCGTATGAGAACTCCGAGATCAGCGATTTCATTCGCCGGTAATGGAAGGCCGATCACTCATTCTCAATCGCCGATTGAACCACAATGGTGGCGATCAGTCGAAAGCCCGGCATCTTCCGTGAGCGGGAGCGGATGCTTAGCGAGCCGGATGGCTTCCTCAGTAAACATCGGTGAAGCGCCAGCCGGACAAGCCGAGAAAGAACATGCCCAGTTCCTTCACTCGACCTTCCTCGGGCGTCCATCGATCCACGAAGTGGTAGCCGTCGCTGTCGACGCCCTCGAATACCCAGCTTGCCCCATCGCATCCCATTAGGCAGTCCTTGGCAGGCAAGGAGAATAAACGGCTGCGAGCGAGCATTTCGTGCAGCCTAGCTGCTTCAGCGGCGGTCAGCTGCCTGTTCACGGTACGCGCGACCTGCCCGGGTTCGTAGCCTCCGGGTCCCGACAGCTCTTTTGCAACGAGCTGAAAACCTTTCGAGCGGGCGCCCTCGATCCTGACTACCACCGGCGGATGAAAACTCCTTAACCAGGTGAACCTGACGGCCAGAGCGTCGGTAGGGCGAGCGGCTCTTGAGGCCAGGTAAAGTGAAGGCTCCTTCGCCGCCTCCAGTTGGGCCGAATACCAGTCAATCTCGAAGCCACTCAGGGTCGGCAAGCACTTACGGGAGCCGAAGTTGCAGGTGATGCCCGACCGGGTGAATTCAAGGGGGAAGTACCCCGCTTTGGATTTCGGCGCTTCCTGCTCGTCCAGCGGGACTTGGCAGTCGGAGCCTTCATCCGAGCAAGTAGCCAAAAGGAGCAGCCCCAGGATGGTACCTGTGCGGGCCGCCCTCTGCCTCACTGGTCGAGGAAACTCCGCATCTTCCGCGA
>DASYWC010000028.1:0-5084 GCA_035936615.1 Allosphingosinicella sp. | reverse complement strand
CTAGCGATCTTGGCTGTTCTGTTGGTGGCCGGGGCGCTCTGGTTCGCGAGGGAGCCGGCGCAGCGGCAGGAGTTCGCCGTCGCGGTCATGCCCTTCCGGGATATGTCGCCGGGCCAAGATCAGGCGCATATCGGAGAGGGCATCGCGGAGGAGATCATGAGCCTCCTCTCCACGGATACGGCAATAGCCACCATCGGCCGCAGCTCCGCCTGGCAGTTTCGCGATCAGCCCGCGCAGCTTGCCCAAATCGGCGCAACGCATGTCCTGGAAGGCAGCGTGCGCTCGGGAGAGGACCGGCTCGTCCTCACCGCGAGCTTGAGCGAGCTCTCCTCAGGCGAGACCGTTTGGTCGCAACGCTTCGAGCAGCCCCCGGCGCGGATCTTCGACGTTCAGGAGCAAATTGGCCAGGCCGTGGCTAAACAGCTGCACGGCATTTTCGAGGCCGAGCGCCAGATCGAGATGTCCTCGAGATCGCGCACCACCCCTCGCGCCTACCACCTCTATCTTGCCGCCAGGGCCGCGAACCAGGAGCGGTCCTTCGAGAACGCAACCCGGGCGGAAGCCCTGTTGGAAAAAGCGCTCGCCATCGATCCCGGCTTTGGTCCCGCGCACGCGGAGATGGCGGTGGCTCAAGCCCTGATCGGCCAAAGCCGGCCAACCGGTGACGGCGGATTCGATCGCCGGAAAGCCGCCTTTCACGCGGAGCGGGCAATCAAGCTCGCGCCGCGGCTGTCCGACGCCCACGTCGCCGTCGGCGTGATCGCGGATGATCCCGATGAACGGCTGAAGCGGTTCCGCATCGCCGCCGAGTTGGACCCGAGCAACAGTCGCGCTTGGAACTCTCTGGGCCTCACCCAGCTCAACAAGCGATGCGAGATCAGGGATTCCGCGGAAAGCTTCCGTCGTGCCGCCAAGATCGACCCCCTTTCCGTTCCGATACAGCAAAACCTCGCCAGCACTCTTCACTGGGCGGGGAGAAGGCAGGAAGCCGAAGAGGCCGTGCGCAGCTTCCTCGCTGTCTCGAAGAATCCAGCGGATGGTGCTCGCCTGCTCATGGAGCACCATTTCATGAACGGCCGGATCGCCGAGGCCACGAAACAGGCGCGGGTCGGCCTACAAGTGCATCCGGGCGACCCGCAACTGGCTACCTACCTTGGCTTTGGCCTGCACTGGCTCGGCCGAACCCGTGAGGCGGCCCCTGCCTTGCCTGCCGGCCTGCGCCCCGTCATTGGACCCTACTGGTCGGGCCAATATTCCAACGCGGCTCGGGCAGCGCTCCGTACGCCCCCGAGCCAGACTTATCGCTCGCCCGCCGTCCGCGCCGGAGTGAAGGCGTTTGTATGGAACGGTCAGCCCGGAGCGGCTCTTAAGACGCTGCTTGGGAGCCGTACCCTCGCGGAATTCGAAAGCGAACGGGACTGTTTCCAGCACGACGCCGCTCCTATCGCTCAAGCGCTTCTCGGCACAGGCAGACGGAAGGAAGCGGCGGCGGTGATAAGTAGGGCCGAACGAGACCTTCGGCACGCCATGGCGACCGGGTATTCCGCTCCCGACCGCCTTGTATACGCCGCGTCCCTGGCTGCGGTGCGTGGACAGAACGACAAAGCCATCTCTTTCCTCGAGCAGGCAGTCGCTGGGGGATGGTCGAACCAGTGGCAACCCGACTCCCCCGGCTTGAGCGATCCCGTATTCGCGGGCCTGCGGCTCTCGCCTCGATATCGCGCCATTCAGCGCATCATTGAAAGCAGAGTTGCGGAACAGGCGCGGCGGTGACGCTGCGGAGACTCCAGGGGCCGGTATTCCGTCGTTGGAAGCGCGATGGGGGGGGAGGGCCCCGGAACTTTCCTTCGGGAGAGGTGCATGAAGGCCGGATCAATGCTTAGAAATCATCCGGACTGTTTCCGTAAAGCCTCATGATGGTCGGGGAGACAGGATTCGAACCTGCGACCCTCTGCTCCCAAAGCAGATGCGCTACCAGGCTGCGCTACTCCCCGACTTGGCAGCCCTTTAGCGCGGCGGGGTGGAGGCGCCAGCTATATTTTCATTGGGCCTGCTCTCGCCAACGCGACGAACCGAGCAACCCCGGGGTTTGATCTGCGTTAAGCACCGACTTGAAGGACGAGAGTTACTGTGCCGCTTAAAGATCATGACCAGCTTGTCGCCGAGCTGAAGGAAGCCAACGCAAAACTAGCCGAAAGCCTGAAGCGGTGCCGAGCCATCGTCGCCGAATGCCGCGGAAAGCTCGCCGCCAGCGACCGGAGCCGGCGCTCCGCCTTCGCCTGGCCGGAGAGTTCCGAGGCCCCATCGAGCGAGGCCGATCGTAGAAGCGAAGGCGAACGCCGCTCCAGCCAAGGCTGATCTACAGGCCGCCTGTCCCCCAGGACAGAGCTTGGCAGTCTGCGAGACTGCCTACCGGTTGGTGGTGGGCCCGGAGGGATTCGAACCCCCAACCTAGCCGTTATGAGCGGCCGGCTCTACCGTTGAGCTACAGGCCCCACTCGGTGCGGAGGCGATAGCGGAGGCTTCGCTTCCTTGGCAAGCGCGCCGGCCGCGTGGTTTCTCCAGAGGGGCCTCAGTTCGTCTCAACTGAGGGCAAAGCAAGCAGGAAGCGGTCCCCATCGACGGTCAAGCTGCCGCCCGCGACCTCGGCAAGGTTCCGGACGAGCCGAAGCGCGAACCCGAGGCCGAGCGCGGGCGCTGCGGGCCAATCGCCATCGGGAATGTAGGCCGGGTCGAAAAGCCGCTCTTCCTCCAGATTCCGTAAGGATCCGGGCCGCTCCATGGCCGTGCAGATCATCTCCCGCTCTCCGATATGCGCAATCGAGAGCCGTGCGACCAGGGTCTCACCCTCCGCAGAAAAGCCAAGGACGGCCGCTAGGAGGCGCGAAAGCATGCGCTGAGCAGCCTCCAGGTCTACCTCGGCTAGTGGGAGGCCGGAGTCGAATTCGAGGCGCAGCATCGCATGATCCCTGCCCATGCTCGTATGCTCCTCGTGGAGCCGATAGAGCAGAGCCGCAAGATCCACTCCCCCTTCGCCCGGCTCCGGCAGTCGGCTGCTCTCGGCCCTGGCGGCCGTATCGAGATCGTCCACAGCAGACAGGAGCGAGCCGGCGTGGGACCGGATTCGGGATGCCCGGGTGCGGTACGCCTCTTCGGCAGGCCCCAGATATTGCCCTTCGATCATCTCGGCGAAGCCCGAGATGGCGTTCAGCGGAGTCCTCAGCTCGTGGATCAGCTGGCGCAAGGCGTCGGGGGGCAAGTCGGTGCCGAACAGCCCAGCGGGCCGCTTCGGCTCCCGCTCCGGCTCGGGCTCCGGCTTTGGCTCCGGCTCCGTCACCGCCGCCTGCGCCCCGTGGTCTCGGCGGGCGCTGCCCCTGTAGCCGAGGAAGTGCCCCTGCCCCGGATCGAAGAACGGAACCCCCGAAACGCGCCAGGTGCCCGACGCTGCAGCCGAGCCGGGTATGAAGAAGGGCACGTCCCGGAACGGCGCTCGGGGCTGGAACACGGCCGGTGGAATGGACTGCCCGATCAGCGCGGCTCTGGGCACTCCCTCGACCCAGCGGATCAGGCCGCCGGAATCGGTCTCCCACCGGAAGCTCTCGACAGCCGCCGAGGCAGTCTTGGCCGCCTGGAAGGCATGGATCCGGCCCACCAGCTCCTGAAGCTGGGACTCTGCCCCGGCAGCCGGTCTGTCGTCGGAGCCCACCGTGTCGCACCACCCGCTATAGTGAAGCGACAGGGTTAATCCGGCCCAGCCTCAGGCGGAAGACTTAAAGCCTGACCGTCGCATTTTGGGACGGTCCGGAACTGATCGCGGGGCCGCTCAGCCGCGCTGCGACAGCCAGGCGAGCCAATAGGACGCCAGGTTCTGGCGCGGTCCCGAAACGGCCCTCAGCGCGGTCTCGGCCTCGGTCCTCTGTCCGGCCAACGCAAGCGCCGTTCCCAGGCGCGTGTTCACCAGGTTCGAATCCACCGATCCTTTTTCGAGCGCAGCCCGATACAGCATCGCCGCCTTGGCATATTCGCCGTAGCCCATCAGCGTATCGGCAGTCTTGAGAGCGAGCGCCCCGGACGCATCCGCCATGGCGCGGGTCTGGAGGCCGGCGAGCGTGGGCCTTTCCTGCGTGACGCGGGGGTTGGCACGGGTGAGAAGGTCCCGGGCCGTTCCCTTGCCGGTGTCCACCATCCGCGCGGAGGCGCCTTCCTCTATCACCGCCTTCGCTTCAGCATGGTGACCTGCCGCTGCAAGGGCGGCGGCGAGATCGAAATAATCGCGCTCCCCGCCTAACGCCCTGGCGGCGCGCATCAGTCGGAACAGGTCGAGGTCGGAAGCGGCATCGCCGGGCTGGAGCTCGCGCTGCATGAGGAGGACGTCGCGCCAGTTCTGGGAGCTGGGGTAGGCGGCGACGAAAGCCGGGCCGAGAGCTGCAACCTGCGCTGCGTTCCTGCTCCTGTAGGCAAGGTCCAGAGCCATCTTGTACCAGCTCTCGGGGGCCCGCTGGCCGGAGGCGGTATGAACCTGGATCGCCCGGACGAGCAGAGGCTGAGCCTCGTGCGGTTTCTTGAGATCGATCTTGACGCGGGCAAGGTTCAGCATCCCTTCGGCGCTGTTCGGCGCGGCCTCCACCTGGGCTGCGAAGGCGCGCTCGGCCAGGCCGTAGTCGCGGATGTGGTTATAGGCGACCGAACCCATTTGAGCGTAGAGCGCAGGCACAGCCGCCGCCGGCACCCTTCCGCCTGAGATGAGGGCCTGGAGCGCGTTGGTCTGAGCCCGGTAATCGTTGGTCTGGACCGCGATCTGGTAATCGTACTGAGCCACATAGTGGCGAGCATCCGCGCTCGTGGCCGCGGCCCGGGCAGCGGGGAGAGCGGCCCTGGCGGCTGCGTAGTCGCCCGCGTTGAACGCGGTTGTCAGAGCCAGGAGCGAGGCTCGCTCCGCCCTGTTCAGCGACACCCCGGAAGGCGCCTGGGCAGCCGCAGGAACCGCCGCTGCGAGCGCTGCCGCCGCCAACGCAATTGCCGCACCTTGAGCAAGCTTAGAAACCGAATTCATCTGGGTCTGTCTCCTGCGCCCCCGCTGGGCT
>DASYWC010000027.1:0-13336 GCA_035936615.1 Allosphingosinicella sp. | reverse complement strand
AAGCAGGGCATCAAGGACTTCCAGCTCCACTACGCGCTTCAGACGATCACGAGGTTGGGCAAGACCCCCGCGGGCGCCTCGGCGCCGCGCAGCCGGTAGAGCAAGCGAGGGGGCAGCATGACTTCGCTTCAGCAGGCGCGGGCGCTTGCCCTGCTCGTGCCTTCGGCGCTTCTAGCAGGCGCCTACGGCTCCCAGTATCTGGGCGGACTTCATCCGTGCGAGATGTGCTACTGGCAGCGCTGGCCGCACTTCGCTGCGATCGCCTTCGCGCTCGTGTCCTTCGCCGTGGCCGGAGCCGCGGACAAGGGACGAAGCTTCGTCTGGCTCGCGGCGCTTGCCATGCTCGTCAGCGGCGGGATCGGCGCCTACCACGCCGGAGTGGAGGCCAAGATCTTCGAAGGCGTCACGCAATGCGCCAACTTGTCCGGCGGGTCCGGTGACATCCTGGCCGACATCATGGCCCGGCCGCTGGTCCGCTGCGACGAGGTGCAGTTCTCGTTCTTAGGGGTCTCGATGGCCGGATGGAACGCGATCATCTCCATCGGGTTCGGCTTGTTGATACTATGGTTGAGCCTCAGGCGTCCCAAGGCCCGGATTTGATCCCAGACGGCCGAGCCCCCCGGTGGCGGCCGGGGGACGAGCGCCCTGACGTGCCCTCGATGCTTCGGGTGGACCAGGCTGGAGAATATGGCGCGACCCGAATCTATGCCGGGCAGCTGGCAGTGCTCGGCGACCGCCACCCCGCCTCCCGAACGATTGCCAGGATGGCGATTCAGGAGCAGCGTCACCTCAGTCACTTCGACGAGCTCCTCGCGGACCGCGGAGTTCGGCCGACCCTCCTCCAGCCGCTTTGGAACGTAGCCGGCCACGCGCTGGGCGCGGTCACCGCATTGATCGGCCCCGATGCAGCAATGGCCTGCACCGCCGTAGTGGAGACGGAGATCGACAAGCATTACGGCGATCAGCTTCGCCAGCTCGGGGACGAGGACCCCGATCTCTCCGCCACGATCACCAAGTTCCAGGCAGAGGAACTGGAGCATCGCGACGCAGCCATCGCAGCCGGGGCCGAGAATGCCGTCGGCTACCCGCTGCTGTCGGCGGTCATCAGGGCCGGGTGCAGGGCGGCTATCTCGCTATCCAAGCGAATTTGAGGCCGCTTTACCTCCTGGGCGCGTCGAGAAGCCGTCTCGATGAGCCCGCAAGAGGAACCAACCGCAAGCCTCAACCGCTTCTTATCCAAAGATCGCAAGATCGGAGAGAAGTCATGAGAGTAGTAGTCCCACTTGCCGCCGCCGCGCTTGCAGCGACCGGCCTTGCCGCGGTCTCGGCCCCTGCGCAGACGAGCAACCAGCGCACCACTCAGATCATTGTCTACGGTAACGATCCCTGCCCCCGAACCACCAACGGCGACGTGGTGGTCTGCGCGCGCAGGCCCGAGCGGGAGCGCTACCGTATCCCTGAGATCTTCCGCGACGGCCAGCGGCTGCGCGACGGCGAAAGCTGGGCAGCGCGCGCCGAGTCGATCGAGGAGCAAGGCGAGACCGGAATCGGAAGCTGCTCGGCCGTCGGCCCCGCCGGTTTCACCGGATGCTGGGAAGAGATGATGCGGCAGTACCGCGAGGACCGCCGGACGAACCCCCAGCCGCGCCGCTAGGCCCGCGCCTTTTCGGAAGCGATCCAGGCGTTGACCTGGGTTTCCAGAACGTCGAGCGGGACGGACCCCTGAAGCAACACCGCGTCGTGGAAACGGCGCAGGTCGAACTTGCCCCCAAGCTGCGCTTCCGCCTTGGCCCGAAGCTCGCGGATCCTGATGTTCCCGAGCATGTAGCCCAAGGCCTGGGCGGGCCAGCTGATGTAGCGGTTCACCTCCGCGTTGATGTTGGCGTCGGTGAGCGCCGTATTCTCCTTCATGAAGGCAATCGCCCTCGCCTTGTCCCATCCCTTGGAATGGATTCCGGTATCCACCACCAGCCGGGCGGCCCGCCACATCTGGTAGCTCAGCTGCCCCATCTTCTTCGCGGGCGTGTCGTATAGCCCCATTTCACGCCCAAGGCTCTCGGCGTACAGCCCCCAGCCTTCGGTGAAGGCGGTGAAGCCCGTGAAGTTGCGGCGGAAAGGCGCCAGCTCGATCTCCTGCTGAAGCGCGATCTGGTGGTGATGGCCCGGAACCGCCTCGTGGAGACTGAGCGCCGGCACCTCCCACAGCGGTCGCTGGTTGAGCTTCGACGTGTTGACGTAATAAGTGCCGGCAATGCCGCTCTCCGGGGAGCCCGAATTGTAATAGGCGGTGGTCGTGCCCTCCGCGATCTCCGCGGGTATTTCCCGGAGCCCGTAAGGGAGGCGCGGCAATGTGCCGAAATAGGCCGGCATCTTCCCGTCGATTTCCTTGGTGACTCGCGCGGTCGCCTCCATCAGCTCCTCGGGGCTGGCCGCGAAATATTTGGGATTGGTTCGAAGGTCCTGGATGAAGGCTTCGCGGCTTGGGAAGCCAGCCTCCTTCGCGACCTGCTCCATTTCGCTTCGGATCCGGGCCGCCTCCGCAAGGCCGATGTCGTGGATCTGGTCCGGCGTCAGGTTCGTCGTCGTCTCCTGCCGGACCCGGAACGCGTAATATTCGCGCCCGCCCTTCTGCGCCGAGATGCTGTCGGACTTGGCGCATTTGGGCGCGTAGCGCGTCCGGTAGAAATCGCCGTGCTTGGCATAAGCCGGGTTGACCACCTCGGTGATCACCGTCCGGGCGCGCGCCTGCATCGCGGTCCACTCCGAGGCGCTGATCGTCGCTGGCCGTTCCCTCGTGAACGGCTCGTAGAAGCGGGACTTGGTGACGTCCGGAGTGATGACCCCGCTGATCGTCTTCTCATAGCCGTCGAGGATGGAGCAGGGGAGGACGTAGCCCTCCTGCACCGCTTCCGCCGTCGTCTTGAGATTGGCGTCGTTCATCTGCGGATAGAGGGCGAGCCGGGTGAGATAGCTTTCATAGTCTGCCTTGGTTCGCAGAGGCAGGTTGCCCGCCATCCCGGCAAAGCCCTGGTGCCAGCCGTAATAGCTGGTGAACAGCATCTTGCGCTGCCCGTAGCGCTGGCTCTCGATCCGTTCCTCCAGCACCCGCTTCAGGATGGCGCGGTTGGTTCGGTCGGCGGGGCTCAGCTGGGCTTCGGGAATTGCGTTGAGGCGGGCGAGGAACCCCTGAGCTTCCTTCAGTCTTCGAAGCCGCGCCGCCTCGCCGAACTCGCCGATGCTGTTGTCGTAGTCGCGAATCCCAAGCGATGTCGCCCGGATCGGGTTCTCCTTCAAAAGCCAGGCGTAATGGTCCCGAAGAAGCCTCGCGAACTCGTCGGCCGGAGCCGCGGCGGCCGGGGCAGCGACCAGCAAGGCGGCTGCGAGAAGCATTGATTTGCGCATCGTCGGGTCTCTCTCCGGAAATCTGGTGAGTCAGCCTATCGCCCCTGCGGCCGGAAGCAAGCTGCACCTTGTCGTTCTGGACATGGTGGCGGTAGGAACATATGTAGAACTCATGGCTCGGATGGACACCAGGCAGAAGCTCGAGATCCTCGCCGACGCAGCGAAATACGATGCGAGTTGCGCCTCTTCCGGCACCGCCAGGAGGAACAGCGTCGGCGGCAAGGGCATCGGCTCGACCGAAGGCATGGGCATCTGCCATGCCTACGCTCCGGACGGCCGCTGCATCTCCTTGCTGAAGATCCTGCTCACCAACAGCTGCATCTTCGACTGCCACTACTGCATCAACCGCAAGAGCTCCAACGTCCGCCGGGCGCGCTTCACCGCCGACGAGGTGGTCCAGCTCACCCTCTCCTTCTACAAGCGCAATTATATCGAGGGCCTGTTCCTCTCCTCCGGGATCATCCATTCCTCCAATTACACGATGGAGCAGATGGTCGAGGTCGCGCGGTCGCTTCGGGAGGACCACGCCTTTCGAGGCTATATCCACCTCAAGACCATTCCCGACGCTGATCCGGAGCTGGTCCACAAGGCGGGGCTCCACGCCGACCGGGTGTCGATCAATGTCGAGCTTCCGACCGCGAGCGGTTTGAAGCGGCTGGCGCCCGAAAAGGACGGAGTGCGGATCGAGCACGCGATGAAGGGCATGAAGGCTGCGATCGACGAAGGCCGTGATTCCCGGCGGCGCTTCAAGTCGGCTCCGAATTTCGCTCCTGCAGGCCAGTCCACCCAAATGATCGTCGGAGCCGACAGCGCGAGCGACAGCGACATCGTCGTCCGCGCCAGCGGCCTCTACGACCGGCTCTCGCTCCGGCGGGTCTATTATTCCGCCTTCAGCCCGATCCCGCACGCAAGCGCCATCCTGCCGCTCCAGCGCCCGCCGCTGATGCGGGAGCACCGCCTCTACCAGTCGGACTGGCTGATGCGCTTCTACGGCTTCAAGGCCCTCGAAGTGGCGCAGGCGACGGACGAGGCGGGGATGCTCCCGCTCGACATTCACCCGAAGCTCGCCTGGGCCCTGAAATTCCGAGAGCACTTCCCTGTCGACGTCAACCAGGCCCCACGCGAAATGCTGCTCCGCGTGCCGGGCCTCGGAGTGAAGGCGGTCGACTCGATCGTCCGCTCCCGCCGCTGGCGCAGGCTCAGTCTCGACGATGTCGGCAGGCTGACGGTCTCGGTGGCCAAGGTGCGTCCCTTCATCTGCGCCGACGGCTGGCGCCCGACCCTCCTCACCGACCGAGCCGACCTGAAGCAGCGCGTGGCGCCGAAGAGGGAACAGCTGGAGCTGTTCGCCGCTTAACCGCCGATGCGCCTGGTCACCCTTGCCCATGAGGAGGATTTCGACGGGTGGCGGGACGCCGCCCGTTCTCTCGCCATTGCGAATGTGCCGCCGTCCGAGGTGAGCTGGCAGATCGGCGAGGCTCCGCAAGACCTGTTCGCCGGCGGCCCCGCGCCCGCAGCCGCGACGGGCGCCGCCTTTTCAGTCCCGCGGCCTTTCCTCGATCTTGCCCGGTCCGCGATCTGCCATTCCGATCCCGAGCGCTTCTCGCTGCTCTACGCCCTGCTTCTGCGCCTCCGCGATCAGCCGAGGGCCATTGAGGACAGCGCGGATCCGCTCGTCCAGCGGCTCCACAGAATGGCAAAGGACGTTCGGCGCGACATGCACAAGATGCACGCCTTCGTGCGCTTCAGGGAAGTTCCGAGCGGCGAGGGCACCCGCTTCGTCGCCTGGTTCGAGCCCGACCATCACATCGTCCGGAGCAACGTCGGTTTCTTCGTCCGCCGCTTCGCCAACATGGCCTGGTCTATCCTGACCCCCGAAATCTCAATCCACTGGGACGGAGAGACTTTGAGCGAATCCCCCGGCGCCACCCGCTCGGACGCTCCGGACGGCGATCCGGTCGAGGAGACCTGGAAGGCCTATTACGCGTCCATCTTCAATCCGGCGCGGGTGAAGGTCAAAGCCATGACCAGGGAAATGCCGAAGAAATATTGGAAAAACATGCCGGAGACCGCGTTGGTGGGTGAGCTCATCTCAGGAGCCCAGGCGCGCGAGTCGGAGATGGTGGAGAAGTCCAGGGGAGCCATAGGAGACAATGCCCTCGCGGCATGGGAGGCGCTCCGCCAGGAGGCGAAGGGCTGCACCCGCTGCCACCTCTACAAATGCGGCACCCAGACTGTTTCGGCGAAGGTCCGGTGGACGCCAGGATCATGTTCGTCGGCGAACAGCCGGGCGACCAGGAGGACCTTGCCGGAAAGCCGTTCGTCGGCCCGGCCGGGCAGCTTCTCGACCGAGCCCTCGGAGATGCGGGGGTCGACCGCTCCGCCACCTACGTCACCAATGCGGTCAAGCATTTCAAGTTCGAGCGCCGCGGCAAGAGGCGGATCCACCAGAAGCCCGAAGCTCCGGAGATCGCCGCCTGCCGCTGGTGGCTCGAGCAGGAGCGGACCATCGTCCGTCCCCCGATCACCGTCGCCCTGGGCGCCACCGCCGCCCGATCCCTGTTCGGCAAGGTGGTCACCATCTCCGCCATGCGGGGCAAGCCCCACGCCATCTACGACGGCGGCGAGGGCTGGGTCACCGTCCACCCGAGCTTCCTTCTGCGCGTGCGCGACAATCGCGAAGAAGAATATGCCCGCTTCGTCGAGGACCTGGCACTGATCGGCCAGCGAGCCGAAGCGCTCGCCTGAGCGCGCTACCGCACCCTCTCTCACCCGGAACGATCCCTCGCACGCCGCTTTTTGCCAGCGACAGGATGGGCCGATGGAACCGCAGATGCACGAGGACAGGGGAACCCACGCCGAGTCACCTGCGGCCATCCCACCCGCGGGCTGGAAGGATGTGCTCCGGCGGACCTGGAACGAGAGCTGGACCGACAATCTCGGACTCGTCGCCGCCGGTGTCGCTTTCTACGGCTTCCTCGCTCTGGTGCCGATGCTCGGCGCAATAGTCCTCCTCTACGGGCTGTTCGCCGAGCCTTCGACCGTCATCAGCAACATGCAGGCTCTCACCGACATCCTCCCCGACGACGTTGCGGTCTTCATCGGGCAGCAACTGATGGACGTGGTCCGCACCTCGGAGGAGAAGAAAGGCTGGGGCCTGCTCGCGGCGGGCCTGGTCGCACTCTACGGAGGGGCGAACGGGGCGGGCGCGGTGATCACCGCCCTCAATGTCGCCTACGAGGAACAGGAAAAACGAAGCCTGCTTCGCTTCTACACCGTAGCGGTCACCATCGCCGTGATCGCGGTGTTGCTTGCTCTGGCGGCCCTTGCAGCAACCACTGCGGTGGCCGCCCTCGGGAAGCTGATGCCGAACGCATCGTCCCTCGCGGTGGCGTTCGGCAAAGGGGCCGCCTACCTTGTCCTGACGCTTGCAGCGGCCGCGGTCGCAGCCACGCTCTACCGCTTTGCGCCCTCCCGTGACCATGCGCAGTGGAAGTGGCTGACTCCGGGCTCGCTGTTCACGGCGATCAGCTGGGTGCTCTTCACGCTGGCCTTCGGCTTCTACGTGACCGAGGTGACCGACTACAACGCCACCTACGGCTCGCTCGGAGCGATAATCGCCCTCCTCACCTGGATGTACCTCACCTCCTATGTGTTCGTCTTCGGAGCCGAGCTGAACAGGGAGCTGGAGCACCAGACCGAGAAGGACACCACCGTCGGCCGGCCGGAACCCATGGGCAAACGCGGAGCCTGGGCGGCCGACCACGTGGCCGGCGAAAGGGAGGAGAAAAGCGCAAGCGACGAGGAGGAAGTGGAGTCGATCGCCCGGGTCTGGCCGGACGAGGAGCCGGAGCCTGAAGGCGCCGAAGAGCGCTAGCGGCTATTCCTCCGGGCCCACGTCGTCCCGCATGTTGAAGGCGGTGCTCCAGAACATGTAGCCCAGCATCGCCAGGATCGAGATCGGAAGGGCGTAGATCATGCTGCGGCTGGCCTTGTGAAAGGGAGGATGACGCGGGTTCGAATCGGCTGCGGCTCGACCTGCCGTGATTGTTCCTGGAAGTCACTGCTCATCGGTTCGGGATCCGAAAGCTTCGCGAGCAGAGCCGCTTCCCAGGGCGGCCGATCGGAAGGGAGTTCGAAGGAACCAAGTACGTCGTCGATGTCCATCCCGACACCTCCAGAGTCTGCCCCCCCTCGTCTTGTGAATCCGAAACGCGCCTCCTGCCAGCGGCGATTCCAGCGGCTCGCCCGATTTCTGGAAGGTGAGTCCCAACGGCCACAGATGCGGGTTGCAACCGGGGCCGCTTTGGGTGGAAGCCTGCGCGATGCGCCGCCGCACCAAAAAGCGCCTCTATCTGCTGTTCCTGGTCGCCGCGTGCCTGTTCTCGGTCTGGCAATTGTATGAGCTGGCGAAATGGAGGGCAGAGGTGGTGAACCGCCACCCGGGCGTATCGAGGCCGTGGGACCGCGAGCCTTGAGCGCCTAGAGCCGAACCAGCATCTTTCCGATATTGCCGCCGGTAAACAGGTCCAGGAACGCCTGCGGGGTCGCCTCGATGCCTTGCCGCACCGTCTCGCGGGACTTGACCTGCCCGCTCGCCACCCAGCCGCCCATGTCGCGGTAGAAGTCGCCCATCTCCGGCAGATAGTCCGTGTAGATGAAGCCCTTCATCGTAATGCGGGCGGCGATCATCCGCATGATGTAGCGGAAGGTCTGCGGCTCGCCTCCATTATAGGCGTCGATCATCCCGCAGATGGCGAAGCGCGCATTGTTGCGCGCGGCCGCGAAGGCAGCATCGAGATGCTCGCCTCCGACACTGTCGAAATAGACGTCGATGCCCCCAGCACCAATGGCTTGCGCCGCCTCCATCAGGCCCTTCGCCACCGGCCCCGCCTTGTAGTCCACCGCAGCATCTGCCCGGAGTTCGCGAACCCAGGCGCATTTCTCCGCGCCTCCGGCCGATCCGATCACGGTCATCCCCTTGGCCTTTGCGATCTGCACGACGGCGGAGCCGACGGCGCCAGCAGCCGCGGAGACGAAGACGATGTCGCCCTCCCTCGCCTGCGCCACCCGGAGCAGGCCGAAATAGGCGGTTGCCCCGGTCAGCCCCAGATTCCCCAGCCACTGCTGGTCCGGCACTCCGAGCGCGGGCACCTTGTTGAACTTCTCCGCGGGAGCCACTGCTTCCTCGCGCCAGCCGTACATGTGGAACACCGTGTCGCCCTCGCTGAAGTGCGGCGAGCGGCTCTCTACCACCTTTCCGACTGCTCCGCCCTCGAGCGGCTCTCCGACCTGGAACGGCGGCACGTAGCTCTTCACGTCGTTCATCCGCCCGCGCATATACGGGTCTACCGAGAGCCATGAGTTGCGGACCCGGACCATTCCTTCGCCGAGTTCATCCTTGCCTCGGTCGCGAAGCTCGAAATCGGACATGTCCGGCATGCCCTGCGGCCGCGACTTCAGGATCCACTCTCTGTTCCCGGCCATCTTAGCTCTCCTTCATTGCCCGTCGGTCCTAGCAGAGCGACCCCACAAAAAAAGACCCGGCGCGAACGCCGGGTCCAGGAGGAAGCGTCTGCCCCTGTCTCAAACGGGGCTTAGTAGGTTCCGGAGAAGCTCCGGTTCAGGACGTGGGGGCCACTGCTCCCCTGACCTTCGCGCTCGAACAGGGCTCGGCTGCGTTCCTCGTCGCGCCACTCGCGCATCGCTTCTTCGCGGCTCTTGTTGACCGTCACCTTCTCGTCGACCTTCTCGATCCAGGAGCAGGGGATGGAATGCTGGTGGCCGCCGGCATTCTCGTCGTTCTTGGCGAGCATGATCCGGTCCCCGTGCACCGCCTCGACCGTTCCGATCTTCTCGCCGTCGGAGCCGAACACTTCCATATGCTCGGTGACCCGGCGCATCGACTGGCGCTGCTCGCCGCGCTTGGTTCGCCAGTTGGTGAAGTCCTGCTCGAACCTCGACTGGTGCTCCCGGCGATACTCGTCATAATCTCGATCGATCGACTCGATCTGGCGGTTGCGCCATTCGGAATAATGCGGGTCGTGAAGGCCGCCGCCGCCGATGCTTCCGGCGGTTCCGCCCTGGCGCTCAGCCGCGGCATAGCGGGCCGCGGAGCTCGAATAGCCGCCCGAAGCGCTGATCCCGGCGCCGCCGCCATAGCCGCCGCCGACGGGAGCCGACATCGGATGCGCTCCTTGCGCTCCGACATGTCCGGCATCGACCCGGTCGAACCTCCGGCCGTTGTCGTCGAGCCCGCCGAAACCGGAGCCGCCCCAGGTGTCGGCACCGCCGCCGCCCGCGCCGCTGCGCTCTTCATAACCTCGTTCGTTGCCGGACCGTTCCTCACGCCTGTCGCGGCCGGAGCTTTCGCGCTCGGCGCCATAGGCCCCGTAGCTTCCCGGCGCTCCGGGACGCTCGCGGTTCCAGCTCTCGCCGGACTGGTTGCCCCAGCCGCCCGACGTGCCCCTGTAGCCGGCGGAAGAGTCGCGGTCGCGGCCCGACTGGTTGTCGCGCCGGCCGGTCATCCCGCGTTCGCGTTCCCAGCGGCGGTCGTCCTCCTCGCGGCGGCGCTCCGCCTCGTCGTCTCCGAACCAGGACCTCACCTCGTCGCCGGCCCGTTCCATGAAGCCTCGGTCGTCATTGCCGCCGTACTGCCTGCGCCCCGAGTCGCGGTCGTAGCTGCCGCGCTCCTGGTAGCGGCTGTCCCGATCGCGGTCGCGCCATCGCTCGTCGCGGTTGCCATATCGATTGTCCATGAAAACTCTCCTTTGCTTTGCTGCGAGGTTCGCAGCCGCACGGAGGGAGCCGCATGGCTGCGCTCTTTATTGAAACGAAGCTTGGAGAGCGCTCGTTCCGGAGCCAAAGCCAGCACGTTGCGGCGCGAAGGCGAAACGAACTCGCTCTCACGACGCAAGGACGAGCGGCCAACTGCCGCATTGCATCGCGAGGGGCCGCTCGCTATTGGGAGCGCCTTCCGCCCTCGGGGCGCGGGGCCGTAGCTCAGATGGGAGAGCGCTGCAATCGCACTGCAGAGGTCAGGGGTTCGATTCCCCTCGGCTCCACCAGCCCTTCAGCGGGGCTCCACCGGAAAAATGCGATCCCGCCAGCCTAGCATCGCCCGTAGCGCCCGGCGCGCATAGACCAGCAGCAGGACGGCGAAGCCGAGCGCGAGCAGCGCCACCACCCCGGCAAGAGCCGGGCTCGCGAGCGCGAGCGCAAGCAAGCCGCCCGTCATCACGTCTTCGCCGCTCGACACCACCACGTTGCTCACCGGCTCCGGGCTTGCATTGACCACCGCCCGAGCGCTCGCCTTGGCTCCGTGGCTGAGCAGCGCTCCCCCGCCTCCGAGCAGGAAGGCCAGGACCTGCCAGGTGGGGTCGTGCGCATCCAGGATCGCCAGCGACAGAAGCGCTCCGCCCAGCGGCCTCACAACGGAGTGAACCGCGTCCCAGGCGCTGTCCACCCAAGCGACCTTGTCGGCGAAGAACTCCGCGACGAGCCCCAGGAACGCAGCTCCAAGCACCCATGGATTGGCGAGCGCTGCGAGCGCGTCCAGGTGCGTGGGGAGCTCGATCCAGCCGCTGCGCATCGCAAGCCCCGTCGCGAACACGCACAAGTACAGCCTCCAGCCGGCAAGCAGGCTGACGCTGGCCGCCAGGGCCAATATCTCCGCGATCGGCACGCAGCCGTGCTGCCACGCTGAGCCGGCACTTGCAAACATGGCCTCGCCGGGCGTTTAGAGATCTCATGTCCGACCTGCCCGAGCCGATCCCAGCCGCCACTCTGATCCTGATGAGGCCAGGCAGCGGAGCCGCTCCGGAGATCCTGATGATGGAGCGATCGCAGGACATGGCCTTCGCCGCCGGAGCGCTGGTCTTCCCCGGCGGGCGGATCGATCCGCAGGACCACGCCTTGGCAGCCTCCTTTCCCCGCCCCGACGCCGCCGCCCGGGTAGCGGCGGTTCGGGAGACGATCGAGGAGACCGGAATCGCCCCGGCCCTCCTCCGGCAGCCGGAGCAGGAAAGCGTCAAGGCCATCCGGTCCGGCCTTAGGGACGGGCGGCTGTTCGGCGAACTGCTCCTGGAACAGGGCCTCACCCTCGATCTGGACTCGCTCACCCCCTTCGCCCGCTGGTGCCCCAATTTCCGCGAGACCCGCCGCTTCGACACGCTCTTCTATCTCGCCGAAGCGCCCGCTGGCGGCCAGCGGGCCTCGGCCGATCGAAGCGAGGCGGTGTCCACCTTCTGGGCCAGCGCCCAAACCGTGCTGGAAGATCTGGAGGCCGGCCGGGCGCACGCCATCTTCCCGACCCGCCGCAACCTGGAACGGCTCGCCCGCTTCGCCTCGATCGAGGAAGCCCGAGCCGACGCCGAACTCCACCCGGTGCAAAAGATCACCCCGTGGGTGGAAGAGCGCGGGGGCCGCAAATGGGTCTGCATCCCCGAAGGCATAGGGTACCCGGTCACCGCCGAACCCTTCGAGACCGCCCGCCGCTCTTAGCTTCCACTCTCCACTCCCCCCTCTTCCCCTCTCCCATAGGGAGAGGGTTGCGCAGCCTTAGCGAGGAACGAGCTTAGGCGAAGCTGGGTGAGGGGCTCGGGTGTCCGAAGCCTAGCGTCCACCATCGTAACCCCTCACCATGAACAGGTGCGGATGGCCCCCGGACATCCGCAGCCATGCCGGGGGCGTGGCGGGCCTGTTCATCCTCTCCCTCTGGGAGAGGGAGCGCGGCGGCACTCCCCCCCGCCGCAACCGCACGCCCCTACCGTGCGTCCGGCCTTCATGCGCTTGCTCCGGCTTCTCAAACTGCTTGTGCTTCTGGCCGCCGCCGGCTTCGGGGCAATGCTGCTCTACGGCTATGCGCGCAATCACCCGCAGGACATGCCGTGGACCTCGCTCGACCTCACGCAACCGGTCGGCGCCTTTACCGGCCGAAAGCTCACCAGCCTGCGCGACGATCCGGAGCAATGCCGGGCTCTGCTCGCGCGCGCGGGAGTCGAGTTCCAGGCCCTGCCGCCTCTGCGCAACGGCCAGTGCGGCTATGACAACGCGGTTCGCTTGGCGCCCGGAGGATCGCTCAACCTTGCTGTGCGGCCAGCCGACCTCGGAACGAGCTGCCCGGTGGCCGCCGGACTCGCCTTATGGAATTGGCATGTCCTCCAGCCCGCCGCGCTCGAGCATTTCGGAAAGCGAGTGGCGGCGATCGAGCATTTCGGAAGCTACAGCTGCCGCCGGATCTACGGCCGGTCGGAAGGCGCGTGGAGCGAGCACAGCACCGCCAATGCGGTCGACATCGCCGGCTTCCGACTGGAGGACGACACCCGCATCTCCGTCGTGGGGGACTGGAGCGCGGAGGGCCCCAAGGCCGCCTTTCTCAAAGAGGTGCGGAGCGGTGCGTGCGATCTTTTCGCGACCGTGCTCTCGCCCGACTATAACGAGGCGCACCGAGACCACCTCCACTTCGACCAGGCCGAGCGCGGCGCCATGGGCTGGCGCGGCTGCCGCTAGGGCGGGGCACAAGAAAAAGGCCCGGAGGCAGTGCCTCGGGCCCTCTTCTCGATGGAGCGATCCGACTCAGGGGTTGCTGAGGTGGTTCGACAGGTGCTTGTTCATCTCGAACATGCTGACCTTGTCCTTGCCGCCGAAGATCGGCTTCAGCTTCTCGTCGGCGATGATCTCGCGCTTGTTCTGCGGGTTCTGCAGATTGTTTTTCTTGATGTAATCCCACATCTTGCTGACCACTTCGCTGCGCGCGATGTTGCCCGATCCCGTCACTTCGGCCAGTTCCGGCGAAGGCTTCATCGGACGCGCCAGTGCGTTGTTGCCACCCTTGTTGTTCGTTGCCATTTGGCCCTCCTGTGAATTTAACCTAGGGTAGAGCGCAAACGGGCGCGATACGCAATGCCTTGTGGCGCCATTTGCCTCAAGAATG
>DASYWC010000026.1:0-13073 GCA_035936615.1 Allosphingosinicella sp. | reverse complement strand
TCTGCCGGTGCAGCACCGACCGGAGCCGCAGCCTTCTTCGTGTCCGTCGCTCCGCTGGTCCTGATCTTCATCATCTTCTACTTCCTCCTGATCCGTCCCCAGCAGCGCCGCCTGAAGCAGCACCGGGACATGATCGCAGCGGTCAAGAAGAACGATGTCGCGGTCACCGGAGGCGGAGTGATCGGCAAGGTGGTGAAGGTGGACGAGAACGAGGTCGAGCTGGAGATCGCCCAGGGCACCCGCATTAGGGTGGTCAAGGGAATGCTGAGCGACGTGCGCGCTCACGGCGCCAAGCCTGCGAACGACTAACATGCTCGATTTCCCGCGCTGGAAGGTCTGGTTCGTATCCCTGCTGCTGATCGTCGGCATCGCCTTCGCGATCCCCAGCTTCTTCCCTGAATCGAAAGTGGCCAAGCTGCCCGGCTTCGTTCCGAGCGCGCAGATCAACCTCGGTCTCGACCTCGCCGGCGGAAGCCATTTGCTCCTCGAAGCCGACACGAGCGGCGTCGCCGCGCAGCGGCTGGAGGTGATGGAGGAAAGCATCCGCACCGAAATGCGGCGAGCCAATCCCCGCATCGAGATCGGCGAGATCTCCACCTCCGGGGGGCAGTTGAGCTTCATGGTGCGGGACCCGAGCCAGGTGGACGCGGCGGTCGAGCTCACTCGATCGCTGACTCAGCCCGCGGGCCTTACCGGCCAGCGCGACTGGGACGTCAACGTCATGGACATGAACCGCGTGGTGGTGAAGCCGACGAAGGCCGGCCTCGCCAACGCCCTCGACAGCGCGATGAAGACGGCGCGGGAAGTCGTCTACAATCGCGTCGATCCGGAAGGCACGCGCGAAGTGACGGTCGTGCGCCAGGGCGGCGACCGAATCCTGGTGCAGGTCCCCGGCCTGGATGATCCCGAAGGCCTGAAGGCGCTGCTCGGCAAGACCGCCAAGCTCGACTTCAAGCTGGTCGACCTAAACGCCGACCCCAATCAGGTGGCTCAGCGCCGGGCGCCTCCGGGCAGCCAGGTCCTGCCGATGGCGGACGGCGGCCTGATCGCCGTTCAGCGGCGTACCATGGTCAGCGGCGACCAGTTGATCGACGCCAACCAGAGCTTCGACCAGAACAACCAGCCGGTGGTCACCATCCGCTTCGACGGCGCCGGCGCGCGTCGGTTCGCGAAGGTCACTCAGGACAATGTCGGGAAGCCCTTCGCAATCATTCTCGACGAGGTCGTGCTCTCCGCGCCGAACATCAACGAGCCGATCCTGGGCGGGCAGGCACAGATTTCCGGCAGTTTCACGGTCCAGACGGCGAACGACCTCGCGATCCAGCTTAGATCGGGCAAGTTGCCGGTCGAGTTGAAGGTGGTGGAGGAACGAACCGTCGGGCCGGATCTCGGCAAGGAGTCCATCGACAAGGGAGTCCTGGCGGGCATCATCGGAACGGTGCTGATCCTGGTCTTCATGATCCTCACCTACGGCCGGTTCGGCGTGTACGCGGACATCGCGCTGATCCTGAACGTCGTCATCATCCTCGGCGTGATGGCGATCTTCAACGCAACTCTCACTCTGCCGGGAATCGCCGGCTTCGTTCTGACGATCGGCGCCGCGGTCGACGCGAACGTCATCATCAACGAGCGCATCCGGGAGGAACATGCGCGCGGACGGACCATAATCGAGGCCATCCGCCACGGCTATGCAGAGGCGCAGACCGCCATTTTCGACGCGAACGTCACCAACGTCATCGCCGGCATGCTGCTCTTCTACTTCGGGTCGGGCCCGGTACGCGGGTTCGCGGTGGTGATGATGATCGGAATCGTCACATCCGTGTTCACCGCCGTCACCGTCACCCGCATGTTCGTGTCGATCTGGCTGCGCAAGCGCCCGACCGCATTGCGGATCTAGGAACAGCTCCATGCGCCTTCTGAAACTCGTACCCCCGAACACCAACATCGATTTCCTGCGGTGGCGGGGCGTGGCCATCACGATCTCCGGCCTGCTGATGGCCGCCTCTATCGCGCTGCTGGCGATCAAGGGCCTGAACTTCGGAGTGGACTTTGCCGGCGGACAGCTGATCCGCGTCTCGTTCAGCCAGACACCCTCGCTCGACGACTTGCGCGAGCGGCTCGGCGCAATCGGCCTCGGCGATCCCAGCATCCAGGAATTCGGAAGCCCCCGGGAAGTTTCCATTCGACTGCCGCTGCCGCCAGGCGGCGAGGAGGGCGCGAACGCAGCTGCATCCAAAGTCCGAGCCGCCCTCGTCCAGCAATATCCCGACGCCCGGATCGATGCCGTCGAGACTGTGTCGGGCAAGGTATCGGGCGAGCTTGTGGAGGCGGGGGCTCTGGCGCTGGCGCTCGCCATGCTCGGAATCGCGATCTACATCTGGATACGCTTCGAATGGCAGTTCGGCGTCGGGGCCCTGTTCTCGCTGTTCCACGACGTCACCATCACGCTGGGAATCTTCGCACTGACCCAGCTCGAGTTCGACTTGAACGTGGTCGCGGCGCTGCTGACCCTGATCGGCTATTCGCTCAACGACACGATCGTCATCTACGATCGGATTCGCGAGAATCTGCGCAAGTATCGCAAGATGGACATCACTTCGCTGCTTAACCTGTCGATGAACGAAACCCTGTCCCGAACGGTCGCGACAAACCTTTCGATGCTGCTCGCGCTGGGATCGCTGATGATCCTGGGGCCGGAGGTCATCCACAGCTTCACGGTCGCCCTGCTGATCAGCGTGATCGTCGGCACCTATTCCACCATCTACGTGGCGGCGCCGTGGCTGATCTGGCTGAGGGTGGAGTCGGACAGCTTCCTTCCCAAGGAAGGGATCAAGGGCGAAGGCGCTGCCCGGCGCAACGAGGGTTTCGGGACCTAGATGGTCTCGCGCTTCGACCGCGACCCGAAAGCCTCCGGGCCGGTGGTTCAGGGGTTTACGCAGCAGGGATTCTCCGTGGACGGGGGTGTCTACGAGGGGCTCCTCCTTACCCCCAGGCGCGCGGAGGAATGGAGCGCGCCCGGACTGGCCGAATTGACGATCGGGGATCTGGAGCCGGTGCTCAGCCTGGAGCCGGAGCCGGAGTTCCTGCTGCTCGGAACCGGTGCCGCGATGGTCTTCCCGCCTCGCCCCCTGGTCCGGGCACTGGAGCAGCGGGGCCTCGGTATCCAGGTGATGGACAGCCGCGCAGCCGCCCGCACCTGGGGAATGCTCCGAAGCGAGGAACGATGGATCGCCGCCGCCCTGATGCCGCTTGCAAGAGCCTCCCATTAAAGCGCCATTCAGGCCTGATACCGTTGAACGGCCATGTCCCGCTTGGCCTGTGCCCAAGCCTCAGCTAAGAAGCCGCCCATGCCATTGAAATACTCCCGCCCGCTTGCCGCGCTCGCCCTCCTTGCAGCCACTGCGCCTCTTGCCGGCTGCGGCACCAGCTCTCTGTTCGGGGGCGGCGGTAGCGGCGGCGGCGCAGGCGATACGCAGTACGTGGCCCGGGACGTCAACACGCTTTATACGGCCGCCAAGAGGCTGCTCGACCGCGGCAACTACCAAGGCGCCGCGTTGCTGTTCGACGAGGTTGAGCGCCAGCATCCTTATTCGGTCTGGGCCCGCCGCGCCCAGCTGATGAGCGCGTTCAGCTGGTACGCGGCCGAGGAACATCAAAAGTCCATCGATTCGGCGCGACGTTTCCTTGCAATTCACCCCGGCAACAAGGACGCGCCTTACGCCTACTATCTGATCGCGCTGAACCAGTACGAGCAGATCGGCGACGTCGAGCGCGATCAGACCGCCACTCGCGGCGCCCTCGATGCGTTGAACGAAGTCGTTCGCCGCTATCCCGGAACCCGCTACGCCGCCGACGCGCGCCTCAAGGTCGACCTCGTTCGAGACCACCTGGCGGGCAAGGAGATGGAGGTCGGCCGTTTCTACCAGAGGCGCGGCCAGTGGCTGGCTTCGGTCACGCGCTTCCGGACGGTGGTGGACGAGTATCAGACGACTTCCCACGCTCCCGAAGCGCTGATGCGCCTCACCGAGTCCTACCTGGCTCTTGGCGTTCCCACCGAGGCCCGCAAGACGGCAGCAGTGCTGGGAGCCAACTATCCAGGCTCCAAATGGTACCAGCGGGCTTATGCGCTGGTGCAAAGACACGCTCCGGCCGCGTAGATATGCCGCCCGTCATCCCGGCGAAGGCCGGGATCTCGTGACGGAAGATTACGGCCCTGCCCGCCGAGACCCCGGCCTTCGGGCGCCCCTCCGCCGTTGGGACGCTTTTGGCGCAACCTCATGCTGACGAGCCTCTCGATCCGCGACGTCGTCCTGATCGAGACCCTGGACCTGGAGTTCGGCCCCGGCCTGGGTGTGCTTACGGGCGAGACCGGTGCCGGCAAGTCGATCCTGCTCGATGCTCTGGGCCTCGCGCTTGGGGCGCGGGCGGATAGCGGGCTGGTGCGCAACGGCCAGCCTCAGGCCGTAGTCTCGGTAACCTTCGACCTTCCGATGACCCACGTCGCCAGGGCCTTGCTCACCGACCATGGCCTGGGGGCAGAGCCTGGAGAGCCGCTCGTCATTCGGCGGATCCTCAAGTCCGACGGCGGCAGCCGAGCCCTCGTCAACGACCAGTCGGCCTCGGTCGGGCTGCTGCGAGACCTTGGCTCGATGCTGGTGGAGATCCACGGCCAGCACGACGATCGGGGGCTTCTCAACCCGCGCGGGCACCGAGCCCTGCTCGACAGCTACGGCAATATCGACACCGGCCCGGCGGAGCGCGCGTGGGAGGCGTGGCGCGAGGCGGAAGCGGCTCTCGCCTCCGCGCGAGAGGAGCTGGAGATCGCCGCTCGCGACCGGGAGTATCTGGAGCACGCCGTCTCGGAGCTTGCCGCGATCGAGCCGCGCCTGGGCGAGGAGGAAGAGCTCGCGAGCCTTCGCTCCAATATGCAGAAGGGCGCCCGGCTTGCCGAGGACATAGCAACGGCCGCGCAGCATCTCGAAGGCTCGGAAGGGGCGCTCTCGCTGCTCCGGCAGGCCGGCCGCCGCCTCGACCGGATCGCCGGCGAACATGACAGGCTTGCCGAAGCCCTCGCCGCAATCGACCGGGCGGTGATCGAGGCTGCGGAGGCGGAGGACCGATTGAGCGAAGCGGCCGAGGCCATGGCCTATGATCCCGCGCGGCTGGAGGAGGCGGAAAGCAGGCTGTTCGAAATCCGGGCGCTCGCCCGCAAGCACAGGGTGGAGCCCGACGCGCTTCCTGCGCTTGCCGAAGAGATGGCGGCGAAGCTTGCCGCTATCGAAGCGGGAAACGAGGGGCTGGCGTCTCTGGAGGGGGCGGTGAACGAAAGCCGCGCCGCCTATGACGCGCACGCGGCCGAGCTCAGCATGCTTCGCTCGGCGGCAGCGGCGCGGCTGGATTCGGCGGTGGCCGGCGAGCTGGCTCCGCTGAAGCTCGACTCGGCTAGGTTCCGGACGACGATCCAGCGGCCGGACGAGCCGCAATGGAGCGGGAAGGGGCGTGACCGGGTCGAGTTCGAGATTTCCACCAACCCCGGCGCTCCGTTCGCTCCCCTGGTGAAGATCGCGAGCGGCGGGGAACTGTCGCGCTTCATCCTCGCGCTGAAGGTGGCTCTTGCCGAGCGTGGCGGAGCGACGACCATGATCTTCGACGAGATCGACCGCGGAGTCGGCGGAGCGGTCGCGAGCGCGGTGGGCGAGCGGCTGCACCGCCTGGCGGAGGGCGCGCAATTGCTGGTCGTCACCCACAGCCCGCAAGTCGCGGCGCGCGGCAACCAGCACCTCCTCATCCAGAAAAGCCACGAGGGCCTCGTCACCCGCACAAGCGTCCAGGCGCTGGACGAGACCAGGCGCCGCGAGGAGATCGCGAGGATGCTCTCAGGGGCAGAGGTCACCGACGAAGCGCGGGCCCAGGCGAGCCGGCTCTTGGAGGCGGCCTAAGCAAAAAAGAAAACCCTCACCCAACCCTCTCCCGCACGGGGGAGAGGGCTCAGAAGGGCGTGGCTGCCGCTTCCCCTTCTCCCGCTTGCGGGAGAAGGCTGGGATGAGGGTCTTCTTCTTGTTATCGAGGCTGCATGGGTGTTGTCCTAAGATCGATCAGTCGCCACGGCACCAGATTGCGCCGTGATGCCACGATCGACGGCGTTCTCCAGCTTCTGCTTCGGGCACTTGGCGGGGAGAAGGAAGACCCTCTCCCCGGCCCTCTCCGCCAAGCGGGAGAGGGAGTATGACCGAAGCCGAAGCTGCGAAGGAGCTTGAGCGTCTGGCGGCGGAGATTGCGCGGCACAACCGGCTTTATCACACCGAGGATGCGCCGGAGATCTCGGACGCGGACTATGACGCGCTGGTTCGGCACAATGCCGAGCTGGAGGCGCGGTTTCCGCATCTGGTGCGCGAGGACAGCCCCTCCGCGCAGGTCGGAGCGGCGCCGGCCGCGCACCTTTCCAAGGTGCGGCACGCTTTGCCGATGCTCAGCCTTGAAAACGCCTTTTCGGAGCAGGACGTGGCCGAGTTTATCGGGCGGGTGCGGCGTTTCCTGAGCCTTGCGCCGGAGGAAGAGGTGGCGCTGACCGCAGAGCCCAAGATCGACGGGCTGTCCTGTTCGCTCCGCTACGAGAACCGAACCCTGGTGCTGGCGGCCACGCGCGGCGACGGAACAACCGGCGAAGTGGTCACGGAGAATGTTCGAACCATCGGCGACATTCCGAAAACGCTACCCAAAGGCGCTCCCGATCTCTTCGAGGTGCGGGGCGAGGTCTACATGTCCAAAGCGGACTTCGCAGCGCTCAACGAGCGGCAGGGGCAAGCGGGAGGCAAGATTTTCGCCAATCCGCGGAACGCCGCCGCCGGATCGCTGCGCCAGAAGGACGCGTCGATCACGGCCGAACGGCCGCTGCACTTCCTGGCCCATGGCTGGGGAGAGGCTTTGAAGCTTCCGGGCGAGACCCAGAGCGAGGTGGTGAAGGCGATCGAAAGCTGGGGCTTCAAGGTTTCTCCAGACTTTCGGCGCTTCACCGACATGGACGGCCTTCTGGACCATTACCGGCGCATAGAGGCGAGGCGCGCCGACCTGCCGTTCGACATAGACGGAGTGGTCTACAAGGTGGACCGCCTCGACTGGCAGCGCCGGCTTGGGCAGGTGGCGAAGGCGCCGCGATGGGCGCTGGCGCACAAGTTTCCTGCGCAGCGGGCGGAGACCACGCTCAGGTCCATCGACATTCAGGTCGGCCGCACCGGAAAGCTGACGCCGGTCGCTCGGCTGGAGCCGGTCACGGTGGGGGGCGTGGTGGTGACCAACGCGACCCTCCACAACGCCGACGAGATCCAGCGGCTGGACGTGCGTGTCGGCGACCGGGTGATGCTTCAGAGGGCAGGCGACGTCATCCCGCAGATCGTCGGAGTGGTCACCCCGCCCGAGGCCCATGCGAAGCTTTCCGAATACGCATTTCCCGACACCTGCCCCGCCTGCGGGTCGACCGCCTCCGCCGAGGATGGCGAGGTCGACATTCGCTGCACGGGCGGCCTCATATGCCCGGCGCAGCGGGTCGAGCGGCTGCGCCATTTCGTCTCCCGCCAGGCGCTCGACATCGAGGGGCTGGGCCAGAAGACGATCGAGGAGTTCTTCCACGACGGGCTCGTACACTCGCCTGCCGACATCTTCCGCCTCAAGGCGGAGCAGCTGAAGGGCAGGGAAGGCTGGGCCGAGGTTTCGATAAAGAACCTGCTCGCCGCGATCGAAGCCAAGCGCCAGCCGCCGCTCGACCGGCTGATCTTCGCGCTTGGCATCCCGCACATTGGACGGGTCACGGGGCGCGATCTAGCGCGGCACTTCGGAACGCTCGAGGCGCTGCGGGACACGGCCGTCCGAGCCGCGACCGATCCCGAAGCGCTGGCGGACCTCGTCTGTATCGAAGGCGTGGGGCCCGCAGTGGCTCAGGCGGTGGTCGATTTCTTCGCCGAACCGCACAACCTGGAAGTGGTCGACGATCTGCTGAGCGAAGTCTCGCCGCGGCCCTTCAGAGTGGAGACCGTGGAGTCCCCGGTCAGCGGAAAGACCCTGGTCTTCACCGGAAGCCTGGAGACCCTGTCGCGGGACGAGGCGAAGGCGCAGGCGGAAGCGCTCGGTGCCAAGGTGTCGGGCTCGGTCTCCGCCAAAACGGACCTTCTGATCGCCGGCCCGGGCGCGGGATCCAAGCTTGAAAAGGCTGCGGAGCTGGGGGTGGAGGTGATCGACGAGGCGCGCTGGAACGCGATCGTCGCAAGCGCGGGCTAGCGCCAGCCGAGCGCTTTGCGCTTGCGCATCACCAACGTCGGCCAGTCGCCGCGGACGACGCGGAAGCTGGCCATCATTCCCTGTCGGCGGTAGGCGGAGGCGACCTTGTCCGCCTGGTGCTCGAGCAGCCCGGCGAGGATCAGCCTTCCTCCGGCTTCCAGAGCGCTCGAAAGGGAGGGCGCAAGCTCGATGAGCGGGCCCGCCAGGATGTTGGCGACGATCAGGTCGTAGGGCGCTCGGGCGTTCAGGCGCCCATGCTCCAGTCCCGGCGTCACCGCCAGTTCGACCTGGCCGCGCGCCCGCCCGAGCGGGATCGCGTTGATGCCGGCATTCTCCTCGGTCACCTCGATCGAAACCGGGTCGATGTCCGAGGCGGCAACTCTGGCTGCGGGCCACAGCCTCGATGCGGCAAAGGCGAGTAGGCCGGTTCCGGTGCCGACGTCCACGATGTTCCCGAAGCTCGCGCCGGTCTGCTTCAGCCGGTCGAGCGCCAGAAGGCAGCCGGTGGTGGTCTCATGCTGACCGGTGCCGAACGCTCGGCCGGCGTCGATCTCCAGCGGGATCGCGTCCGGTGGTACAGCGTCGCGGTGCGCGGGCGTGTGAACCAAGAAGCGGCCGGCGCGGATCGGCTCCAGCCCCTGTTGGCTGAGAGTCACCCAATCCTCCTCGGGCAGCTTCTCGACCGCAGGCTTTGCCGCCGAAGCGCTGGGTACGAGCGAGCGCAGCGTCTCCAGCATGCGGGCAGTGGGCTTGGAGTCGAAATAGGCGTCGAGCCGCCACGCGTCGGCCGAGTCCGCTTCGCTGGTCATCAAGACGGGCGGCGAGTCGAGCAGCGCGAACTGGACGATGTCCCCCTGCATCGCTTCGGCTTCCGCTTTGGTGCAGGGGAGGGTGACCTTCCAGCTAGCGGACATAGCTCGCGCCGTTGACGTCGATCACCGCGCCGGTGGCGGAAGCCGGCGCGTCCACTGCGAGCCAGCGCACCGTCTCGGCGACTTCTTCGGCGGAGGCGACTCGGCCGAGCGGGATTTCGGCAAGCAGCTTCTCGCCGCCTCGGCTGGCGAGATAGTCCTCCGCCATTCCGGTCATAGTGAAGCCGGGGCAGACTGCGAAGGCCAGGATGTTCCCTCGAGCATAGCCTCGAGCGATCGACTTAGTCATCCCGATCATGCCGGCTTTCGAGGCGGCATAGTGCCAGTGCTGCGGCGAATCGCCGCGATAGGCGGCCCGGCTGGAGACGTTGACGATCCGCCCGCCGCCCTTCTCGCGGAAATGAAGCACCGCGAGCCGGCACAGCGCGGCGGACGCGGTGAGGTTCACCTGCATGGTGCGCTCCCATCCCGCGAGCCAGTCCTCGTCCGACTGCTCGATGGGCGTGGCTTCGAACACGCCGGCATTGTTGACCAGCACGTCGATGCGGCCGCCCAGACGCTCCATCGCTTCCCGCCAGAGGGCGTTCACCTGGTCCGGATCTGAGAAATCAGCCGCGGCCGCCTGGTCACCGCCCGCCGTGGAATGCCCGACCAGGTTGTGGCCTTGCAGAGCCGAGAAGATCGCGGCTCCGATGCCGCGGCTGGAGCCGGTGATGAGGATGTTCGCCATGCAGGCGCGTTAGGCGGCTCCGCCTCCAAGGGAAAGCCCCCTCTCCCATGGCTCTCGCCTCTCCCATGGGGAGAGGATACGGAGCCTTGGCGGCGCGCCGCCTAGGCGCAGTTGGTGAGGGGGTACGATCTTTGTGCGTCCGCGACGACATCCTAACCCCTCACCCCAACCCTCTCCCTCTGGGAGAGGGGGCTTTTGGCTGACGAAAGGGAGCGTTCCTTCACTCCCCCGGCGCGGGAACTTGCAACCTGCGGCGCGCAGCCTAAAAGCGGCTCCACATCCGAAACCTGCCGGGCGCCCGCGCGGCGCTTCGGGCATGTCTTCCAAGGGGAGCACGCCGCTTCATGCACCGCAATCCGTCCCGGCCATTGGCCCCCCACCTCACGATCTGGAAATGGGGCCCGCACATGCTGATCTCGATCCTGCACAGAATAACGGGGGCGGGGCTGGCCATAGTGGGCGCTGCCGCCCTGGTTTGGTGGCTCGTGGCAGCAGCGACCAGCGCCAAGGCTTATGAGAGCTTCGCCGACCATGCCGACAATTGGTACGGGGTGGTCGTCGGCGTCGGCCTCACCTGGGCCTTTTTCCAGCACATGCTCTCGGGCATCCGCCACTTCGTGCTCGACATCGGCGCAGGCTACGAGCTTTCGACCAACAAGCTCTGGTCGGTGATCACGATGGTCGCGGCGCTTGTGCTTACCGCCCTGTTCTGGGCCTTCATTCTGGTGGTGAGATAATGACGACCGAAACCCCACTCGGCCGGGTTCGCGGCCTCGGCTCCGCTCGCTCGGGCGGACATCACTGGCGGCTGGAGCGGATGATCTCGGCTGCGACTTTGCTGCTCTTCATCTGGCTGATCGTCTCGCTGCTCCGCCTTCCCGCGCTCGCCCATGACAACGTGGTCGAATGGCTGAGTTCGCCGCTGGCGGCGGTTCCGATGCTGCTTCTGATCGTCACGACTTTCTGGCACCTGAAGATGGGCATGCAGGTGATCATCGAGGATTATGTGCATGACGAGGGAAACAGCTTCCTCTCCATGCTGCTCCTGAACTTCCTCACCATCGGCGCAGGGGCGACCGCGCTTTTCGCCGTTCTGAAGATCGCGCTTGGCGGAGACGCTAACTGATGCCCGAAGCCTATAAGATCATCGATCACACCTATGACGTCGTCGTGGTGGGCGCCGGCGGCTCAGGCCTCCGCGCAACCATGGGCTCGGCGGAGCAGGGCCTTAGAACCGCCTGCATCACCAAGGTGTTCCCGACGAGGAGCCACACCGTCGCAGCGCAGGGCGGCATCGCCGCCAGCCTCGGCAATATGGGCCCGGACCACTGGACCTGGCACATGTACGATACGGTCAAGGGCTCCGACTGGCTCGGCGACCAGGATGCCATCGAATATCTGTGTCGGGAGGCGCCGGCCGCGGTCTACGAGCTGGAGCATGCAGGCGTGCCGTTCAGCCGAACCGCGGAAGGCAAGATCTACCAGCGCGCGTTCGGCGGGATGATGCAGAACATGGGCGAGGGGCCCCCGGCCCAGCGCACGGCGGCGGCCGCCGACCGTACCGGCCACGCAATGCTCCACTCGCTCTACCAGCAGAGCCTTAAATACGACGCCGACTTCTTCATCGAATATTTCGCCCTCGACCTCATCATGGAAGGCGGCGAGTGCCGCGGAGTCATAGCCCTGTGCATGGAGGACGGCACAATCCACCGCTTCCGGAGCCAGGCGGTGGTGCTCGCGACCGGCGGCTACGGCCGGGTCTACTTCACCGCCACGTCGGCGCACACCTGCACAGGCGACGGCAATGCGATGGTGCTTCGAGCCGGCTTGCCGCTCCAGGACATGGAGTTCGTCCAGTTCCACCCGACCGGAATCTACGGGGCCGGCGTTCTGATCACGGAGGGCGCACGGGGCGAGGGCGGATACCTCACCAACTCCGAAGGCGAGCGCTTCATGGAGCGCTACGCCCCGTCCGCCAAGGACCTTGCAAGCCGCGACGTGGTCTCACGCTCGATGGCGATGGAGATCCGCGAGGGCCGCGGAGTCGGCAAGGAGAAGGACCACATCTACCTTCACCTCGACCATATCGACCCGAAGATCCTGGCCGAGCGGCTTCCGGGCATCACCGAGACCGGAAAGGTGTTCGCGGGCGTGGACCTCACCCGCCAGCCGCTGCCGGTTCTGCCGACGGTCCATTACAACATGGGCGGGATCCCGACTAATTTTTACGGCGAGGTGGTGACTCCGCGGGGCGGCGATCCCGACGCGGTCGTGCCCGGCCTGTTCGCGGTCGGAGAGGCGGCTTGCGTCTCGGTCCACGGGGCCAACCGGCTCGGCTCCAACAGCCTTATCGACCTGGTGGTCTTCGGCCGCGCCGTGGGGCACCGCGTCGGCGAGATCCTCAAGGCGGGCGCTGCGCAGCGCCCGCTTCCGAAGGGCTCGGAAGAGATGGCGCTGGCTCGGCTCGCCTATTTACGCTTCGCGAAGGGCGGCAGCCCGACCGCGGAGATCCGCGCGCAGATGCAGAAGACGATGCAGGCCGACTGCGCGGTCTTCCGAACCGAGGAGACGCTCGAGGAGGGCAAGGCGAAGATCGACCAGGTCTTCACCCGAATGGGCGACATCAACGTCACCGACCGGAGCCTGATCTGGAACACCGACCTCATGGAGACCCTGGAGCTCGACAACCTCATCGCCCAGGCGGTGGTGACTATGCATTCCGCGGCCAACCGCAAGGAAAGCCGAGGAGCCCACATGCACGAGGATTACCCCGAGCGGGACGACGCCAACTGGATGAAGCACACCATCGCCTGGTTCGACAAAGGCCGGGTAACGATCGATTACCGGCCGGTCCACGAATATACGCTCACCGACGAGATCGACTACATCAAGCCAAAGGCGCGGGTTTATTGATGGGTCATGTACTCAAGCCACACTCTCCGATTGAGCAGTTACTCTACACTACCGTCCGCATTACCGCCTGGAACCGTGATCGCGAGAGTTGGTTCGGCACCGGCTTTTTCTACCAAACCATGGTAGAAGGAGGGCTCAATGCTCCTTTCCTAGTGACTAACCGGCACGTGCTGGAAGGCGCCACAGAAATACGGATCATCACTCACCGTTGCACAGAGGGGGAGGATCAGCCCAGCGGGTATTACAACGGCACAAACGTGAATATTGCTCCGGGCACCGTTCATTTC
>DASYWC010000025.1:0-7243 GCA_035936615.1 Allosphingosinicella sp. | reverse complement strand
GTTCGGAGCGGGGCGGGTGATCGTCATCGACCACCTCGACTACCGGCTGGAATTCGCCAGGACCTACGCGCCCGCCGAAGTCTATAATTTCCGCGAACTGAACGATGTCGTGGTCTTCATGAAGAAAACCACAGACGGCCTCGGAGCCGACGTCTGTATCGACGCAGTGGGCGGCGACGCGGCAGGAAACGCATTCCACACGCTGTTCGGAACCAAGCTGAAGCTGGAGGCAGGCTCCGCGATTGCCCTTCACTGGGCGATCAACTCGGCCAAGAAGGGCGGGATCGTCTCGATCGTCGGAGTTTACGGGCCCACCGGCAACATGATTCCGATCGGGAACGTGGTGAACAAGGGCATCACCGTGCGGGCGAACCAAGCCTCGGTCAAGCGCCTGCTTCCCAGGCTGATCGAGCACGTCAAGGAAGGGCGGATCAACCCGAAGGAACTGATCACCCACAAGGTGCCGCTGGAGGAGATAGCAGACGCCTACCACATCTTCTCGGCCAAGCTGGACGGCTGCATCAAGCCGGTGCTTGTCCCAAATGGCGCCTGAGCGGAGGAAAGACATGCCAAACAGGGAAATGACGCCGCTCGACACTTCGAAGATCCCCGGCTGGGGAGTCGACGCCGACCCGGAGAACGACCCGACCTACCCCTATCGCGACCGGGCGAAGGGCCATCACGAGGGCATGAACTGGGAGAGGCCGGCCCAGCAGGAGCCTGATGTGGAGATCCTCCGCTCGATCGAGCACAAGCGCCTCCCCGCCGTGTTCGGCACCTCGGTTCCGCCGAGCGGCCTCAGCGGAGTGCTGCGGCGAACCGCGTTCAAGTACAGCGAATCGAACTGGGCGCACTGGCTGATGCTGATGGGTGCGGACCGGATCAACGTCGTCGAAGGCGTGCTTCAGGACCTGAGCAAGGGCAAGATCCCGAACGTCCCTGCGGAAATGGGCGTCCGCTCCGAGTACCGGCACAACAAGCGCGGGTTGGTGACCAAGCTTGCAGTCATCGGCGGAGTGGCCGCAGTCGCAGTTGCGCTGTCTCGGAGGGGCGAGGACAAGCGCTCCCGGACGCCGGAGCGCGAGCCGGGAAGCGGCTACGACTACGAATAGGCTTCAGCTTCGCCTGAGGCGGGCGATGAAGAAGCCGTCCGCTCCCCCCGCTTCGGTAAAGGTGCCGGGCAGGATTCGGAGGATGCCGTTGTTCGGGCGCATCTCGGCCGGAGTCTCTTGGAGCCGGACGGGGTCCAGCCGGTAATCCGGCCGGGCGGCAAGGAAGGCCTCGACCAGCCTTTCCCCTTCCTCCGGCTCGAGCGAGCAGACCGAATAGACGAGGGTGCCGCCGGGCTTCAGCCAGTCTGCGGCCCGGGCCAACATCGCCCTTTGCCCCTGCGCCAGCTCGGCGATTACGCGCGGCCGGATCCGGTACAGGACGTCCGGGTGGCGGCGGAAGATGCCCGTCGCGGTGCAGGGCGCGTCGAGCAGGATGGCGTCCACCGGCTCCCTTGGCTGCCATTTCATAATGTCGGCAGAATGGATGTCCGCAGCGAGGCCGGTGCGTTGAAGGTTCTCGCGAAGGCGGGCCAGCCGCGCTTCCGACGCGTCTATGGCAGTGACTTCAAAGCCTGCGGAGGCGAGCTGCATCGTCTTGCCGCCGGGGGCGGCGCAAAGATCCAGCGCGGTTCGGCCGTTGCCATGGCCGAGCAGCCGGGCAGGCATGGAAGCGGAGATGTCCTGCACCCACCATTTGCCCTCCCGATAGCCGGTGAGGCCGGCGACATGTCGGCCCCGCTCGAGGCGCAGGTGGCGCGGCATAAGGCTCACGCCTTGAAGCCCCTCGGGCGGTGCATCGGAGGCGAAGATCAGATCGAGCGGCGGCGGCACGGCCATCGCCGCGGCGGCGGCCCGGGCGACCCTAGTCCCCCATGCCTGCTCCCAGCGCTCCTCCACCGCCGGCGGCAAGGTAGGGATCTCAGGAAGCGCGGCCTTGTTGCGCATAAGAGTCCCGAAAACTCCGTGAACGAGCTTTCGCGGGCCTCCGTCGACCAGCGGCAGAACCGTCGCGATGGCGGCATGGGGCGGAGTGCCCATCGCAAGCGCCTGCACCAGAGCGATCCGCAGCGCGAACCGGGCCTTGGCGTCGTCCGGGAGAGGCTTTTTGGTGGCGCTGTCGATCAACGCGTCGAGGTCCGTGAGCCGCCGGAGCGCCTCGGCGGCGATTGCGTGGGCGAATGCCCGGTCGTCGGGCCGCTCAAGGTCCCGCGCCGCGATGTCGAGCGCAGCCTCCAGTGGAAGCCCCTTTCGAAGCACCGCATCGAGCAGGCGCAGCGCGGCCCGGCGCGATGCCGTCCCTATCGAATCGGAGTTGGTCAGTTCCGCCGCCCGAGCGGATCGAGAGCGCTCGCGGAGCGGCGGGTCTTCGGCACCGCAGTCGGGCGAGGCTTGCCGGCGACCGGCGGCGGCGAGGAAAGGCCCATCTCGTCGGCCATCTCATGCAGCGCCGCGATCCGGTTCTCCGTGGCGGGATGGGTCGAGAACATGTTGTCGCGCCCGGTGCCGCTCGGAACGATGTAGAGCGAAGCGGCGGCTGGATTGCGCATGCTGACGGGGTTGGGCACGCGCGCTGCGCCCTGGGCGAGCTTGGCGAGCGCCGAAGCGAGCGCCCTCGGATTCCCGCTGATCTCGGCAGCCCCGCGGTCGGCGCTGTATTCGCGGGTCCGGCTGATCGCCATCTGCACGATCATCGCCGCGAAGGGCGCGATCAGAACCGCGGCGATCATCGCCAGCGCGTTGCCGCGGTTGTCGCCTCCGCCCCGGAAGAACAGCCCGAAATTGGCCAGGAACGAGATGGCGCCCGCGATGGTCGCGGTCATCGTCATGATCAAGGTGTCGCGGTTCTTCACGTGCGCAAGCTCGTGCGCCATCACCGCGGCCACTTCTTCGCGGTCGAGGATCGAAAGCAGCCCCGTGGTCGCTGCGACTGCGGCGTTCTGCGGATTGCGCCCGGTGGCGAAGGCGTTCGGATGCGGCGAGTCGACCAGATAGACCTTCGGCATGGGCAGCCCGGCGCGCGAGGCGAGCTGCTGTACGATCGACACGAATTCAGGCGCGGTGGAGGAATCCACCTCCCGAGCCTTGTGCATCTTCAAAACGATCTTGTCGGCGTTCCAGAAGGTGAACAGGTTCATGCCCGCCGCCAGGACCAGCGCCATCAGCGCTCCGCCGGACCCTCCGAAAGTATAGCCGAGCCCCATGAACAGGGCGGTCATCGCCGCCAGCAGCATCAAGGTCTTGAGACCGTTCATCTTGCCTATCGTCCCTCCACGCCCGAAATGTGGGTCCGGAATTCTCCTTTTTCAATTGGAACCCGATCATGCCAGGCAAGCGCCCGCCCAACGTAAGACCCCCGGCTCACCTGTCGGAGAGCCCGCCGGTTCCGGAGCCCGAGCCGGTGGAGCCTGGTGAGGAACATGGCGGTCCGAAGGGGCGTGAGCCGACGCGCTACGGCGACTGGGAGAATAAGGGGATCTGCTGGGACTTTTGAGATTTCGCCGAAGTGGTACTTCGGCGAAGGTTTAGACGCCCTCGGATCTGAGAGGGCGAGCCAGGAGGCGGTCCACCACCTCTTCGGCGGAGGCTCGTTGGGCGAGGAGGTCGCAGACTGCGGCGACGATCGGCATGTCGACTCCTATGGCCTCGGCTGCGCGCTGGAGGACCGGGGCGGTGGAGGCGCCTTCGGCCACCGTCCGCTTGTCGGCCAGGAGTTCGGCGGCGCTTGCGCCTTTGCCCAGCCCCTTGCCGAGGCTGAAGTTGCGCGAGCTTTCCGACGAGCAGGTGAGGACGAGATCGCCCAGCCCGGAAAGACCGGCCAGCGTCTCCAGCCGCGCGCCCTTGGCGAGCCCGAAGCGCGTCATCTCGGCAAAGCCGCGCGAGATGAGTGCCGCCCGCGCGTTCTGGCCGAGGCCGCGCCCTTCCACGACACCGCATGCGATCGCCAGCACGTTCTTGACGGCTCCCCCAATCTCGGCGCCGATCACGTCGTCCGACAGATACGGCCTGAAGAATGGCTTGGCGATTCGGGCTCGGAGCGCCTCCCCGACGGACGCGTCCTCGATCGCGAACGTGACTGCGGCCGGGAGGCCTGCGGCCACTTCGTGGGCGAAGGTCGGGCCCGAGAGGACCGCCACCGGGGAGTCCGGCTGCTCCTCCCGGGCAACCTCGTGCATCAGCCGGGTGGTCGCCTCTTCCATCCCCTTGGAGCACAGGATGAGCGGCTTGCCGCTGCTTGGCAGCCCGGACAGGACCGAGCGCATGTGCTGCGCCGGAGTGACCACGAGCAGCGCGTCGCAGCCGTCCAGCTCCGCCAGATTGCAAGTGGCTCGGATGACGGGGCTGAGCTTCACTCCGGCAAGGAAGACGCTGTTTTCCTGTCCTTCGTTGATGCTTTCCACGACCTCCGGCTCACGCGCCCAAAGCAGGGTCTCTTCGCCCCCCGATGCGGCAACTTGAGCCAGCGCCGTGCCCCAGGCGCCGCCGCCGATCACTCCCAGCTTCGATATCGTCATGCCTTGATCCCCGCCCCCCGAGCCTTTTCCGCCGACGGATCGAGCGGCCAGCGGGCCCTAGCCGACGCGTCCAGCCCGTCGATCAGCCCCTGCTCGAAGCGGAGCGCGCCCGCCCAGGCGATCATCGCCGCATTGTCGGTGCACAGCCAGAGCGGCGGCGCCACGAACGGGAGCCCGTTCTTCCCCGCGAGCGCGGTGAGTGCGCCCCGCACCTGCTGGTTCGCGGCCACCCCCCCTGCGACCACCAATGCAGTGGCCCCGTCGGCCTCGGCCAGCGCTCGGCGGGTGCGGTCCACGAGGCAGTCGACCACCGCCTGCTGAAAAGAGGCTGCGATATCCTCGGCGCTGTATCGGCCGGAGTCCCGGGCCCGGAGCACCGCGCTCTTGAGGCCTGCAAATGAGAAATGCGGCTCGTCAGTGCCGACCAGCGGGCGGGGCAGCGGCACTGCCCTGGAATCGCCCCGCTCCGCCGCCCGCTCGACTGCTGGGCCGCCTGGAAACCCCAGGCCGAGCAGCTTCGCGCTCTTGTCGAACGCTTCGCCAGCGGCGTCGTCGATGGTGGTGGCGAGGCGGCGGTAGCGCCCCAGGGCCTCAACCAGCAGAAGCTGGCAATGCCCCCCCGACACCAGCAGCAGCAGATAGGGGAATTCGAGGTCGGGGCTCGAAAGCATAGGGGACAGGGCGTGACCCTCGAGATGGTTGACCGCGATCAGCGGGCTTCCCGACGCGAAGGCGAGGCCCTTGGCGGTCACGAGGCCCACCATCACTCCTCCGATCAGCCCGGGGCCCGCAGTGGCCGCGATCGCATCCACGTCCATCAGCGACACGTCCGCTTCGGCAAGCACGTCCTCGATCAGCGCCGGCAGGATCTCGACATGGGCCCGGGCCGCGATCTCCGGAACCACTCCCCCATAGGGCCGGTGAGCGCTTTCCTGTCCGGCAAGCTTATGGGCGAGAATCCGCCGGTCGCCGGTGACCAGCGCCGCCGCAGTCTCGTCGCAGCTGGATTCGATGCCGAGGATCAGGCTCATCCTTTCTTCCCTGCCACCGCCTTAGCCGCTAGCACAAGCGCCGCATGGACAGACCGCTTCGCATAGGAACCCGCGGATCGCCCCTGGCGCTCGCCCAGGCGAGAATGGTCGCGTCTGCGCTTCGCTCAGCCCATGGCTGGGGCGAGGACAGGGTCGAGATCGTGCCGATCACCACCACCGGCGACATCGTCCAGGACCGGCCGCTGGCGGAGGTCGGGGGCAAGGGCCTGTGGACGAAGGAGCTCGACCGCTGCCTCGCCGACGGCCGGACCGACATGTCCGTCCACTCGATGAAGGACGTGGAGACCTTCCGCCCGGCGGAGCTCATGATCGCGGCGATGCTTCCTCGAGCCGACTTCCGCGACCGGCTGATCGGGGCGGACAGCATCTCGGGCCTCCCGCGCGGCGCCCGGGTCGGCACGTCCTCCCCCAGGCGTGCGGCGCAATTGCTCTCCCGCCGCCCCGATTTCGAGATCGTCACCTTCCGCGGCAACGTGCAGACCCGCCTTGCGAAGCTCAACGCGGGCGAGGCCGACGCGACCCTGCTTGCCGCGGCGGGCCTGGAGAGGCTTGGCCTTTGCGAGGTCGGCACCGTCATCCACGATCTTCTGCCTGCGCCTGCCCAGGGCGCGGTGGGAGTCGAGGTGCGCTCCGACGCCGAGCGGGTAGCTGAGCTGGTCCGGGCCATCGATCACCGCGAGACTCACGCCTGCGTCGCGGCTGAACGGCGTCTGCTTGAGGGGCTCCGGGGGACGTGCCGCTCGCCGGTCGCCGCGCTTGCTCGGCTGGACGGGGATTGGATCCGGCTAACCGCCGAGATCCTGACTGGCGACGGGCGCGAGTGCCGGCAGAGCTCTACCGTCTTCGCAGTGCAGGATCAGGAGGCACCCCTCGCTTTGGCAAGCGAGTTGCTCGGCAGGGCCAGCCCCGAACTGCGGGCACTCTTCGAGGCGTGACTGCCCCAGTCCTGATCGTCCGGCCCGAGCCCGGCTCAAGCGACACTGCCAGGCGCGCAAGGGCGCTGGGCCTGGCCCCGATCACCACCCCCATCTTCACGATCGCGCCTGTCGATTGGGAAGCGCCCGAGGCCGACGCGGTGGATGCCGTTCTACTGACCAGCGCCAACGCCGCCCGCTGCGCGGGACCCGAGCTGCGCCGGTTCACGCACTTGCCCTGCTATGCCGTCGGCGAAAGCACAGCCGCCGAAGCGGCGAGCGTCGGCTTTCGCGACGTTCGAACGGGCCCTTCGGACGGCGCTGCGGTCGCCGCCTTGATGGCGAGCGATGGCGTGCGCACCGCATTTCACCCCTGCGGCCGGGATCACATCCCGCTCGGCACTCCGGGGCTGCGCCTGGAGCGCCGGCTCGTCTACCAGTCCGACTCAGTCACTGCCCTGCCCGAAGAAGCCTCCGGCGCCTTACAAAAGGGAGCGCTGGTGCTGATCCATTCGCCCCGCGCCGGGGCCCAGTTCGCCCGGCTGATCGAGGCAGCGGGAGCGGCCAAGGAGCGCATCGCCTTGGCGGCGATCAGCGACGCAGCAGCAAGCGCGGCCGGAGACGGCTGGAAGGCCAAGGCCGTAGCTCCCTACCCGCGCGACCACGCTCTGCTGGAGCTTGCTGCCAAGCTGTGCAAGACTGGAGCTCCAGGC
>DASYWC010000024.1:0-3773 GCA_035936615.1 Allosphingosinicella sp. | reverse complement strand
GGCCTGGGATGCGATTGCCGGGGGAGAGCTGAGCACGATCGATCACGGGATAATCCTCCCCTGCATTTGCAGGGGAGGGGGACCGTCCGAAGGACGGTGGAGGGGCCCCTTCGGCACAGCAAACCCCTCCACCAGGCTTCGCCTGGTCCCCCTCCCCATGCTTTGCATGGGGAGGATAAAAGGGTCACGCCGCTTCTCTTTGGGGGGTGAGGTAGGTAATCAGCTGAGCGAGGCGCTGGCGAAGGTCGCGGCGGTGGACCACCATGTCGATCATTCCGTGGTCGAGCAGATATTCGGCGCGCTGGAAGCCTTCGGGGAGCTTCTCGCGGATGGTCGATTCGATCACCCGCTGTCCCGCGAAGCCGATCAGCGCACCGGGCTCCGCGAGCTGGACGTCGCCGAGCATGGCGTAGGAGGCGGTGACTCCGCCGGTGGTGGGGTCGGTGAGGACGACGATGTAGGGGAGGCCCGCTTCCTTCAGTTCCTGGATGGCAACGGTGGTTTTCGGCATCTGCATCAGCGAGAGGATGCCCTCCTGCATTCGGGCGCCGCCAGCGGCGGTGAAGATGATATAGGGGCAGCGGTCCTGGATGGCCGCCCTGGCGCCGGTGACGAATGCCGCTCCGACGCCGAGGCCCATCGATCCGCCCATGAAGGCGAAATCCTGCACCCCAACGATCGCCCGCTGCCCCTCGATCGAACCGCGCGCGTTGATCAGTGCGTCGGGCTCCCCGGTCTGCTGGCGGGCCGACTTGATCCGGTCTGCGTAGCGCTTGGAGTCGCGGAACTTCAGCGGGTCCTCCCGCACCGAAGGCGGAGTGAGAAGAGTGAAGCCGGGATCGAAGATCCGGTCGAACCGCTGCCTTGGGCCGATCCGCCCATGATGGTCGCAGCGGGGGCAGACGAAGTCGTTCTGCTCATATTCCTTGGTGAAGATCATCGCCTCGCACTGGCGGCACTTGTGCCAGAGGTTGTCCGGGGTCTCCCGCTTCGGGAGGAAGGGGATGCTCTGGCGGACGCGGGTGAGCCAGCTCATTGGGAAGTCTCCTTGGAATTCAAAGCGTCGCAGCGATCGCTCGGGCGGCCTGGTCCGGATCGTCTGCCTGAGTGATCGGGCGGCCGATGACGAGAATGGAGGCCCCGTTATCAAGCGCCTTGCGCGGAGTCATCACCCGCTTCTGGTCGCCTACATGGCTGTCGGCCGGCCTGAGGCCGGGGACGACGAAGAACCCGCCGGGCCACAGCTTCTTCGCGGCGGCGACTTCTTTGCCTGAGCAGACCAGGCCGTCGATCCCGGCCTCGCGAGCCAGCGAGGTCAGCCGTTCCACCTGCGAGTGCGGATCGGCATCCACTCCGATCGAACGGAGATCGCTTCCATCGAGGCTGGTGAGAACCGTCACTCCGACAACTTTGGTGCCTTGGGGAGCGGCAGCCTTGGCGTCCTCCATCATCGAGCGGCCGCCCGAGGCGTGAACCGTCAGGATCGCGGGCTCCAGCGGGCGAAGCGCCTGGACGGCCTTGCCGACCGTGTTGGGGATGTCGTGGAGCTTGAGGTCGAGGAAGATCGGGAGGCCGAGCTCCGCCATCTCCTTGATTCCCTGGCGGCCGTTGGCGGCGAAAAATTCGAGGCCCAGCTTGATCCCGCCGACATGGTTGCGGATTCGGCTGGCGATGGATCTGGCGCGCTCAAGATCGGGAGTGTCGAGTGCGACGAAGATGGGGCTGCTCATGAAGGATGAGCCGTCCTGGTGTCGACGACGATCGGATATTCCGAAGCGGGTGCGGGCGGAGCGGGCTGGGGGGGGGGCTCGGGGGCGACCGTGCGCTGGCGCTCCAGCCCCTCCATTCGCCGCTTCATGGTCCACATCCTGGCTCTGTAGAGGAGGAAGATCGGGAGGAAGCCGAGCAGGAACGCGCCCAGAACCAGCACCGGCAGCTTCACGTCCGCTTCGAGCCCGCCCCAGAGGGTGACCGTCACCGAGTGCCAGTTCGCGCTTGCGAACAGGACGAGGCCGACCGCTACCGCGACCCAGAAGAGCGTCTTGAGAAACTGCATTCCATCCGCCTTTCGCCGAAGTGATGCCCGGCCTGGGTCCTTACGTCCTTAGGAAGGGCTAGGCCAGCTTCGCAAGCAGGCAGTGGCGGAGGAGGAAAGTTCCCTGGAATCCGGCTCCCATTCGTCCACTCGTCGCGGATTCGCCTCGCCGCAACGATTGGCGGCGGACTCCCGGCCATGTCCTGGGTAACAGCCCCGTAACGACAACAGCGCGGCTAATCCTACATGAAAATCGCTTTCCCGCACCGCAAGAGTGCGACGTCCGTATTTGTGCTTGCTCTGGCGGGTTTGCTGCCGGGTCCGGTGCAGGGCGAGGTCGCGACGGCCCAGGTTTCTCCTCAGGCCGCTCCGGCGGTCATCCAGACGATGCCTGTTCCTGCGGTGGCTGTGGATCGGGCCGAGGGCGACGCTGCTCCGGTCAAGAGCCTCGACCAGCCGAAGACGCTGGACCAGTCCGCTCCAAAGACTCTGGAGAAGTCGACCATCCTTGGCGAAGGAATGGCGAGCTTCTACGGCGCCGAGCTGGCGGGCAACCGCACTGCGAGCGGAGAGCGGTTCAATCCCAACGCGCTGACCGCCGCCCACCGGACGCTCCCGATGGGAACCAAGCTTCGGGTCACCAACAAGGCCAACGGCAAGAGCGTGATCGTTCGGATCAACGATCGGGGACCCTTCTCCAAGGGCCGAATCATCGACGTGTCGCGCGAGGCCGCAGAGCAGATTTCGATGGTCCGGTCCGGCACTGCCCGGGTGACCTTGGAGCGCATCGGCTGAACCCTGCGTTCGAGCGAGCCGATCTCGCTTTTGCAGTAAAAACGCGGTTTGAAACCGGAGGCGGTGGCTCTATGCGGAGCTTCACACCGCCTTGCCCCAGGAGGGGTCGCTGACCAGACGCGTTCTCGTGCCCGTTGCGGCACTGTTGTTGCTTTTGCTTATCGTCTGGGCCGTCACCCACGTGTCGTTCACCTGGACGCGCGCGGAGGCGCCTGCCCCCGACGAGCGGCTGAAAGCCAGAACCGCGGAGATCCGGGAGGCGCAGAGGGGCGCTTCCAGCACCATCGACTATCGCCGTCTCGACAGCCGACTCCAGCAGCTTGCGGGGGAGAACGCGATGGTCGGCCTTGCAGTCGGGATCGTGGAGAATGGCGAGATCAGCTTCCTCAAGGGCTATGGCGAGACGGTGGCCGGGAGTGGGGATCCGGTCACCCCGGAAACGGTGTTCCGCTGGGCGTCGGTTTCGAAGGGCGTCGCAGGCGTAATGGTCGCAAAGCTGGCCGCCGAGGGGAAGCTCTCGCTTGCCGACCCGATCGCCAAATACTCGCCCTGGCTTCGGCTTCCGGGGGGACGGGAGCAGCAGGCCAGCGTCGCCGACGTTCTGGCCCACCGCCTCGGGATCTTCGGGCACGCCAACGATTCCAAGCTCGAGGACGGAATCGATCCGCGCCTCCTTCGCCGGGACCTTGCGACTCTCAACCAGATCTGCCCGGTCGGGCAATGTCACAGCTACCAGAACGTCGCCTACGACGCCGCAAGCGACGTGGTCGAGAAGGTGACCGGCGTCAGCTACCGGGAAGCGGTCAGGCAGCGGCTGTTCAACCCGCTTGGAATGACTTCGGCCAGCATCACCCGCGAGGAGCTGTTCAGCTCTCCGAGTTGGGCAAGACCCCACCGCGGCGGCAAGAATTCCAAGCCGGTCGAGGTGACCCAGCCTTACTAC
>DASYWC010000023.1:0-3270 GCA_035936615.1 Allosphingosinicella sp. | reverse complement strand
TGGAGGTGGAGCCCGGCCGGATGTTTGCCTACGAGCTCCGCCGCCCGAACCGCTTCTTCCGCGTGGACTTCGATCTCACCAGGCCGGTAGCGCCGCCTCCGCCGCCGTGGGGCGCCCGCTAATCCGCTTGCTCCGGCTTCGGCTTAAGCCTATATAGCGGCTTCCTTCCTCGACATCGCTAGACGTTGAGGCTGGTCCCGGGGGACGGGGCCGGCACGGGAGAGCTTTTGGCTGTTGGAGCATTGATGGCGGACCTCGCCGAATTGACGAAGCTGATCGAGACCGAGGCGAAGGCCCAGGGGCTCGCGCTGGTGCGCGTCAAGATGATGGGCGGGACGTCCGATCCGACTCTGCAGGTGATGGCGGAGCGTCCGGACACCCGCCAGCTGACCCTTGAAGACTGCGCGCGCCTGTCGCGGCGCCTGTCGGAGATCTTCGACGAGCTTGACCCGATAGAGCATGCCTACCGGCTGGAGGTCAGCTCGCCCGGAATCGACCGGCCTCTGACCCGGCTTCAGGACTTCGAGGACTGGAAGGGACACGAGGCGAAGATCGGCCTGGCTGAAAAGTTGAACGACCGGAAGCAATTCACCGGCGAGCTTATGGGTACGGACGGCCAGGACATCCTCATGGACGTCCAGGGCCTTGGGGAAACGAGGCTGCCCTTTTCGATGCTTCATTCGGCCAAGCTCGTCATGACCGAGAAACTCATCCAGGCGACCGCTCCGCTGTCAGCGGAAGGCGCCGACAAGATCGAAGAAATCGAAGTAGAAGGACAGGAATAGACCTATGGCCACCACCGCCCCGGCTCCAGGCGCTCCAGGCGCCGTCTCCGCCAACAAGGCAGAGCTGATCGCGATCGCCGACTCGGTCGCCCGCGAGAAGCTGATCGACAAGGCCATCGTCATCGAGGCGATGGAGGACGCGATCCAGCGCGCCGCCCGCTCGCGCTACGGCGCCGAGAACGACATCCGCGCCAAGCTCGATCCCGTGACCGGCGACCTTCGCCTGTGGCGCGTCGTCGAGGTGGTCGAGGAGGTGGACGACCATTTCAAGCAGGTGAGCCTGAAGGACGCCGAGAAGCTTCAGCCGGGCGCCCAGCTCGGCGACTTCATCGTCGATCCGCTGCCCCCGATCGAGTTCGGACGGATCGCGGCCCAGGCCGCCAAGCAGGTCATCTTCCAGAAGGTCCGCGACGCCGAGCGCGAGCGCCAGTATGAGGAGTTCAAGGACCGCGCCGGCGAGATCATCACGGGAGTGGTGAAGCGCGTCGAATTCGGCCATGTTGTGGTCGACCTCGGCCGCGCCGAGGGCGTCATCCGCCGCGACCAGCAGATCCCGCGCGAGGTCGTCCGGGTCGGCGACCGTGTGCGCTCGCTGATCCTCAACGTGCGCCGCGAGAACCGCGGCCCGCAGATCTTCCTCTCCCGAGCCCACCCGGACTTCATGAAGAAGCTGTTCGCCCAGGAAGTGCCTGAAATCTACGACGGGATCATCGAGATCAAGGCGGCCGCCCGGGATCCCGGAAGCCGGGCCAAGATCGGAGTGATCAGCCACGACAGCTCGATCGATCCGGTCGGCGCCTGCGTCGGAATGAAGGGCAGCCGGGTCCAGGCGGTCGTCCAGGAGATGCAGGGCGAGAAGATCGACATCATCCCCTGGTCCGAGGACCTCGCCACCTTCGTCGTCAACGCGCTCCAGCCGGCGACCGTCAGCCGGGTCGTGATCGACGAGGAGGAGGGCCGGATCGAGGTCGTGGTCCCCGACGATCAGCTCAGCCTTGCAATCGGCCGGCGCGGGCAGAACGTTCGGCTCGCAAGCCAGCTCAGCGGCTCGGCGATCGACATCATGACCGAGGCCGACGCAAGCGAGAAGCGCCAGCGCGAGTTCGTGGAGCGCTCCGAGCTGTTCCAGAACGAGCTCGATGTCGACGAGACTCTCGCCCAGCTTTTGGTTGCCGAAGGCTTCGGAGCGCTCGAGGAAGTGGCCTATGTCGAGGCTGACGAAATCGCCTCGATCGAAGGCTTCGACGAGGATCTTGCAGCCGAGCTCCAGAACCGCGCCCGCGAGGCGCTCGACCGGCGTGAGGAAGCCGCCCGCGAGGAGCGGCGCGCGATGGGCGTGGAGGACGATCTCGGCGAAATGCCCTACCTCACCGAAGCGATGCTGGTGACTCTGGGCAAGGCTGGGATCAAGACCCTCGACGACCTCGCCGACCTCGCCACCGACGAGCTGGTCCAGAAGAAGCGGCCCGAGCAGCGCCGCCAGCGCGAAACCAGCCAGCGCGCCGAGGACAAGGGCGGAATCCTTGCCGACTTCGGCCTCAGCGACGAGCAGGGCAACGAGATCATCATGGCCGCCCGCGCCCACTGGTTCGAGGACGAGGAGCCGAAGGGGGAGGACGCTGTTGCGGAACCCTCCCAATGATAGGCACGGCTTAACTGCCAATCTCGTTCGTCCCGAGCGTAGTCGGGGGGCGTATGCGAGATGTTCGTGCCAGCGCCCCTCGACTTCGCTCGGGACGAGCGATGGAGGTGCGCGTGGCTGACAAGCACGTTCCAGAGCGCAAGTGCGTACTGGGCAGCGGTCACGCCTCCCGGGACGACCTCATCCGCCTTGCCCTCGGCCCTGACGGCGAGGTCCACCCGGACGTCCGCGCGAAGGCTCCCGGCCGCGGCGCCTGGATCGGTGTCGACCGCCCGACCCTTGAGGCGGCGCAGGCGAAGGGGAAGCTGAAGGGCGCCCTCGCCCGAGCCTTCAAGACCGGCGAGATCCGGATTCCCGACGATCTTGGAGAGCGGATCGAGGCTGCCCTTCGTCAGACCGCGCTCGACCGGCTAGGGCTGGAAGCGCGCTCGGGAACGCTTCTCACCGGCAGCGAGAAGATCGAAACTGCCGCCCGCAGAGGCGAGGTCCAGATGCTGATCCACGCCTCAGATGCAGGCGAGGACGGCAACCGCAAGCTGGACCAGGCATGGCGAATGGGCGGCGGCCCCTCGGCATCCCTCGGGACAGGTGAAAACCGCGGGGTGGTTTTTCCTTCGGACCGAACCATATTGTCGTTGGCGCTGGGGCGTCAAAATGTGGTACATATCGCAATAACAGATCGCGCTGCCGCGGCGCGTGTGCGTCAGGCGCTGAACCGCTGGCGCGCTTTTATCGGATCAGACGATGGGCTAAGCGCCGCAGCGGCGGGTACGCCGGACGCGTCGGCTATGGATGTGAGTGAAGGGTTTAAATGAGCGAGACGACAGATAAGCCGAAGCTGGG
>DASYWC010000022.1:0-9176 GCA_035936615.1 Allosphingosinicella sp. | reverse complement strand
CTGGCACAGAGTCCGAAGCGCGCCCCTCGACTACGCTCGGGACGAGCGACATTGGGAACGTCGTGGACGTGGTAATCACCGGCGCCGACGACGAAATGCTGATCGGAGAAGCGGCTTGAGCGACGCTGGCTGGCTCGATCGCCTTCGCGGGGGCTTCAAGAAGACTTCGGATCGCTTGGGAGAGAACCTCACCGGCCTGTTCACCAAGGCGGCGCTGGACGAGGACACTCTGGACGAGATCGAGGAGGCCTTGATCGCTTCCGACCTCGGCCCCTCCACCGCCGCCAAGGTGCGGGTCCGGCTCGCTCAGGAGCGGTTCGAGCGGGGCCTCAGCGAGGCGGCGGTGCGCGAGATCGTCGCCGAGGAGCTGGCGAAGATCCTGGAGCCCGTTGCGAAACCGCTCGAGATCGAGGCCTTTCCGCGCCCGCAGGTGATCCTGGTGGTCGGAGTGAACGGCTCGGGCAAGACCACCACCATCGCCAAGCTCGCCCATCTGTTCCTGGAGCAGGATTACGGGGTGCTGCTTGCGGCCGGAGACACCTTCAGGGCAGCCGCGATCGGCCAGCTGCGCATCTGGGCCGATCGGATCGGAGTACCGATCATCACCGGCCCGGAGGGTGGAGATCCGTCCGCGGTGGTATTCGACGGGGTAAAGAAGGCGACTGCCGAAGGAATCGACGTTCTGATCGTCGACACTGCGGGAAGGCTCCAGAACAAGAAGGGCCTGATGGATGAGCTGGCCAAGATCAGGCGGGTGCTCGGCCGGCTCAATCCGGCTGCGCCGCACGACGTGGTGCTCGTCCTCGACGCCACCACCGGGCAGAACGCCCTGAGCCAGATCGAGGTGTTCAAAGAGGTCGCGGGAGTGACCGGTCTGGTGATGACGAAGCTCGACGGCACAGCGCGCGGCGGGGTGCTAGTGGCCGCGGCCGAGCAATACCAAATCCCGATCCACGCCATCGGAGTAGGCGAGGGAATGGACGACTTGCGACCGTTCGACGCGGTCGAGACCGCCCGGGCCATAGCCGGCGCGACAGGAGCCAAGGAATGACGACTGAAGACACCAAAGCGGCAGCTGAGGCTCCAGGCGCGGGGGCAAGGCTCGCGATCGACCTCGGCCCCCTCATCATCTTCTTCGCGGTGAACTTCATCACCGGCGACGTCATCATTGCGACCGGAGCGTTCATGGCGGCGATCACCGCGGCGATGCTCTATTCAAAGCTGAAGTACCGCCACATCTCGCCGATGCTGTGGTTTTCAGGAGTGATGGTGCTCGTGCTCGGCGGGATCACCGTCTATCTGCACGACGAAACCTTCATCAAGATCAAGCCGACCATCTACTATTTGATCGTCGCCTCGCTTCTGCTGTTCGGTCTGTTCACCAAGCGCAACCTGCTCAAAGCGGTGCTCGGCACCGCCTATCCCGGCCTCTCCGACCGCGGCTGGAAGATCCTCACTCGAAACTGGGCGATCTTCTTCATCGCCATGGCGGCTCTGAACGAGGTTGTATGGCGCACGACCAGCACCGATTTCTGGATCGCCTTCAAGATCTGGGGCTTCATGCCCGCCACCTTCCTCTTCGCAATGGCCCACATCCCGATGCTGATGAGGCACGGAATGCAGCTCGAGAAGAAGGAGGAACCGCCGATCCCGCCGGTGCAGTGAGCTGCCGCAGCTCCAAGCGGCGTCCGCTCAGATTCAGCTATTGTTCGACAGGCGAGATTTTGAAGGCTCCCAGAAACACGGCGATCCCGACGAGGTAGAGCCCCACGGCAAGGGGAAGATCGGTAGCCAGGTCGAGCAGGAACTGAGTAGCCTGGAAATGAGCGAGAGGCTTTTCGATTCCGGCGAACAACAGGCCGTCCTCCACAGTCCAGCCCGGCCATTCTCCGTAGGCAAGCCACTCCGCAACTTCGATGGTGAGAATGATGGGCGCAAGGGCAGCGAGGAACACTCCCACGGGGATCATCCGATCCACAACAGCCTCGAGCCATCTGTTCAACATCGGCCATCCATCAACATTGGTCGTCACTTCTGCTCAAACGCGTGTTCCTGAACCCTGCCCAACCTGACACGACAGGGCCGCTTCGTAAATCGGCCGGCGCGGGAACGTCATCGTGGGCCGGAGCAGGATCCTGTTTCGCGGTAACGTCGCCTCACACCCTCAGGTTCTGCAGCAGCCGGTAAATATTTTTTCAACAAAAGGACATCCAGGCACCCTGCGCTCAGCTCTGCCCGAAGAATCGCGGATGGCGCGCTATGAAGCGCCTGAGCCAATTGTCGGATCTGCTTTTGGAGCGGCTTAGCTGGTACCAGCCCACCAGAGCTACCGCGCCGGCCCCCAACGTATCGACGATAATGTCCCACATGGTATCGGTGAGGCCGGACGGATCGCCCAGCATCGGCTTCTGCATATTGAGGCCGAACACCTGATCCATGGCGAACTCGAACACCTCCCACAAGGCGCCGATGCCGACGGCGAAGAAAAACGCGAACAGCGCCAGAAACGCAGGCCGCATGTGGAGGTCCACCGCCTCGCTCCGGTTCAGCATGTAGACGATCATAAAGCCGAATAGTCCAAGCAGCAGCCCCGCCGTCCCGTGCAGGGCCAGATCCCACCACCAGAAGCGCTCGTAATAGTTGCGTACCTCGCCCAGGAAGAGCGTCGCGAAAACGAAGACCACCACTGCGATCTGAATCTCGGCAGGGACGTCGATCCTCAGCGCTGTGGGGGCGAGGGTCGCGGCAATCACCCCGGCAACTAGGAAAGCGTGGAGCCACTGTCCCCCCGAGAGCAGCAGGGTGAGTTCCACCGCCATCACGATTTGCAAGCCGGTGACCAGCGCCAGCTGCACTCGCCGGCTCAGCGGCGGGGGTTCTTCGTCAAAAGGCGCGGGACTCTCGCTCGGGCTCACACGACGCCTTCTAGCGGCGCCGCGGCAAGCCTCCAATAACGCACGTTTGAATCCGCAGCCTCTCGTTGGACGGCTGGCGCTTCGTGAAAGTCACCCCTCCTGGTCGGCCCGCTTCTCGCCGTTGCCGTCGAGGTTCTGAGCGACGAACTCCCAGTTGACGATGTTGCCGAGCACCTTTTCCGCGAAATCGGGCCGGGCGTTGCGGTAGTCGAGGTAATAAGCGTGCTCCCAGACGTCGAGCGTCAGGAGCGGCTTCATTCCGTCGTGGACGACAGGAGTGTCGGCATCGTGAAGCGAGGTGATGCGAAGCTGGTCGCGGTCCAGCACGAGCCAGGCCCAGCCGTTGGAGAAATGCCCGACCGCCTCTTCCTCCAGCTTCGACAGGAAGCCGTCGGTCGACCCGAAGGCCGAGTCGATCATTTCCGCGAGCTGGCCGGTCGGCTTCTGGCCTTGCGGCGGCGCAAGGCAGTTCCAGTAGAAGGTATGATTCCAGATCTGGGCGCTGTTGTTGAACAGCGGGTTGTCGCCCCGCTCGCGAGCCGCTCGGATCACCTGGACCAGAGACGCGCCCTCCAGCCCCTTGTCCCCGATCATCCCGTTGGTCTTGTCCACATAGGCCTTGTGGTGCTTGCCGTGGTGAAACTCGAGCGTCTCCTGCGACATGTAATCGCCGAGCGCTTCTTTATCGAACGGCAGTGGTGGGAGCTCGAACGCCATGATTGTTCCTCCTGTTGAGTGGCTTCTCTGGCTAACGCGCCACAGGCTGGCAAGGCATCACGCGATTATTCGATCACGATCTTCGATCCGCTCATTGAGCCGCGCCCTGCTCGGGCGGAGACATGAGCTGGTGCCGCTTGAGCGCGTGGCGCAGCTGGTCGTAGCTGAGCTGAAGCGCTGCCGCCGCGGTGCGCTGGTTCCAGCGGCACTTCTCCAGCGCCGCCGAAAGGATCGCCTTTTCATACTCGGCCACGGCAAGCCGGAAATCGGCGCAGCTGCCTGGATCGAAAGGAGAGTTGGCGGCGACGGTGATGGTTTGCTCCGACGCCGGAAGCTCCAGCAGCGGCCTGCTCCCGTTGAGGGCCGGGCGCCAGGGGGACTCGAACGGGTCGAACTGGATCGCGTCGACCGGGGTGGAAGGATCCTCCCAACGGTAGACGGCTCGCTCGACCACGTTTCGAAGCTCACGGATATTGCCGGGCCAGTCGTAGGACAGAAGCTTCGCCGAAGCGTTCGTGCTGAAGCCCGACCAGCTCGGCCATTCCAGCTCAAGCGCCATGCGGCGGGCGAAGTGATCCGCCAGGACAGGGATGTCGCTGGTGCGGTGCCGAAGCGGGGGCAAGGTCACCACTTCGAAGGAAAGGCGGTCCAGAAGGTCGGCTCGAAACCTGCCTTCGTCCACGAGCCTTGGAAGATGCTCGTTGGTTGCCGCGACGATCCGGACATCCACCGTAAGCGGCCGGCTCGCCCCGATCCGCGTCACTTCGCCATATTCGACGGCTCGGAGCAGCCGGTCCTGGGCCGCCGAGGAAAGGGTTGCGAGTTCGTCCAGGAACAAGGTCCCGCCGTCCGCCTCCTCGAACCGCCCCGCCCTCGACTTGGTGGCGCCGGTAAAGGAGCCCGCTTCGTGGCCGAACAGCTCGGCTTCGATGAGGCTTTCCGGAAGTGCCGCGCAGTTCATCGTCACCAGCGGCCCGTCCCACCGCGACGACAGATGGTGGAGGCGCTCGGCGATCAGCTCCTTGCCCGTGCCCCGCTCCCCGATCACCAGAACCGGCCGGTCGAGCGGAGCCGCGCGGCTCGCCCGCTCGACCGCGTCGAGAAAGGAAGACGACTGACCGACCAGCTGGGTGTTGCGATCCATTGCCAAATCTTGGGATATCTTCCCACGACGTGGCAAGAGGAATGTGTCGCGAGATCTGTCCGTGGGGGCTGTTTTCGGCGGATTCCTGCGCGCCCGCAAAGTTGGCACGCAACTTGTAACATGATTGGCAACACCGCCTGAGCAGGCGGGGCAAACAAGGGATCAGGGAGACTATCATGTTCAAGTTCGATCGCATCGATTTCCAGCGTTTCGCGGTCGCCGCGGTAGGCGCGTTCATTCTCAGCACGACTGCGGTTACCGCGGCGGTCGGTCCCGCGGTGGCGGTGGAGCCGGTTTCGGCGAGCCAGGGCCAGACCGAGGTTGCAGGGGAAGCGCGTGCCTGATCAAGATCCCTTCGGCGGCGACGAGTCGGGGCCGGTACCGCCCCGCCCCGGTTCGCGAGGGGCACGGCCTCTGCCTCGGCCGGCGCAGCGGCCATACGGTTTAGCAAAGGAGTTTCTCAGCATGGGCATATTTTCGCGGACGCGCGATATCATAGCCGCCAATTTCACCGACCTTCTCGATAAGGCCGAAGATCCCGCCAAGATGATCCGGATGATCATAATGGAGATGGAAGAAACGCTGGTGGAGGTACGGGCCTCCGCCGCCCGGTCGATCGCCGACCAGAAGGAAATGCGCCGGCAGATCACCAAGCTCGAGAAGCTTCAGGACAGCTGGATGGAAAAGGCGGAGCTTGCTCTCAGCAAGGACCGCGAGGATCTAGCCAAGGCCGCACTCATCGAGAAGCAGAAGGCAGGCGACATGGCCGAGAGCCTCAAGGCCGAGATCGCGGTGCTCGATGACGGGCTGAGGGCGTCCGAAGCGGACATTGCCAAGCTTCAGACCAAGCTTCGCGAAGCGCGGACCCGCCAAAGCGCCATCATGAGCCGCCTCGAAAGTGCCCAGAACCGGACGCGCCTCCGCGAGATGTATGCCGGAAGCAAGGTCGAGGACGCCTTTTCCAGGTTCGATGTTTTGGAGCGGCGCGCGGACATGGCCGAAGGCCGGGCCGACGCTCTGAGCCTCGCCGGGGGCAAGACCCTCGAGGAAGAAATCGCTGACCTGCGCTCCTCCGAAAAGGTGGACGCGGAGCTCGAGGCCATGAAGGCCGCGCTCGGCAAGAACACAGACAAGGAAGGCTGATCCGATGGAAGAAGTGATCATACCCGTTCTGGTCGTCGGCATGCTCTTCATCGGGCTGCCGTGGATCATCTTTCACTACATCACCAAGTGGAAGAGCGCAGCGACGCTCACGAAGGAGGACGAGAACCTGCTCGACGACCTCCACGACCTTGCCCGCCGCCTCGACGACCGCATGTGCTCGATCGAGCGCATCATGACCGCCGAGAACCCCAACTGGAGAGCGCTGACCTGCGACCCGGCGGACACCGGAATCGAGGACCAGATCCAGACCATGAGGAGGATCAAGCAATGAGCGAGCCGCGCCGCACGAAATTCTATCGTGACAAGCTCAAGGGCAAGTGGATGGGCGTATGCGCGGGCATCGCCGACTATACGGGCCTCGACGTCACTCTGGTCCGGATCGGCTTCGTGGTCGCGGTGATCATGGGCTCGGGCGCGCCGCTTCTGGTCTATCTGGCCGCCGGCTTCATTGCTCCAATAAAGCCTCGGGAGCTCAGCTACGAAACGCCCGACGACCAGAAGTTCTGGCAGGGGGTCAGGGCGTCGCCGCGCCGGACGGTTCGGGACGTGCGGTCCAAGTTTCGGGACATCGACCGGCGGCTGGCCGACGTGGAGACCTACGTCACCAGCTCTAACCACCAGCTGTCGCGCGAGATCGAACAGCTTCGCTAGACCGGCGGGAGCCGCCACATTTTGCAGGGGAAATTACGATGGACATACCTTTTCACATGCTCGCGCCGCTGATCGGCGTCCTGGGCGTCATGGCCCTGGGCGGTTGGGTACTAACTACCTGGATGCGAGTGAAGTACGGCTACCCGCTCGACGGCGCCTGGGGGCAGGCGATCTACCCGCAGAAGAACGAGGAAACTATCGAGCGAGTGAAGCTGCTCAGCAGCGAAAACGCTCAGCTTCGAGCCGAACTCGGATCGATCAAGGATCGCCTTGCGACGGTTGAGCGGATCGTCACCGACGAAGGCCATCGGCTTACTCAGGAGATCGAAAGCCTGCGAAGTCCCATCAATTAGGAGCCGCGCTGACTTTTGCGGCAATCGTTGAACAACAGGAGTACGGGGATGACCGGCGGACAAATGATGGTGGTGCTGATAGTCGCGATGGTGATGATCGCGAGCATCGTGAAGGCGCGCTACGGCCACCGGCATCGCCCCACTGAAGGCGCCGATGGTCTCCGGGCCGACACTCGCGAGAACCAGCGGCTGCGCGAGGAAGTGACTGCTCTGAAGGAGCGGCTTGCCGTCCTCGAGCGGATCACGGTCGAGAAGGAAAATTCGCTAGAGCGTGAGATCGAGCAGCTTCGGGACAGGTAGAATGACCCAGGATCCAACCGCCCTGATCGCCCTCGCCTCCAGCGGTTTGATCGCGCTCAGCGTCGCAAGCGCGGCGGCTCTCAAGGGGTGGACGGCCTGGCTGGAGCTGAAGCGGCTGGAACTGACGTCCGGACTCCGCCCCTCCAAGCCCTCCCGGCCGCTGTCGCGGATCGAAGTCTCAGACCTGAAGGAGCGCGTGCGCCGGCTTGAGGCGATCGCGAACGGGGTGGACTGAAAACGGGTTCCGGGCCGAGCGCCGCTCTGGTAGCGGCAGGCCATGGGATCGCTCGAGGACATCTACAGCGACTATGAGCTTCTGGAGCCGGACGACCGCTACCGGCTTCTGATCGATCTCGGCCGCGAGCTTGAACCGATGCCCGACGCTCTGAAGACCGACGCCTCTTTGGTGCGCGGCTGCTCCGCCTCTGTCTGGGTCTACCCAACCCCCCGGGACGGCAGGCTCCACTTCCTCGCCGACAGCAATGCCGCGATCACCAAGGGCATCATCGCGCTGGTGCTTGCGGCGGTTCAGGACCAGACTCCCGAGGAGATCCTCGCCACCGACTTCGAGGAGGTGCTTGCTCCGTTCGACCTCAAGGCGCAGCTAAGCTCCAATCGCACCCAAGGCATCCCCAACATGATCGACCTCATCCGGCAGACGGCGGAGCGCCTCAAGTGACCGCGGTGGCGGACCTCAGCGCCATGAAAGGCTTCGATCCCAAGCTCTTTACCGCCTATGCAAGCCAAGTCGGCCACGGCGGCGCACTTGGAATCAGCTACCACGATCACGGGCCGGACTGGGTTGAGCTTGGCCTCGACTATCACGACCGGCTGATCGGGGTCGTGAAGAGCGGAGTCATAGCTTCGGGCCCGATCATCAGCCTGATGGACATGGCCACGAGCATGGCGATCTGGGTCAAGCTCGACCGGTTCCGCCACCAGGCTACCCTGGACATGCGTGTCGACTATTTGCGCCCCGCGACTCCCGGCAGGAAGATCATCGGCCGAGGCGAATGCTACGCGGTAACGAGAAGCGTCGGCTTCGTCCGCGGCCTCGCCCACGACGGAGACGCGGGCGACCCGGTCGCCAACGTCGCCGCCACCTTCATGTTCACCAAGCCTTAGGTCCGAAGCACGCACACTCGTCACCCCGGCGAAGGCCGGGGTCTCGTGGAGACTAGCCGTGCCCTCTCGTGCTGAGATCCCGGCCTTCGCCGGGATGACGCTAGGGCGAAAGCGCCCCTCGCCGCTCCTCGGCCTTGCGGAGCACCTCGTAAGCCGCCTGCACCGCCTGGAAGCGCGCCGCGGCTTCGGCGCCTTCGGCGACGTCTGGATGGTTCGCCTTGGCGAGGCGGCGATACGCGGCCTTGATCTCCTCGAAGTCGGGATCGCCCTCGATCTCCAGCACCTCCAGGGCGCGCATCTCGTCCCGGCTTCGGCTGCCGTCGCCTGGGCCGCCCCAGCCGTAGTGGCTTGCGTTCTGATAGCCGTTGGAGTCGCGCCGCTCGCCCGCCTCACGCTCGGCGGCATCCTCGGCCGACAAGCCTTCGAAATAATTCCAGTTGCGATTGTACTCGGCGGCGTGCCGCTCGCAGAAGTACCAGCGCTCCGGCTTGTTCGGAGCCTTGGGCGCGGGCCGGTCGCCCGGCTCGTCGCAGCCGTGCCGGTCGCAAAGCCGCACCTGCTGAGCCGCCCGCTCGCTCCCGTAGGCGCGCCAGCGGGGAAAACCCCAGTCATTCGAACGTGTCGGCTTTGCCATGGACCACCAGATAGAGACGAGTGAGCGAAAGAGCCATAACGGCCCCAGATATTTCCAGCGTTCCCGCGAAGGCGGGAACCCAGCGGCTCCGCCGGCGAAGCTGGGCTCCTGCCTTCGCAGGAGCACAAGGGAAAGCGCCAGAGGGTCTGTAAGCCGGGTTCTGTCCACCCTCC
>DASYWC010000021.1:0-2561 GCA_035936615.1 Allosphingosinicella sp. | reverse complement strand
CGGGATCAAGCTCGCCAATCCGGAGCTCGACGTGTGGATCATCACCGGCGACGGCGATGCCCTTTCGATCGGCGGCAACCACACGATGCACGTGCTCCGGCGCAACCTCGATTGCCAGATCCTGCTGTTCAACAACGAGATATACGGCCTCACCAAGGGGCAATATTCGCCTACGTCGCGGGTCGGGACCCGCTCGCCCTCCACCCCCTTCGGATCGGTGGACCGGCCCGCAAGCCCCTGCGCCTTCGCGCTCGGATCGGGTGCCCGCTTCATCGGGCGCGCGATCGACGTGAACAAGTTCCTTCCGGACGTCCTGAAAGCCGCCCATGCCCACAAGGGTGCGGCCTTCGTCGAGATCTTCCAGAACTGCATCGTCTACAATGACGACGTGTTCGCTCCGTTCACCGCCAAGGAAAACGCGGACAAGCAGCTGTGGCTGAAGGCGGGCGAGCCGATGCTGTTCGCAGGTGGCGCCAAGGGCCTTACGCTGGACCGCCAGACTCTGACCTTGAAGGTAGTGGACGTGGCGGCCGGCGACTGGCAGACGGCCGACGTCGTGGTCCACGACCCCTCGAACAAGATGGTCGCCCACATGCTCGTCGAAATGCCGTTCGGGCCGTTCCCGATGGCGCTTGGAGTCATCTACGACAGCCCGGCACCCACGTTCGAAAGCGCGGTGGTCGAGCAGAATGCGCAGGCCAGCGCCGGAAAACCCGCCAACCTCCAGGCGCTGGTCGCCAAGGGGCAGAGCTGGGAAGTCACCAAAGAACCGCACGCAATCTAACAGAAATTGGAAATTAACATGTTGAAGATGAAGGCCCTCATTGCCGCAAGCCTGCTGCTCGGAACCCCCGCGCTCGCCCAGCAAGGGGTGCCAGCCGGAGCCAGTGAATCCGGCAAGCGGATCGTGCAGGAGAACTTCAAGAAGCGGGACGCCACTCTCGCTCCGCTCATGGTAAGGAAGCGCGAGCTCCAAAGGCAGTTCGACGCGCTACTGACTCCGCAAGGCTATGACGAGCAAAAGCTTGCGGCGACCATGGCGGAGATGCGCAAGGTCGAGGGTGAGATCGTCGAGACCTCCGGAACTTCGCTGCTCGCGTTGCTGAAGGAGCTGCCGGCGGAGGACCGCAGCCGGTTCCTCACTTCGCTGAAGCGCGGCCCGGCGCCGCGCCGTGCGCCCGGGGCCGGCACCGGCCGCTAAGCGGGAGCCGCGGGGGCGTGAACCAGCAGCCGCGCGGCCGTCACCTCGTTGCCGCCGACCGCGGCTTTGCGACCGGAGGAGGGCTGCTCCCGCGCTTGTTCGGGGGTGGCTTCGGGCGGATCCTCGACAGGATCGACGGCGGTCTGGCCGAAGGCGGGATCGACGCGACCCTTCCGGACGGTTCCAGGCGGATGCTCGGCGGCCGAAAGCCCGGCCCGGTGCCGATCGTGCACATCCACAGCTGGCGCGCGCTGGTCCGGCTGATCAGCTCCGGCTCGGTGGGATGGTACAAGTCCTGGGCGCTGGGCGAATGGTCGAGCCCCGATCCGGTGCCGCTCTTCGACCTGTTCATGCGCAACGGGGAGAGTTTGGGCGAGGTGGCTCGCGCCAAGGGCGTGTGGCGCTCGGTCAATCGCGCGGCCCACCTCCTTCGCCGCAACAGCAAGTCGCGGGCCCGGGCGAACATCGCCTTCCACTACGATCTCGGCAACGACTTCTATCGCGCCTGGCTCGATGAGAGCATGACCTATTCGAGCGCGCTCTTCTCTCCCCTCCCGAAGGGGAGCCTGGAGGAGGCGCAGTCGAGGAAGATCCATGCCTTGCTCGACCGGCTTGACCTGAAGCCGGGGCAGCGCCTGCTTGAGATCGGCTGCGGATGGGGCTCGCTCGCAGAGATCGCCGCTCGCGACTACGGCGCAGAGGTGGTCGGGCTCACTCTCTCGTCCGAGCAGAAGGCGTACGCGGACGCCCGTATGGCGCGGGCGGGGCTGGCGGACAAAGTCTCGATCCAGCTTCTCGACTACCGCGACGTGCAAGGCAGCTTCGACGCCGTCGCGAGCGTCGAGATGGTGGAGGCGGTGGGGCAGGATTACTGGGCTTCATACCTCCAGACGATCGCCCGGGTGCTGAAGCCCGGCGGGCGGGCGGCGATCCAGCTCATCTCCATTCGCGAGCCCCTGTTCGATGCCTATGCGGCGAGCGCCGACTTCATCCAGACCTATGTTTTTCCCGGTGGGATGCTGATCAGCGAGCCTCGTTTCCAGGCGGTTGCGGAGCTTGCCGGGCTGTCGTGGCAGGACCGGATGGGCTTCGGGCTCCACTATGCCGAGACTCTGAAGCAGTGGCGGCTGCGCTACGAGGAGGCGGTGGCACAGGGACGGCTGCCGGGCGGCTTCGACGAGCGCTTCCACGATCTGTGGCGCTACTACCTGATGTACTGCGAAGGCGGCTTCCGCGGCGGCGGCATCGACGTCGCGCAGGTGACTCTGGTGAAGCGGTGAGGACGCTTGGCTCAATCCCCCTCCGCTCATCCTGAGTAGGGACTGAGCCCGGCGAAGGCCCGTATCGAAGGACCTTCGAT
>DASYWC010000020.1:0-17157 GCA_035936615.1 Allosphingosinicella sp. | reverse complement strand
TCGCCGGCGAGCGGAGCGCCGGTCTCCTTCATCTTGGTCTTGATCAGGCTGTGGCCGGTCTTCCACATCAAAGGCTTGCCGCCGAGCTCCGCGATACGATCGTACAGCGCCTGGCTCGCCTTGACGTCGGCGATGATCGTGGCGCCCGGCACGTCCTCGAGCACCGGCGCTGCCAGGATGGAGAGCAGCTGGTCGCCCCAGACCACCCGGCCTTGGCCGTCAACCGCGCCGATGCGGTCGCCGTCCCCGTCGAAGGCAAGGCCGAAGTCGAGGCCCTTCTCCGCCACCAGCCGCTTCAGGTCCTCGAGGTTCTTCTCTTCCGTAGGATCGGGATGGTGGTTCGGAAAAGCGCTGTCGACGTCGGTGTAGAGGAGGTGATGTTCGCCGGGAAGACGGGCGGTGAGCTTCTCCACCACCGGCCCAGCCGCGCCGTTCCCGGCATCCCAGCCGATGCGGAAGGCCTGGCCGTCGAAATTCTTCATCAGCCGCTCGACATAGCGGTCCATGATGTCTTCGTCGCGCTCGCCGCCCGACCCCTCGTCCCAGTTGCCCTCGGCAGCCATGGTCCCAAGCCTCTGGATGTCCTGGCCGAAGAAGGCGCTCCCGAACATCACCATCTTGAAACCGTTGTAGTTGGCCGGATTGTGGCTTCCGGTGATCATGATCCCACCGTCCACCTTGAGCACCGCTTCGGCATAATAGAGCATCGGAGTCGGCCCGAGCCCAACTCGGACGACGTCGCAGCCGCTTTCGTTGAGCCCCCGGATCAGCGCCTTTTCCAGCACCGGCGAGCTTTCGCGCCCGTCATAGCCGACCGCTACCCGGCCCTCGCCTCCGCCGCGCTTCACCATCGTCGCGAAGCTCCGGCCGATTGCGTAGGCGTCCTCCTCGCCAAGCGTCTCCCCAACGATCCCGCGTATGTCGTACTCGCGCAAGGAGGTCGGGTCGAAACGATGACTCATGGGTGCTCCGTTGATCTGGGGTTTGGCTTCAAGACGCGCGAGGCGTCCTGCGGTTCATTTCGGCCACGAGCGTGTCCCGGGCGACGTTGACCCGGTTCGCAAGCTCCTCCGATCCCCCTGCGTCCGGGTGCACCTTGGTGATCAGCCGGCGGTGAGCGTCGCGGATATCGGCAAGAGTCGCATCTTCGCCGACCCCGAGGAGCGCCCGCGCGTCGGTGACGCTGAGCGTCGGCTGCGGAGTCTTGCGCCCTCGGCGCCACGCCGCCCAGAGGAGCGCGCCCGCCATCAGAGCTGCGCCCGGAAGGAGCTTGCCCGTGGTCAGGAGTCGAACGCCGAGCAGGAACAGGAGCCCGGCGACGGCATCTTCGTAGGTGAGGCCCTTCAGCCGCCCCGTCCACCAAGCCCAGCCGGCACCGGCCAGGATCAGGAGGATGACCGCGCCCGGCACGCGTCAGCCCGCGGCGGCCGCGAGCGGCTGCGGCTCCGAATCCCCCTGTTCGGGAAGGCCGAAGCCGGCGATCATCTCGCGAAGCTCCTGACGAGCCGCGATGTGGCTGAGGCCGACCTCCCCGATCTGGGCGAGGTCCAGCAAGGTGAGGCCTTTGGGGAAAAGCTCGCGGTAGATGACCCGCTCGCCAAGTCCGGGAATGACCCGAAAGCCGACGCGGCGCGAAAGCTCGTCCAGCGCCTTTCCGACCCGGCGCATGTTCCTTGCCTCGATATGCTGGAGGCGGTTTCGAAGCACCACCCAGTCGACGCTGGCGCCGGTGGTCTTGGCCCGCTGCGTCCGGCTGTTCCACACCAGCTCCGCGTAGAAGCTCGGGCGCCGGATCTTGTAAGTTTCCGAATCCACCTCTCCGATCAGGTCGAGGTCGACGAAGCTGTCGTTGATCGGTGTGACCAACGTGTCGGCCCGAAGCATTGCTGCTCGTGCGTACGGGTCGTCGCGGCCGGGAGTGTCGACCACCACCACGTCCACATCCGGCGCGAGGCGGTCCAGCACCTCATCCAGCTCTCCGCTCCTGGTGGGATCGAACGTCTCGTACACTGGCATCGGGAGCTCCGCGCCGATCCGCTTCATCGTCGCTGCACGGTTGTCGAGATAGCGGCCAAGCGTCCGCTGCCGGGTGTCGAGGTCGATCGCGGCGACCCTGCGCCCCGCCGCGGTGAGAGCGACCGCGCTGTGGACCGCGGTGGTCGATTTGCCGGTGCCGCCCTTTTCGTTGGCGAAGACGATGAAATGCGGCGCTGCGCCAGCCATGTCTGCTCTGCCTACCCCCCACTTGATATTCGCGCCGGAGCGCCGCAAGGCGCGGCAATCCAGGGACTGCCAACCTCTATCGGAGGCCGCCGGGCCGTGCAAACAATCCGTGACCTCGCCGAGCTTCGTAAAGCGGTGGCGCAATTGAAGAAAGACGGGGCGGCGATTGCCTTCGTCCCGACCATGGGCGCGCTTCACGCCGGCCACATGGCGCTGGTGGCGGAGGCGAAGCGGCGAGCACCGAACGTCGTTGCATCCATCTTCGTCAACCCGACCCAGTTCGGACCCAACGAGGACCTCGCAAGCTACCCGCGGCGGGAGGCCGAGGACTCGGCGCTGCTGGAGGCGGCGGGCTGCGCGATCCTCTGGGCCCCGGATGCGGCAACGATGTACCCCGCAGGTCACGCCACCACTGTGCGCGTGGCGGGCCCGAGCGGAGGAATGGATGGGCGGTCCCGCCCCGGCCACTTCGACGGAGTCGCAACGGTGGTCGCCAAGCTGTTCAACCAGGTTCGGCCGGACATCGCCCTGTTCGGCGAGAAGGACTACCAGCAGCTCGCCGTTATCCGGCGGCTCGTGCGCGACCTCGATATTCCGGTGGAGATCGTCGGAGTCCCCACGCAGCGGGACGCGGACGGCCTCGCCCTCTCCTCGCGCAACGCCTACCTTTCGCCCGAGGAGCGGGTAGCGGCCAGGGCCCTGCCCCGCGCGCTGGTCGAAGGGGCAGCCGCGATCCAGGGAGGCGCAGACATCGCAGACGCGCTAGAAGGTGCGCGCTCGAAGCTGGAGCAGGCAGGGTTCAGCCCGGTGGACTACGTGGAACTGCGCGATGCGGAAACGCTGCAGCCGGTGAGCGCCCTCGACCGACCTGCGCGGATCCTGGCCGCGGCGAAGATCGGAAGGACCCGTTTGATCGACAACCTCCCGGTGTCGCCGCTACTCTAGCGCTCCTCTCGATGCCGCTCTTCTAAGCCCCTCCCTCGAGCCTGGCACTGTCGCCCTCCCCCTTGATGGGGGAGGGTTGGGTGGGGGTGATGTCTCCGGAGAGACACCGCTCTTCATTGACATCACCCCACCCCAACCCCTCCCCATCAAGGGGAGGGGCTAAGAAAGCGAATTCCCCGTTAACCATTTCTTTAAACCAAATGCGCGACACATCCCCCAACAACAAAGGGGATGGATGATGGGTGAAAGCCTCAAACTAGCTCATATGACGCTCGAAAGCCGGCTTGACGCCGCCGCGGCCGGGGACGCCGACGCGCTCTACGCGCTTGGGGTCGCCTACTCAGCCGGAGCCGACGGAACGGACGTCGACCTGATCGAGGCGCACAAATGGTTCAACCTCGCCGCCCTCAACGGAAGCGAGCGCGCCCAGGAAAGCCGGGCCGAGATCGCCGACTACATGACCGCCCGCGAGATCGCCGAAGCCCAGCGCCAGGCCCGAGCCTGGCTCTCGGCGACATGCGTGAACCGGATTGCGGCCTAGGGGCGCTCACCGAATAGTATTTCTCCTCTGCATAGTGGAAGAAGGTCAGCTTTGGGTGGAAAGTGGACGTTCGCGCCTACGCGAATGAGGCTGCCGCGTTGACTAAAGCATCCGCTTGGGTCGGCTGAAAACCCGCTTCACTTCCGGCTCGAAACTTTCCAGCGGGTCGGCATCGAAGCCGGGGTCGAACGCAGGCGCGTCCCACTCGTCCACCAGTTTCTCGGCAAACGCGTACCAGCTCTCGCCGCTGAAGCGCTGCCGCCCCTCGGGGTTGAGCCCCAGATGTTCAAAATAGTACCGGCCCTGAAAGTGCTGATGCCAATAAATGGCGTGATAAATGTCCTCAGAGACATAGGGCTTCAGCATCTCGGCGGCGATTGGCCCGTGGTTCGGAATGCTGAAGAGTTTTCCGAGATCATGCGTGAGGGCAGCGACGACCTCTTCGTCCGATGCACCGCCGCGCCGCGCAAGAGTGCCCGCCATGAGGGAGTGCTGAAGCTGGTTGGCGCCAAATCCGACCTGGATCTCCTCCAGGCGCCTCAGGCTCTCCATGATCTGGCTGGCAGCGTGGCTCTGCTGATGCCTGGCGTGTTCGGCGGCGATGTGCTGCCAGTCAGCCGCGGTTCCTTTGCGCATGTCTGTGAACATCCAGGCAGACTAGCACCTTTGGGCAGCAGGTCCAATCGCTGCGCCTCTCTCTTCGCCACGTTTCAGCCTGCCGGAACGATGTGTTCTTTGCCTTTTGCTGCTCTCTTTCGAGACGTGACGATCCTTGCCGCTAAGCTACAAATGATAAGGAAGAGGGAAACCTTCCAGAGTGCCGCAAAAAACATGAAACTGCTCGGGCACTCATAGATCCTAGCAAGCTGAAAACCTTCGTGTGGGTAAGGCAACACGTCACAGTATGTTTCAGCCCAGGCGTAATAGGAATTGAGCAGCCCTGCCAAGTAAGCACACACCCCGAAGATCAGCAGGACGTTAGCAGATGTGGAGCGGGCAACGTACCCCCTGCCGAAAATGGCTGAAATGGCCCAGTAGAGGGTAAAGATGATCAGGAGGGAGGTCGCACCGTGTCGCGCGCGCCACCGACTTTCCTCAATAAGCCATGCGTAAACTTCGTGTTCCGGCTCGTTGAAGGCTTGAGCAATGGCTGCGGTGTTCGTCTCAGCAATACTCACAGCACCGAAATGCAGCCAGAAGTAGAGAGCGAGAGTAAGGAGCGCACAAACGAGGAAGCTGCTCAGTGCTGATTTGGAGGCAACGGTGGCGGCTGGCACCCGCATCGTCCTAGGCCTCATGCAAGCGCTCGTAGTCCGTTCCTTGCCCAAGCATGGCAGTTTGGCCCAATGTCCGCAATGGGTCGAAAGCCGACATTGGCTTACGTGCTACCAAGTGTGGCCGATGCAACGCGGTCATCCCTCCACCCGAGTCGAAGGATGTAGAAGTCAAACAAGCTCGGGCAGAGAAGGTAACCGGTGGGCAAGCCGCCATTCTGGTCGTCAGGGCGGCCAAGCAATTGTAGAACGTCCTGCTTCGTTTTTCCGATCAATCCGACGCGATGCTTCAGGTCCGTCACCATAGTGCAACGAAGATCGGCGTCGTGGCCCGCTGCCTTCCACCGCTCGGAGTCGAATGGGCGGGGCAGCATCATCATCCCCGGCGTGCCTGCCCCAGTGCACCACGAAACGCCGATCGCGGTCAGGAGAAGAAGGATGATCAGCCTTACTCGCACCTGATTACCTTAAGTCACACACCGGCAGATCAGAACTCGAATGTCCGCTTTGGGTCGAAAGCGGACATTCGGGCTAATGGACCCTGCGGGCGTCACGCCTTCCTGAACGGCATCAGCTCGCCCAGATATTCGATCTCGTTCTCCACCGCCCGCCGCTCCGCGTCCAGATATTCGTCGACTGCGGCTCGGAAGTTGGGATCTGCGATGAAATGGGCGGACCAGGTGGGGACCGGGCGGTAGCCTCGGCTGAGCTTGTGCTCCCCCTGCGCGCCTGCCTCCACGCGCTTCAGGCCGCGGCGAATCGCGAATTCGATCGCCTGATAGTAGCTCAGCTCGAAATGGAGGAAGGGCACTTCCTGCAGCGCCCCCCAGTAGCGGCCGTACAGCGCATCCTCGCCGATCAGGTTGAGAGCTCCGGCGATGGGCACTCCGTTCCGCTTGGCGAGCACCAGGAGGACCCGGTCCCCAAGCCGCTCCCCCAGCATCGAGAAGAAGGCGCGGGTGAGGTACGGGCGGCCCCATTTGCGCGAGCCTGTGTCCTGGTAGAAATGCCAGAAGGAGTCCCAGTGCGCCTCGGTGAGGGCGGAGCCGGTGACGTGCTCGATCTCAAGCCCATCGAGCGCCGCCGCGCGTTCCCTTCGGATCGCCTTTCGCTTGCGCGACGAGAGCGACGCGAGAAAATCCTCGAAATCGCGGTAGCCGTCATTGTGCCAGTGGAACTGGCGGTCGACGCGGATCAGCCATCCCGCCTCCTCGAACAGGGGCAGGTCCGCTTCGCTGACGAAGGTGGCGTGGGCGGAGGAAAGGCCGTTCTCGCGCACCACCGCTTCCGCCGCCGCGATGAGGGCCGGGGCCAGCGAGGGCTCCTTCGTCAGCAGGCGCGGGCCGGGCACCGGAGTGAAAGGCACCGCGATCTGAAGCTTGGGATAGTAGCGTCCACCGGCGCGCTCGAACGTGTGGGCCCAATTGTGGTCGAACACATATTCGCCCTGGCTGTGGCTCTTGGCGTAAGCCGGGATGACGGCGGCCGGTTTCCCGTCCCGACCGTCGATCGCGATCGGAATGGGCTGCCAGCCAGTTCGGGAGCCGACGCTTGCCGAGACCTCCAGCGCCGACAGGAAGGCGTGGCTGAGGAACGGATTGCCGCCCGGAGCGCAGCCGTCCCATTCTTCCGCGCAGAAGCTGGCGACGCCGCTCGCGACCCGGGCGGTCACGGCGCCGCTCATCGGGGCGGCAGTTCGTGGATGATCTGATCCGCGCAGGCCGAGGCGACCTCCTCGTCGCGCCCGCTCCGAACGGTCCAGGTGAGAATCGGCAGGCCCAGCGCCCGCTGCCGTGAGGCGAACCGGGATGGAAGGTCCCGGATGTCGTAGGCGAGGAAGTCGGGCCGTGCTCCCCACAGCGCAAGCCAGCGCCCCAAGGCCCCACGCGCCCCGCGCCTGCCGCTTTCCGTCACCACCAGCCCTCGGATCACCTTCGGCGCGCGGCTCGAGAACCACTGGCCGACCTGCGGATCGAACGACATCACCGCCGCCTGCCCCTGGTAGGACCGAAGCGCCTCCAGCACCGGCGGACACAGAGCTGAGCCGCGCTGCCTCTGCCGCTTCAGCTCCAGCAGCACCGGAGCACGTCCGCCGATCAGCTCCAGAACCTCGGGGAGGCTTGGGATGGTCTCGGCCGATCCGGCGAGCTTCACCCGCTGCAGCTCGGCGAGGGTCAGGTCGGATACCCTGCCCTGTTCGGCCGTGAGGCGGCCAAGCTCATAGTCGTGGAATACCGCCGCCTCGCCGTCGCGGGCGATCTGGAGGTCGCATTCGATTCCGAAACCGGCGGCGATGGCTGCTTCGAAGGCAGAGCGGCTGTTTTCGACCCGGCCTTGGCCATGAAGGCCCCGGTGCGCGTAGGGAGCGGCGGTCAGCCAGGCCGGCCGCCGAGCCTCGTCAGGCCTTCCGGACCGCGACGATCGCATCGACTTCGACGGCCGCCCCAAGTGGCAGGACGGGCACTCCCACCGCGCTTCGGGCGTGGCGTCCAGCCTCGCCGAACACCTGCTCCATCAATTCGGACGCTCCGTTCGCGACCTTGGGCTGCTCGGTGAAGCCGGGGGCGCTGCTGACGAAGACTCCGAGCTTCACCACGCGCTCCACCCGATCCAGGCTGCCAAGAGCCTTCCGAATCTGCGCGAGCAGCATGATCCCGCACGCCCGCGCCGCCTTCTGCCCGAACTCGAGGTCCCGGTCTTCGCCGAGGCGGCCGGTCATGATCTGGCCGTCGTCGAACGCGATCTGCCCCGAGATGTGGAGCAGGCCGCCCAGCTCGACGGCAGGAACATAGGCCGCGACCGGCGCGGCGGCTTCGGGAAGGGTGATCCCCAGTGACTGGAGTCGATCTGAAATGCTGTCGGTCATTGGGAAGCCGTAAGCACCCACCCCGCCTCCGGGTCAAGCCTGCGCGGACCTTCGGCGAAGCGATCGAGGATCCAGCCCACCGCTTCAGCCCACTCGTCGATCCGGGCGTGGGCGTGAGGCGCCGGGGGCATGTGGGCCGCGACCCGGGGCTCGGCGATCATGTGGAGCCGCCAAACCTGCGGCGCATGCTTCGCCACCGATTCGTGATGAACGGCCAGATCGTCCACGAACACGGCCACGCTGGGCCGTAACTCCTCGAGCAGCTCCGCGACCGGTCTGCCCTTGCCGCCGCGGTTGCACAGCACCCTGTGCCGGATATCGAACGCCTCAAGCTGCGCGACCCGGCCCGCCTGATGGCCGTCGCCGATATTGGTGAGGATCACGATATCCGCATGGGCGGCAATCTCCCGCAAGGCCTCCACGGCGCCGGGCACCACGTTCTGGCGGTGCATCTCGCTGTCGAAAAAGCCGTCGAGCAGCGGCCAGATCCGGTCTTCGGCGACCGGCGCGCCGGTATCCTTGTGGCGCACCGCCTCGCGAAAACCGGGCGCATCGAGTGCGAAGCTGAGCCCATGGGCCTCGTCTACCCAGTCCGCGAAGTGCCGCAGCATGTGGAGCAGGACCTCGTCGCAATCGCTGATCAGAAGCGGACGACTCATCGCTCGAGCTCCCGCCGCGCCTCGACAAGCTCTGCAGGAGCGACTCCCAGCGCGTCGGCGCAGGCGAGGAGATCCGGCTCATGCGCTTCCAGGAAGCGCAGAACCTCGGCCAGCAGCGACGGCTCTCCAAGCCGAGAGCGCAACTGATCGGGGGTGAGCCCGGTCAGCGCGAGCAGGCGATCCGCCCGGCCGCTATCCTGGAGCGTCCAGCCGAGCGCCGCCAGAGCCAGAGCCTCTGCCGCCTGGTTTGTTTCGTTAACTTTCATCGCCTAAGATGCGGCCTCCCAGTAAGGCATTGTCGCGTGGCTCAGAAAATATTGGTTGTCGAGGACAACGAGCTCAATCTGAAGCTGTTCTGCGACCTGCTTCGCGCCCATGGCTACGAGGCGGAGCCGGTTCGGGACGGGCGCGAGGCGGTGGAGCGGACTCGCGCGTTCAGGCCCGACCTCATCATCATGGACATCCAGATGCCGCACGTCAGCGGGCTTGAGCTGATCGAGCAGCTCAAATCGGACGCGGACTTGAAGCGCATCCCGGTGATGGCGGTGACCGCCTACGCGGCCAAGGGCGACGAGGAGCGGATCCGCGACGCCGGCGCCGAGGGCTATGTGTCCAAACCCATATCGGTGATGAAGTTCGTCGAGGCAGTGGGAGCTCTGCTGGAGCTCCAGCCTACTTGATCTTGGCTTCCTTGAACTCGACGTGCTTGCGAACGACGGGATCGTACTTGCGGAAGGTCATCTTCTCGGTCGTGTTGCGCGGATTTTTCTTGGTCACGTAGTAGAAACCCGTGTCCGCGGTGCTGACGAGCTTGATCTTGACGGTTGCTGGCTTGGCCATGGCAGCCTCTTATGAAGTGGTTTGTCGCGAAAATAAAAAGCGGCGTCGCCGCCGCTCATATGCGCGGCCCCTCTGCCTATCCGCGGCTCTCCTGTCAAGGGTGAGCCCTTCGGAACGCGGGCCCCCTTCGCCTGTCGGGAGCCTAGCCGCCGCGCATCCGTTACGGCCCCGATGCGCGAATTCTCACAGCTCCTCGACGGCCTCGTCTATACGCGCTCCCGCAACGCCAAGCTGAAGCTAATTGGCGATTACCTCAAGCGCACTCCCGATCCGGATCGGGGCTATGCGCTTGCGGCTCTGACGGGCGAGCTCGACCTGCCGGCCGTGAAGTCCGCCGCGATCCGGGCCATCACCGAGGAGCGGGTCGATCCGGTGCTCTTCTACATGAGCCGCGACTATGTCGGCGACCTCGCCGAAACGGTGTCGCTGCTCTGGCCCAAGGCGCCAACCGAGATGGGCGATCAGCCGGCCGACATCGACGACGGCACCCTGCGCATCTCCGACGTAGTCGAGCGGCTGGCGAGCCTTGGGCGCTCGGAAGCGCCCGCAGCCCTTGCCGGAATGCTCGACCATCTCAACGCCAGCGGCCGGTATGCCTTGCTGAAGCTTGCCACCGGCGAGCTTCGTATCGGAGTCAACGCCAGGATCGCGAAGCTCGCTCTGGCGCAGGCCTTCGGGCTGGATGTCGATGCGGTGGAGGAGGTGTGGCACGGCATTGGCCCGCCTTATCTGCCGCTGTTCGATTGGGCGGAGGGGAGGGGCGAGCAGCCGACGGCGCGCAACGTGCCGGTGTTCCGGCCCTTCATGCTTGCCCACCCGCTCGAAGAGCAGCGGCTGTCGATGGACGAGTTCGCGGCCGAGTGGAAATGGGACGGTATCCGGGTGCAGATCGTCCGGGTCGCCGGTGCGACCAGGCTCTACAGCCGCGCCGGAGACGACATCACTCGAAGCTTCCCCGAAGTGGCCGAGGCTTTCGACCGCGACGGAGTTGTGGACGGGGAGCTGCTGGTGAAGGGCGAGCACCAGGGCGCCGAGCAGCATGGCGGCGCCGCGGCAAGCTTCAACGCGCTTCAGCAGAGGCTCGGGCGCAAGGTCGTCTCGGCGAAGACGCTTGCCGACTATCCCGCCTTCGTGCGGCTGTACGACATCCTGATCGAGGGCGAGGAGGACTTGCGCCCGCTGCCGTGGGAGGAGCGCCGGGCGCGGCTCGAGCGGTTCGTGCCCTCGCTCGACCCGGAGCGGTTCGACGTGTCCGCCCTGATCCCAGCCTCCAGCTTCGAGGAGCTGGAGGAGATACGCAGCGGCGCGCGCGACGCGGCGATCGAAGGCGTGATGCTTAAGCGCCGCGACAGCCCCTACGTGCCTGGCCGCAAGGTCGGCCACTGGTACAAGTGGAAGCGCGATCCGCTCGTCGCAGACTGCGTGCTGATGTACGCCGCCCGCGGAAGCGGCAAGCGCTCCTCATATTACTCCGACTACACGTTCGGCTGCTGGGCCGAGAATGGCGAGCTGCTGCCGGTCGGAAAGGCCTATTTCGGATTCACCGACGAGGAGCTCATGTGGCTCGACAGGTTCGTGCGCAACAAGACGGTGCAGCGGTTCGGGCCGGTGCGGGAGGTGGAGAAGAGCCTGGTTCTGGAAGTGGCGTTCGACTCGATCCACGAGAGCAAGCGCCACAAGTCCGGCCTTGCGATGCGCTTTCCGAGGGTCTCCAGGATCAGGACCGACAAGCCCGCGGCGGAAGCGGACACGGTCGAGACGCTTCGGCGGATGGTGGTCTAGACGGCTGCAGCCTTGCGGGGAGCGGCGGAGCTCTCGCTGGCCTGGACCAGTGCCTCGTAACGCTCGGCGAGTTCCAGATGCCTCGCCCGCCCCTCGGGCGTGATGGAGCGCTTTGCCGCAAGCAGTTCTGCCGCAGCCCGCCTCCGAAAGTATCTCAAGTCGCTTTCCATCGACCCCCCTGGGTGCAACGTGCAGTCATCGTAGCGCGAACGCGGCGGGCTTGTCGAGTCCGGGTGCGGGGGTTCGGAAGTTCCGGAAGTTTAGCCCCCCAAAAAAATCCGCTCGATCAATAAGGCGTTTTTGATCGAGTGGCTCGATCAATAGCCGTGGCCGGAAGGCACGATTCCAAAGAGCCTTTGGAGGAGGCTGGCACGAGCGGACGCAATGGGAAAGCGGTAAAATGGCGCGGCGCGAATGTCCGCAGATCCGGCGCGCGCCGCGATCCTGGGCCTCTAGAGGAGAGCGCTCAGCGCCAGCGCCGCGCCTCCAAGCACGAGCAGCACGGACAGCGGCTTTCGCAGGTTGAGAGGAGCGACCTTCTCGACTAGGACCAAGAGCGCAAGTCCGACGATCCACGCAATATTCATGACTCCGCCCACGAAAAGCAGCAGCATCAGGCCCCAACAGCAGCCGACACAGTAAGTGCCGTGCGCAAAACCCAGGCGGAGCGTGCCCGCTACTCCCGGGCGCCATAGACGCAGGATGAAAGAGAGCGGCGCCCGGCAGGCGTCAAGACACGCCTCCTTGAGCGGCGACAACTGGTAGAGTCCGACCAGGACCAGCAACCCTCCAGCCATACCCCCGTCGCCCAGAGCCAATGTCATGTCCGACAGAATGCCTGCCGAGATGAGCGCGGCTTGAGCCACAGTGGCAGCCAGCGAGAACAGCGCCCACACGATGAGGTATGAAGCCACGAACAGGGTCGAATTCAGCGCCGGCCCCGCGCCCTGGGCGACCCGCGCGAACAGCAGGATCATAGGAGCGGCCGATGGAAGCATCATCGCGACCATCATGACGACCCACATGGTAAAGGTCGGCACCAGGTAGCCTAGGCTCCACACGTCGGCCTGCGGCTGCATCCCAGGCATCTCTGCCATTGCGGTGGAGGGTTCCCCGCTGCCGCCAAGCAGCCACCACCACGCCAGGACGCATGCAGCAGCCAGGGCGGCACCAATGAGCAGCGTCCCCGGAGGAAGCGCTCTTACGCCTGCTGTGGCAGCTGGCTGGCCGCTCAGCGGCGTTTCAGGCCGCACCATGGGTGGACAGGTTCAATGTTGCTATGTGCGCATGCCGGCCTTCCCAGCTCATCGGAACCGGCCCCTCGGTGCGGGTGTTGCCACTTGCATATTCGGCATGCCGGTATTCGAATCCTTCGGGGATGCTCACCTGTATCCGGTGTTCGGCACCGGTCACCGGGTTTCGTATGGGCTCGACCCGCGTGTCGAGAAGCCCCTCGACTCGTGCCCGTGCGGTTCGCGCCTCTTTGTCGGCTTCGAAGTCGATCTTGGTGAAAACGGGATCGTGCACCTTGTCGAACGTGGCCGCGAACACGTTGAAAATCGTGGCGCCAGGCTCTGACTCCTGCCCTGAGATGATCGTGAGGAGAGCATTGCGCTGCTCTTCAGTGGCGCTGCTATCGATGATCGGAAGCGCCTCGCCATGTCCTTCGTGAATGGCCTTGGGCCAGGCTACCATCAAGGCGAACCGCACTCCGTCGAGCGGGATGTCCTCAAAGTGCCCCTCCTCGATCTCCATGGCTACAACCCCGCGGCAGTCACCATAGGTCGGCAAGGCATTGAACTGACAGGGGCAGCCCCAATCGCAGTTGCAATTCAGGATGGAAGGTCCGCGAATTTGCCACTCTTTATATGCCATGGTCGGCCTCCTGCAGATGCCGTGGCCATACCAGAAACCGGCTCCTCGTTAAAGCCGCGGCTCAGCCATTTCGCACATCCAGAAGAGCGCCGGCCGAGACGGCATCAGAGACCGCGAGGGCGAAATCGTCGAGCCTCTACTCGAAATGACTCCAGCTAGCGTTTACCGCCGATGGCGAGAAGCTTCTCTCTCGCCTTGGCGATGCCGAACTTCCAAACCTGATCCAGCTCTACGTGCGGCATTGCGGGTAGCTCCTCCGGATCGACAAAGGTGTGAAGAACGGCGGGTCCGGGGGCAGCCAGGAAGTCCTTCACCGCGCCCTCCAACTCCATTGGATCGCGCACAGTAAATCCCTGCGCCCCACACCCGCGCGCGAATGCCGCAAAGTCCATGTTCGGAAAGCTCGCTCCGGCAGCCGCTGGTAGGCCCGCGCCTTCCATCTCCATATGGACCAAGCCCCAGCCGCCGTTGTCATACACCACCACCTTGACCGGCAGGCGGTGCTCCACCGCGGTCATGAATTCGCCGATCAGCATGGTGAAGCCGCCGTCTCCGACCTGAAGAACGACCTGGCGGCTGCGATCCAGCGCCTGGGCTCCGTTCGCAATGCCCATCCCGGTCCCCACCGCGGCATTGTTGAAGGAGCCGGTGATGCGCTGGCGTCCGCTCTGACGCAGCCAGTTCGCCGCCCACAAGGTGACCTCGCCCGTATCGGTCACTATCACGCAATCTTCGGCGACATGATCGCTGATCAGCCTCGCTACTGCCTGCGGATGGATTTTGTCGCTGCTGCGGCCCGCATCGGCCTTTTCGTCGAGCATGTCGTCCCAGGCGGCTCGCTTCTTGCTGACCTCCTCGAAGAAGCTGTCGTCTCTACGCTGCTCCAGCCGGTCCAGGAGCGAAGCGAGGAACGGCCGGACCGATCCGACGATGCCCAAGGCCACCTCCGTTCGCCGCCCCAGCGCAGGGGCCCTTTCATCGACCTGCACTACGTTCCCGTGCGACGGCAAGTATTCGGCATAGGGATAGTCGGTGCCGAGCATGAGCAGCAGATCGGCATCAGCCACCGCATCGACGCCCGGTTTGCCGCCGATCAGACCTACGCCTCCGATCCAGCGCGGATCCTGATAAGGGAGCAGTTCCTTGGCACGATAGCTATGCACCAGCGGCGCCCTCAGCCGATCGGAAAGTTCGATCAACTCGGCTTCGGCGCCCCGGCAACCCGCGCCGCAAAGCACCGCGATGCTTCGTGCCTTTTCGATGATCGACAGCGCCGCTCCTACGTCTGCCTCTACCGGCGCGACCTCGGGCCGCGGCCGCAGCGTCGCGATGCTTGGCACCGCCTTGGGAGCCTTGGCATCGAAGACATCGGGGGGAATGTTGATGTGTGCAACGCCGCGCGCGCCATAGGCCTCGGCGATCGCCTGGTGGATGACGCCCGGCGCCTGCTCCGCGGAGCCTATCACCTGGGTGTAGACGGAGACGTCCCGGAACAGCAGATCGGGCGTGTTTTCTTGATGCGTGTCGGTTCCGCGAAGCTTCGTCGGCACGCCGCCGGAGATCGCGAGCACGGGCGCGTGATCCTTGCGGGCCTCATAGAGACCGGCGACCAGATGGGTTCCGCCCGGCCCCGTCGTGCCGCAGCATACTCCAAGCCGGCCCGTCAGCTTCGCTTGCCCGGCAGCAGCAAGGGCTGCACCTTCTTCATGCCGGACGCCGATCCACTCCATCCGCTCATGACGCCGGATCGCGTCAACGAGCGGATTGAGCGCGTCCCCGACGACTCCGAAAATCTGGCGAACGCCAATCTGATCCAGAGCATCGATCAGTAGCTCGGCAACCGTGCTGGACATGGATGATCTCCTAAATGAGCGTCGGCCCACACCCATCCATGGCTGTAGACCAGCTGCCGCAAGCAGGCACTACAAATGAGCAGAACCAGGTGCCATGCCGATCAGATTCCGAGTTATGCCCGCCGGGGGGAAGAACCCCTCCGGTGCTAAAACGCGGTTCGGTAGAAAAGGCAGGTGATATACCGGCAGCTTGAATGTTCGCTGTCGACCCATTGGCGGACATCCATTTTCGCGTTGGCTTGATCTGATCCCTCAGGTTCCGTAGCGTTGCCCCACCCGAGGGCAAAGGCCATGAAGATCTTAATCCGGCTAGCGATGACGTTCGCCCTTCTAAGCCTCGCCGCTTGCTCGACGCCACGCCCGGTTGCTTCAAGCAACATGGTCCCGCTCAATCATTTGGCCGCCATTTCCGGCGACTACTTCCCGATCCTGTCCACCTCGACGGGCAGCAAATACCACATCTACATCCGGTATCCCGAAGGCTATTCCAGCAGTGCTCAGCGGTACCCAGTCGTGTATCTCCTCGATGGAGACGCATCCTTCCCCTACCTGGCGCCGCACCACCTCCTGCTAACCTTCGACGATAAACTGCCCGAAGCAATTATCGTGGGAATTGCCTACGGCAGTTTCGCAGAGCCGGTGAACCGCCGCGGACTAGACTTCGGTGAAGGTTCAGCCGCCTTCCATTCCTTTCTGAAACGGGAGCCATCCCGGCTGTCGAGAGCCGCGTGCGTGCCGATCCGCAACGGCGGATACTCGTCGGCCAGTCACGAGGCGGCGGCTTTGCCCTCTACTCAGCTTATTCCGATCCAGACCTGTTCTGGGCGCGGATCGCCAGCAACCCGTCTTTCCCTACCCACCGTCAACTGGTGCTAGGTGCTCCCCCAGCGGCAACCCGCCACGACAACAAGCTGGTTGTAGTGAGTGGGACCAACGACCGGCCGCTCCTCCGTGCAGCAACGGTGGAATGGTTCGAAGCCCACGCTAGTCGGCCCGGACCCTGGCAGTTCCACCGCATCGACCTGGAAGGTGGCACGCATGCAGCCGACATGCCGAACGCGTACCGCCGCGCAATGCATTGGCTGTTTGATCTGCGCTGACCGGAAGCCCGCTTTCACTTCGTTGCGGACATCCTTCAGAGGGGCAGCCCGGTCCCCTGATGGAAGAGCAACTGCCAACCTTCGCCTTCATCCACCCAGACGCTGCTCCGTAGGGTAGCGGCAGCCACGGATTCCCCCTTGGCGAAGCGTCGCACTTGATAGGTTGCCAACACCACTCCGGGTGCGAGACGCCGGGCCTGAAAGTTGTCGATCGTTCGCTCAGCGGATCGCTCTTGGCGCAGCTCGCGAATTGCCTCGTCTCGGCTCCAAATCCTACCTGACGCTCCGAATTCCAGGAAGCTCGGCGCCAGCAAGCGCTCCAGCTCAGCTTCAGCACGCGCCTCTCCGGAGAGGAGAAGCTCCTCCAGTTGGCGAATATCGTGCAACTCGCGTGCCATGGCAGCCATTCTACTCCGGCGCCGCCAGATGCCAATCTCGGCATTCAAGCGGGGCTACAGCCATGCAACCGGGGATCGGGCTTATGCCCTCAGATGAGCCCATCGCGCCAAATGAAAAGCCCGGTGCCGTTGGGCACCGGGCTTTTTTGTTGAACCTCGGTGGGCTCGTTACTGGAGCGGTTGGAGGTTGACCGCGGCGGTCTTGCCGCGGCGGTCGACTTCGAGCTCGAACTCCAGGCGGTCGCCTTCGTTGAGGCTGACCATTCCAGCGCGTTCGACCGCCGAGATGTGGACGAATGCGTCGGGTTGGCCGTCGTCGCGGCTGATGAAGCCGAAGCCCTTCATGGCGTTGAAGAACTTGACCGTGCCGGAAGCCTTTTCGCCGGTGAGCTGGCGCTGCGGTCCGCCGCTGCGCTCGCCTCCGAAGCCGCCGCCGCCGCGATCCTCACGGGGTCCGCGATCCTCGACCGGAAGCGGATCGCCCTCGATCTTGAGGTCCGTCGCCGACACTCGTCCGCCGCGGTCCACGAGGGTGAACTCGAGCGGCTGGCCGTCGGCCAGGCCGGTAAGCCCCGCCTGCTCGACAGCCGAGATGTGAACGAACACATCCTCGCCGCCGTCTTCGCGGACGATGAAGCCGAAGCCTTTTTGCGCATTGAAGAATTTGACGACGCCCTTGCCTTCGCCGACGACCTGCGGAGGCATTCCGCCGCCGCCGCGGGAGGGGCCGCCGAAGCCGCCGCCACCGCCGCCGCCGCCACGGTAGCCGCCGCCACCGCCGCCGCCGAAGCGGTCACCGCC
>DASYWC010000019.1:0-3272 GCA_035936615.1 Allosphingosinicella sp. | reverse complement strand
GATCACTTACGCGCTTACAGGCCAGGGCGTCACAATCGTCCAAGACTTGGGAGACAACATCATAACCAGTTGCGACCCGCGCAATTGGACCTATGCATAAGGCTTATCAACCGCCATGCCTGGCCTGCCCCCATCGGGTGGTCCGGGGTGAGTCTTAGTGCATGGTCGGCCTGGGCGCTACGGTGGGCGCGGCAGGCGGTGCGGCTTCGGCCGGCGGAGCCGACCATAGCACGACCTCCGGTGCCGGGGGTTTGTAGCCCAGCGAGGAATGCGGACGGACGGTGTTGTAGTGCTGCCGCCAGCCCTCGATGACGACCCGCGCCTCGGCGAGCGAGTAGAAGATCTCCCCGTTCAGCAGCTCGTCGCGGAGCTTCGAGTTGAAGCTCTCGCAGTAGGCGTTCTCCCACGGGCTGCCCGGCTCTATGAAGGCGGTCTTCGCCCCGACGCCGGCGATCCATTCCCGCACCGCCTTGGCGATGAACTCCGGGCCGTTGTCGAATCGGATATGGCCGGGAATGCCCCGGAGGATGAAGAGGTCCGACAGGACGTCGATCACGTCCGTCGACTTCAGCTTGCGGTCGATGCGGATCGCCAGGCATTCGCGGGTGAACTCGTCGATGACGTTGAGCATGCGGAATTTGCGTCCATTGTGGGTGCGGGCTTCGACGAAGTCGTAGGACCAGACGTGGTTGGGACGTTCCGGCCGGAGCCGGAGGCACGATCCGTCGTTCAGCCAGAGCTGCCCCTTTTTCGGCTGTTTGCTCGGCACCTTCAGCCCCTCCCGCCGCCAGATCCGCTCGACGCGCTTCACGTTCACCGCCCAGCCCGCCGCATGGAGCATCGCCGTGATCCGGCGATAGCCGTAGCGGCCGTACTGAGTGGCGAGCGCGATGATGTCGGCGGTCAACGCCGCCTCATCCGTACGTCCCGTGGGCGCCTTTCTCTGCGTCGAGCGATGTTGCCCCAGGACCCGGCACGCCAAACGCTCAGAGATGCCAAGCTTCGCCATGACATGCTCGATGCAGCGGCGGCGACGGGCGGGGCTCAGAAGTTTCCCGAGGCGGCCTCCCGAAGGATCAGCTTCTCCAGCGTCAGATCCGACACGGCCTTCCGAAGCCGCTCGTTCTCCTTCTCGAGCTCCTTCAGCCGCTTCACCTGGTCAGACTTCAGCCCGCCGAACTCCTTGCGCCAGCGATAATACGTAAAAGCCGTCACCCCGATCGAGCGGATCGCTTCCGCAACGGGCCGTCCTTGCGACAGCAGGACATCCACCTGCCTCAGCTTCGCCACGATCTCTTCAGGCTTGTGCTTCTTCTGCGCCATTCAGCGTCCTCCAATCGGCCCGAAAGCCTACTTCAGGGAGGACCACTTTTCAGGGGGCAGACCACGTCCGCTCTAGCTTCTTGTGTGGATGCCGCTCGGTTTGCGAGTAACTTAGGAACGTTTAGTTTCATGATCGAGTGCGGACTTGTGTCAGGCCTGTTCATGCGGCCTTTCACGCCGCTGGCCGTGATGGTGATGCGCGGGCCGGATCCACGTCTTCTTGGCGAGCTCGCGGCTCGAAGAAGCTCCCTGGTTTTCCCGACCCCGGTGAAGTCCTAAAACTGCTGGAAATCGGGATGGAGTGCCGCCCTGCTGGAGGGGCTGAGACCACGCTCGCCGGATGCGGCCGGCGGCAGCAGGGAGCACCCCATGGAGAAGAGAGTACCGCCGTCGATGCGCACCCGCCAAGCGCTCTCGGAGCTTATCGAAGGGCGCCTTGCGTCCCCGGACGGGCGGGCGGAGCTGGTTAAGCTCGCGACCCGGCTGATCGTTGAGGAGGCGCTGGAGGCGGAGTGCCGGGACGCGCTCGGCCGCGACTACTATGAGCGCGGCGCCGAGGCTGGCCGCGGTTATCGCAACGGCGTGCGCTCTGGGCGGCTGAAGACGGCGGAGGGGCTGGTCGACTACGCTGCGCCGCAGGTGGCCGGCCGCGAGGAGCCGTTCCGCTCGGAGATCCGCAACCACCTGAAGGGGCGGACCGAGGCGCTTGAGGGGCTGGCGGTCGAGCTCCTCGCCCGCGGCCTGTCGGTGCGCGACATCGAGGACGCGTTCCGCGACGAGAGCGGCCGGCTGCTGCTGTCGCGCACCGCCGTCTCGGAGCTCGGCGAGCAGCTCTGGGCCGATTACCAGGACTTCGCCGGCCGAGACCTGAGCGAATACGAGATCGCCTACCTCTTCGTCGACGGCATCGCCGAGCGCATCCGGCCCGGCCAGCGTCGCGAGCCGGTGATGGCGGCCTGGGGCTACACGATGATGGGCAGCCGGGTGCTGCTCCACCTCATGGCCGGATCGAAGGAAGACGCCGAGACCGTCACGGCCTTCTTCCAGGACATGCGCGCCCGCGGGCTCGGCGACCCGCTGCTCGTCGTCTCCGACGGGGCTCCTGGTGTCATCAAGGCGATCGAGACCTGCTTCCCGCGCTCCGCGCGCCAGCGCTGTCTCGCACACCGGATGCGCAACCTGGCGGCCAAGGTGCCCGAGGACCAGTGGCCCGAGGTCAAGGCCCGCATCCAGGCCTGCTACCAGGCACCGAGCCGCGCGATCGCCCGCGACCTCGCCAAGGGCATCGTCGCCGACTACGGCCGCGACCTGCCCTCCGCCGTCGCCTGCTTCGAGGACGACTTCGAGGCCTGCATCGCCCATCTGCGCATGCCCGTCACCCATCGCCGCGCGATCAGGACCACGAACCTCCTCGAGCGGCTCTTCGTAGAGGAGCGCCGCCGCCTGAAGATTATCCCCAACGCCTTCGGCGAGCGACCGGTGCTCAAGCTCATGTTCGGAGCCATGATCCGCGCCGCCGACCGGTGGCGCGCCATCAGGTTTACCGACTTCGAACGCCGCCAGATCGCCGCCGTCCGGCAGGACCTCGATCAGGAGTATCAGGCGCAGATCGACAACCTCGCTGCCCCCTCAGCGCCGAAAAGCCCCGCCCGCTTTTCCAGCAGCTCTCGGACTTGACCGGCCGATCTGCTCGGGATCTCGACCGGGATGCCGCGAAGCCCGCCCGGCGGCGGCAAGTCGCATTTGGCGGCCGCCATCGGCCTCGGCCTCGTCGAGAACGGCTGGCGCGTGCTCTTCGCGCGCACCACCGATCTCGTGCAGCGGCTCCAGGTCGCCCGGCGCGAGCTCGCCCTCGAGGCCGCGATCGCCAAGCTCGACAAATACCACCTGCTGATCCTCGATGACCTCGCCTACGTCACCAAGGACCAGGCCGAGACCAGCGTGCTCTT
>DASYWC010000018.1:0-8660 GCA_035936615.1 Allosphingosinicella sp. | reverse complement strand
GCCTCGGCCTGCGTGGTGATGGAGGCGGGGCTCGCCCAAAGCCGCGGCCTCACCCCACTCGGCCGCTACGTCGGAATGGCGGTGGCAGGCACCGAGCCCGACGAGATGGGCATCGGGCCCGTCTTCGCAGTGCCGAAGCTGCTCAGCCGCTTTGGGCTTACCGTGGACGACATCGATCTTTGGGAGCTCAATGAGGCGTTCGCGGTCCAGGTGCTCTACTGCCAGGACAGGCTCGGAATTCCGGACGAGAAGATGAACGTCAACGGGGGCTCCATCTCGATCGGCCACCCCTACGGCATGTCGGGCGCGCGGATGACCGGCCACGCTCTGATCGAGGGCAAGCGCCGAGGTGCCCGCTACGTCGTCGTCACCATGTGCGTCGGCGGCGGAATGGGCGCTGCCGGCCTGTTCGAGGTGCTTTAAACCGCGTCGAAGGATGATAGGGTGCGGACATGATGCTCCGCACCCTTCTTGCCGCAGCGGCGGCGATTCTTGCTTCGGCAGCTTGCACCATCACGCCCGACGTCGAGGCGGCGCAGCCGCAAGATCGCCTTCATCTCGTCGATCTGACCGACGAGTTCACAGCATTCTGGACGAAGAGCCAGGGCATGGAAGATGCGGCGCGCGCTGCCGCCTTCAAAGCTCATTTCGAGCCCATCCTTCCCGGCTACTACGCCCGGGAGAAAGCGGGGCCGTTCGACTATAACGAACTGATCTTGAAAGCCCTCAAGAGCTATCCTGAACAGCGTCCCGGGATCGAGGAGGTGAGCCGTCGCTTCAGGGATATGATGGAGCCCGCGAGGGCGAGTTTCGAGGCCGCGTTCCGTCCCGTGGACGGCATGCGGCCCATATACCTTCTTCACAGCCTGGGGGAGATGGACGGCGGCGTCAGGAACTTTCAAGGCGGTCCGACCATGTTCTTCGGAGCGGACGTGATCGCCCGCAACCATCTCGGCCATGGCATCCGGCCTTTCTTCCACCACGAGCTGTTCCACGCTTTCCACCGGCGGTATTTCAATGGCTGCGATCAGGTGTGGTGCGGCCGGTGGTCCGAGGGCCTGGCCGTACATGTAGCCAACAGCCTGAACCCGGGAGCAACCGACGCCCAGTTGCTGCTGATCCGTCCGGTCCCGCTCCGCCAGGCGGTGGAGGCAAACAGGAAAGACGTCGTGTGCGCGATACTGGCCCAGCTCGATTCGACGCAGACGAGCAACCTCTTCTCCGGCGGCGGCAAGAGCCTGGGAGGCCTGCCCGCGCGCTCCGGCTATTATGTCGGCTACCTGGCGGCAGCAGAGGCTGGCAAGACCCGGTCCCTGCAGGAGCTCGCGAAGCTTCCCAACGAGCAAGTCCGTCCGCTGGTGGAAGAGAGCCTTCGTTCGCTCGCCGCCTGCGCCTGAGGAACTATCCTTGGGGGGCCGGGGCGAGCATGCGCCGATCACCCCTTGCAGGCGAGGTTGTCGAACACTCCCTGATGGGATGCGAGGATGCGGTCGGTGGTGGCGGGGTCCGGCACCGTCGACCATTCATCCTCGCCATAGGACCCGCCGAGGATGATCCCGTCACTGCGCGGAAACATGTATCCGCCGCGTCCGCTATAGGCGTAATTCACCTCGGGCTGCGGGGGAAGGACCACCAGCTGGCCGCGCACCGGGCGGAGGTCCTGGTCTCCGAACAAGGCCCGCGAGCCGAGGCCCGTGCAGTTGAAGACGAGGGATTCGGAAAGGGCTGCCACGTCGGCGGGCGATTGGAAGCTCCTGACCGCGATCCTGCCGCCCGCGCCCCTTATGTCCTGCATCAGCCGGGTCAGGAAGCGGTGCGGCTCGATGAACATCACCTGGTACTGCCTCACCCATTCCATCGGAAAGGGATGCTCCCCCGGCCCCAGCCATTTCAGGCCCGGCCTGGTCGGAGAATTGGCAGCGATGAGGCCCGCATCGGGCGGCCGGGGCGATGCTTCGAAGAAGTGCGTCACCCAGCGAATTCCGTAGGCCTGGCCGACCATGATCTGGAAGCGGCGGTAGGCGTAATCGATCGCGGCGGCGTTCTGGATCCTCCACTCGGGAGTCACGCTGCCTCCATCGTAGTAGTAGGATGGCAGCCACTGCCCGCCCGCTATGTTCGAGGTCGTGTAGGGCGGCAACGAATGCGCGTAGATGGTGACCGGGAAGCCCGCCTCCTGCACCAGGCGAGCCGTGGTAAGGCCTATGACCCCCGCCCCCAGCACCGCAACCGGCCCTTGGTGGCCCTGCAGGCCGAGCTCAGTCGCAAGCCTGGACGTCCCCCAGCTGAGCGTGATGCCCGCTCCGCCGTGCCCGTAATTGTGGACCAGCCGCTTGTCCGCCAGCGTCTCGGCTCGGACCACGAACCCGCCGTCGCGATAGGGCCTTAGGCCGACAAGTTCGCGGATCACACGCTCCCGGGACACCTTCACCGGCGGCAGGCACAGGCTCGGACCCGCGGCGGGAAGCAGTGCGCGCTGCCCGCTTGGGCTGGTGCATCCCGGAAGGACGAGTGCGGCAGCTCCGAGGCCCGCCGAAGCGACGAATTGCCGCCGCCCAATCAGAGGCCCACTCTCCCAGGCTGCCGCACTCCGCATACTCGCTCCGCCTACGCGCACTGGGCGCCAGATTGGCGAACCAGGCGCCGCATTGCTATTGCCATATCGGCCGGGGAGTTCGAAACGCGCCCGACGTGTTGCCCGATAAGCTCAGCCTCGCCTCGCTCGCCCGCCGCATCCGGGTAGACGCCCATGCAGCATGGCTTTGCGCCCGTGATGCCCGGACGCCGTGGTACGCAAGGGCTTTCGGACTCCTGGTAACCGCCTACGCCCTCTCGCCGATCGACCTCATCCCCGACTTCATCCCGGTTCTGGGCCTGCTCGACGACGCGATCCTGGTTCCGGCCGGAATCTGGCTGTTCGTGAGGATGGTCCCGCCGCACGTTTTCGAGGAGCATCGCGCCCAGGCTGCAGCGGCCGCGGAGCGGCCCGGTTCAACCTGGGGAGCGGTCATCGTGGTGGTGGTGTGGGTTCTCGCGGCACTGCTGGTGGCTCGGCTGTTCGGCTTCCTCTGAGGCAACCGCCCGCTGCCTTTGCCGTTGTACCTGCGTAACCAAGGGAGAGACGAATGCCGGTATCGCACCTTACGCTTGTGGAGCGGATCGCCCGGGTGCTCGCGGGGCGGGCGGAGAGCAGCAATGCGGAGGGGGACGACCCCTCGGCGGGGCCCAGCGTCGACGAAACCTGGCACGAATATACCGATGACGCGCTCGCCATCCTGCGCACCATGCGCGAACCCGACCGGGTAATGGCTGCAGCCGGCGATCCGGACATGTGGGAGCGAATGGTCGAAGCGGCGCTGAGCGTGGAGCGGGCAGCAGGCAAGAGCTGATATGCGAAAGGCCGCCCCCCATTCCGGGAGCGGCCTCCTGCATTGTCAGCCTTGCGCGGCTAAAAACCCTTAAGCGAAAACCCCCGCTTCGGAGGCCGTGCTCACCGGATTAGCCGCTACGGGCATGCGACAATGAGACATCAGACCACCTCCTTTCAGTTGTTGAACAGTGAGTGGAAGATGGGCAGCGCAAAGCGCGTTTCAAGAGGCTTTTCAAGGCCTTGTGACGTTTTTCGAAGGGTCTTTTTAAGCGCAGGTGAAGCCGGGACGGCCGAAATCAGCCGTCGTGCTCGGCGATCCACTTCTCCACGACGGGAGCGATCTTGCCGCGCCACTTGCTGCCGTTGAAGATGCCGTAATGGCCGACACCCTTGGCCAGATGATATTTCTTCATCTTGGCGGGCAGCTTGGTCGAGATGGTGAGCGCCGCCTTCGTCTGGCCCCTTCCCGAGATGTCGTCCCGCTCCCCTTCGATGGCCAGTAGCGCCACATCGCGTATCGCCGCCGGATCGACCCGGCGCCCGCGGTGCATCAGCTCGCCCTTGGGGAGGAGGTGCCGCTGGAACACCGCGTCGACCGTCTGGAGGTAGAACTCTTCGGTCATGTCGCAGACGGAGCGGTATTCCTCGTAGAATTCCTTGGTGGCGTCGGCGCTGTCGCCGTCACCCTCCACGAGGTGCTTGAACATCTCCCAGTGGCTGGTGAGGTGGTTGCCCAGATTCATGGTCATGAAGCCGGCAAGCTGCAGAAAGCCCGGATAGACGTGCCGGCCGGCGCCCGGATAGGCGTAAGGAACGGTCGCGATGACGTTGCGCTGGAACCAGCTGTGCGGCCGGTCGGTGGCGAGCGTGTTGACCGCGGTCGGCGCTTCCCGGGTGTCGATGGGCCCCCCCATGAGGGTCAGGGTCTTCGGGCGCGCCGGGTGCTTGCGCTCCGACATCACCGCCGCAGCCGCGTAGCTCGGGACGGAGGGCTGGCAAACGGCGAGCATGTGCGCTCCGGGGCCGATATGCTCGAGGAACTCGATCAGATAGTCGATATAGTCGTCGAGATCGAAGCGGCCGTCGGAAAGCGGCACCAGCTTAGCATCCCGCCAGTCGGTGATGTAGACGTCGTGGCGGGGCAGCATGCGCTCCACCGTGCCGCGCAGAAGGGTGGCGTAGTGGCCGGACATCGGCGCCACGATCAGCAGCCGCGGCGAACCTTCCACCCCCTCGCGCCGAAAGCGCTTCAGCTGGCCGAACGGCTTTCGAAGGACGACCTCCTCGTGGACGGCGACTACCTTGCCTTCGACAATGGTGCTGTCGAGGCCGAACCTCGGTTTTCCCCGGGGCGCAGAGGCGTGAGCGAAGACATTGAGCGCGGAGGAGACGATCGGTCCCATGCTGCTGTAGGAGAAGGGATTCGCCGGATTGTTCATCCAGCCGACGCCGAGATTCGCCAGAGTGCTGGCGCCGGCGAGCAGCGAGCGCTGCATTTCATATGCGTTGTAAAGCATCCAATCTCCGCTACCGGTGCTGCAGTGCAGTAGACTCTATAACCGACCGGTCGGTCAATGGGTCCTTTGTACCCCCCGCCATTGAGCCGGGGACCGGGCGCTGCTACCGCTGCGAGCCATGAACGGCGACAGCCAGGAACCGGCGCCCGCGCGCAAGCTCGGCAATCTCGCCATCATCTGGCGCTATGCCTTGGGCTATCCCTGGATGATCGCCGCGGCGGCGCTTGCGCTGCTCGTGGCGGCTGCCGCGACGCTCGCGATCCCCGACGGTTTCCGGCGAGTCATAGACAAGGGGTTCAGCGCCGGCGGCGAAGACGTCTCTTCGCATTTCTACTACGTGCTCGGAATCGTGGTGCTGCTCGCGCTGGCGACCTCCATCCGCTTCTACTTCGTCTCGATGCTCGGAGAGCGGGTAGTCGCGGACGTGCGGACCGACGTCCACCGCAATCTTCTTCGGCTGGAGCCACGCTTCTTCGAGGAGAACCGCCCCTCCGAGATCGCCTCGCGCCTCACCGCCGACACGTCGGTGATCGAGCTGGTGGTCGGGCAGACGGTCTCGGTCGCCCTGCGCAACCTTGTCATGGGCATCGGCGGGATCATCTACCTGTTCACCCTGGCGCCCAAGCTCACGGCCATCCTTCTGCTCGGGATCCCGCTGGTCATTCTCCCGATCGTGTTCCTCGGACGCAAGGTTCGCGACGTCTCCCGCTTCAGCCAGGACCGCATCGCCGACGTTGGAGCGATCGTCGCCGAGACTCTCGGAGCCATGAAGATCGTTCAGGCATTCGGGCAGGAAGAGCGGGAGAGCGCCCGCTTCCGTACGGCCGTCGAGAGCGCCTTCACCACGGCCAGGAAGCGCGTTCGGCTGCGGGCCTACATGACAGCCATAGTCATCGCTTTGATGTTCGGATCCATCACCCTCGTCATGTGGCAGGCGGCGCTTGACGTTCAGTCGGGAAGGCTGACGGGCGGCACAGTCGCCGCCTTCGTGTTCACGGGCGCGCTCGTTGCGGGCGCGTTCGGAGCGCTCACGGAGGTTTATGGAGAGCTTCTTCGGGGCGCGGGGGCAGCCGGGCGTTTGGCCGAGCTTCTCGCGCAGGTGCCCCAGATCAAGGCCCCGGCAGATCCGGCGCCGCTACCTACGCCGCCCCTGGGCCGTTTGTCGTTCGAAGCAGTGACTTTCCGTTACCCAACGCGGCCGGAGGTGAGCGCTCTCGACGACTTCAGCCTGGAAGTAGAGCCGGGGGAAACTCTGGCGGTGGTGGGGCCCTCGGGCGCCGGAAAGACCACCTTGTTCCAGCTCGCACAGCGATTTTACGACCCGGACGCCGGCACTGTCCGGCTCGACGGTGTAGACCTGCGCGCTGCGGATCCTGCGGACCTACGCTCCCGAATTGCGGTGGTGCCGCAGGAAAGCGTCATCTTCGCGGCCTCGGCTCGAGACAATCTCCGATACGGCATGTGGGAGGCCGACGACTCGGCTCTTTGGGCGGCGGCTGAGGCTGCGAACGCGGCGGAGTTCCTTCGGCGGCTGCCGCAGGGCCTGGACACGTTTATGGGCGAAGGAGGAGCGCGGCTGTCGGGCGGCCAGCGCCAGCGCATGGCGATCGCGCGGGCGATCCTTCGCGACTCGCCGCTGCTTTTGCTGGATGAAGCGACCTCGGCGCTGGACGCCGAGTCGGAGCGCCTGGTCCAGGCAGCGCTCGACCGGCTCGTCGAGGGACGCACCACCATGGTCATCGCCCACCGGCTCGCAACGGTTCGCTCTGCAGACCGGATCATCGTGATGGACCACGGCAGGATCGTCGAGCAAGGCACCCACGACAGCCTGCAGGCCCGCGGCGGCCTCTACGCCCGTCTGGCTCGCCTTCAGTTCGAGGGACTGGCCGCCTGAAGTGAGCTCGAGCGATGTCCTGATCCGCTCGGCTCCGCGGGCCCGGACGGCAACACCGCCGAAGCCGTCCGGACGCTCAGGAGGGCGTTCCCCGGCCCGACCGAACTCGTCGACCTCGCTTCGTGCCGGATACGCCCCTTCACCTATCAACGGGTGGAGGGCGAGGATGATTTCGGTGACATCGTCCAACGCATGCTGGCGCACCGGCAGATCCTGCTGGCGACGCCGGTATATTGGTACGCCATGAGCAGGATCATGAAGTCGTTCTTCGACCGCCTGACCGATCTCCTGACGAGCAACGATCCCGCCGGCCGGGGACGCGCGCTTGCCGGCCATAAGCTTTGGCTTCTCGCCGTGGGGACCGACCCCCACCTGCCCGAAGGCTTCGAGGTGCCGTACGTGTCCACTGCCCGTTATCTCGACATGGAGTGGGGCGGCAGCTGCTACTGCCGCACGGCGGAGGAAGGGCTGGCGGAGTACGCCGATGCCGCTATCCGGGGCTTCTGCGAGGCTATTTATCGATAGTCATGAAAAAGGGGCGACCCTGCGGGCCGCCCCTTGAACTCGTCAGTTCGCACGAACCCAGCTTAGAAGTTGCCGTAGGCCTCGTTTCCGACAAAGCCCATCTTGTCGATATTGGCCCGCTTGGTGATCGCGAGCACCTCATCGACCGTCTCGTAGGGTGCCTCGGGATGCGGCTGCAGGTGCAGTTCCGGCGTTGGGTTCATCGTAGTGGTGATGTCCAGATACTGGCGCAGCGTCACCTCGTTAACCGGCTCGCCATTCCAAAGGATCGTGCGGTCTGGCTGGACGACGATCTTGTTCTTCACCGGATCGATCGGGGGCGGCGTGTTCTCCCGGCTGTCCACCGGCAGATCGAGCTTCACCGCGTGCGTCTGGATCGGGATGGTGATGATGAACATGATGAGGAGCACCAGCATGACGTCGATGAGCGGCGTCGTGTTGATGTCCATCATCGGTTCGCCTTCGGCAGCACCCGTTGACATCGCCATGATTAGTTACTCCTGAAAACGAAATTTGATCTTCTTTAAAGACGGGGCGAACCGCTACCTGCCGGCGGCTCGGAGATGAACCCGACCCGTGAGAAGCCGGCCCGCTGCATAGTGAAGACGGCGCCGCCGATGCACTTGTAGGGAGTGCCCACGTCCCCTCGGATGTGCGCTTCCGGCATGGTCTCGTCCGTGACGTTCTCCGGCCCACCCTGGCGCGCGATCTCGTCCTCGAGCTTCTTGACCGCCTTGTCGAGCAGGTCTTCCGAGTTCACCTTTTCCAGGTTCCAGTAGACCTCGCATCCGCCTGCCCCGTCGCCCCTCACCGAGAGGGACACGTTCTCGGGCTTGGTCGTGGTCGGCTCGAACTGCACCTTGGGCAATTCGACCGGCACCGTCTGGATCACAACCGGAACCGTGATGAGGAAGATGATCAGGAGCACCAGCATGACGTCCACCAGGGGCGTCGTGTTGATGTCCGACATTGGGGTTTCTTCGCCGTCATCCGAAGGGCCGATACTCATCGCCATGTTTCGACGTTCCTATCCTGAACTCAGTGTCTTAAGCGGCGGCGGAAGCAGATGACTGCTCCCGCCGTCATAGGCGTTAGAGCTTCTTGGCAGTGGTGTTGCTGGTGGTAGCAGTCGCGCTTCCGGTTGCCGTCGTTCCGGCCGGAGCCCCGGTGGTTCCGCCCGTACGCGCAGTGGCAGTCACCGGCTCCACCGCACCGCCCGACATCATGTAGCCATGAAGGTCGTTGGTGAAGCGCGCCAGCTCCTCGAGCACAGCCTTGTTGCGGCGCATCAGCCAGTTGTAGCCCATCACCGCCGGGACCGCCACGATCAGGCCGAGGGCGGTCATGATCCTGT
>DASYWC010000017.1:0-4107 GCA_035936615.1 Allosphingosinicella sp. | reverse complement strand
TCGGCGCTTCCTGCTCGTCCAGCGGGACTTGGCAGTCGGAGCCTTCATCCGAGCAAGTAGCCAAAAGGAGCAGCCCCAGGATGGTACCTGTGCGGGCCGCCCTCTGCCTCACTGGTCGAGGAAACTCCGCATCTTCCGCGATCTCGACGGATGCTTCAGCTTCCGTAGTGCCTTGGCCTCGATCTGCCTGATGCGCTCGCGCGTCACCGAGAACTGCTGGCCGACTTCTTCCAGCGTGTGGTCGGTGTTCATGCCTATGCCAAAACGCATCCTCAGCACGCGCTCTTCGCGAGGCGTCAGACTCGCGAGCACCCGCGTCACCGTTTCCTTGAGGTTCGCCTGGATGGCCGCATCGACCGGAATCACCGCGTTCTTGTCTTCGATGAAGTCGCCGAGGTGGCTGTCTTCCTCGTCGCCGATGGGCGTTTCGAGGCTGATCGGTTCCTTGGCGATCTTCATCACCTTGCGGACCTTCTCCAGCGGCATGGAGAGGCGCTCGGCCAGTTCTTCGGGGGTGGGCTCGCGGCCGATTTCGTGGAGGATCTGGCGGCTCGTTCGGACCAGCTTGTTGATCGTCTCGATCATGTGGACCGGAATTCGGATCGTTCGCGCCTGATCGGCGATGCTGCGGGTGATCGCCTGCCGGATCCACCAGGTGGCGTAGGTGGAGAATTTGTAGCCGCGGCGATATTCGAACTTATCGACCGCCTTCATCAGGCCGATATTGCCCTCCTGGATGAGGTCCAGGAACTGAAGGCCGCGGTTGGTGTATTTCTTGGCGATCGAGATGACGAGGCGGAGGTTGGCCTCCACCATCTCCTTCTTGGCGATCCGGGCCTCGCGTTCGCCCTTTTGCACCTGGTTGACGATGCGGCGGAACTCGGGGAGCGACATGCCGGTCGCCTGCGCGATCTCGCTGATCTCGCTCCGGATGCGCTCGATCGCGTCCGCCTCCTGGGTGCAGAAGGAGGTCCATTTCTTGTCGAGGCCGCAGACCCGCTCGGACCAGTTCTCGTCGAGCTCGTGGCCCATATAGCTTTCGAGGAAGGCCTTGCGCGGCACCTTGTGGCGCTCGGCGAGGCGGAGCATCTGGCCCCCCAGAGCGGTGAGGCGGCGGTTGTAGCTGTAGAGCTGGTCGACGAGATACTCGATCTTGGCTCCGTGGAACTGGACGCTCTCGACCTCGGCGGTCAGCTGCTCGCGAAGCTTCTGGTACTTGTTCTCGTCCGCCTTTGGGAATTCCTCGCCGGCGTTCATCGCGTCCATCCGCGAGGACTGGAGCTTCGAGAACTTCTTGAAGATGGCGGTAATGTTGGCGAACTTCTCCAGCGCCTGGGGCTTTAGCTGCTCCTCCATCTGGGCAAGCGAGAGGGTGTTGTCCTCCTCCTCGTCGTCGCTCTGGCGCGGGGCCCGGCGCTCGACCAGGCTGTCCTCGTCTTCGTCCTCGTCGGCGGCAGCCTCCTCGGGCTCCTCTTCCTCCTTGAACGAGGGGCCTGCGGTCTTTTCGGAAATGTCGTCGTCGCTTCCTTCCTCGGCGCCTTCGACCTGCTCGGGCGTGGGCCCCTTGGAGAGCATCGCGTCGAGATCCAGGATCTCGCGAAGCTGCATATTCCCTTCATTGAGGGCGTTGGACCAGTCGATGATCGCGTTGAAGGTGATCGGGCTCTCGCAAAGGCCCCAGATCATGATGTCGCGACCGGCCTCGATGCGCTTGGCGATGGCGATCTCGCCCTCGCGGGAGAGGAGCTCGACGGCGCCCATTTCGCGAAGATACATCCGGACCGGGTCGTCGGTGCGGTCGACCGTTTCCTTCTTCTTCTCGGCGACGAAGTGCTCGCTTTCGACCGAGTCCACTTCCTCGGCTCCGGAATCGGCCTCGGCTTCCGTTTCGCCGTCTTCTTCGGCTTCCTCGTTCTCGACGACGTTGATGCCCATTTCGCTGAGCGCGGACATGACGTCCTCGATCTGGTCGGTGGACATCTCGCCGACGCCGGCGTTGAGCTCGTCCACCGTGATGTAGCCGCGCTTCCTGGCGCGGGCGATCAGCTTCTTGAGCGAGGCCTCGTTGAGGTCGATGAGCGGAGCATCGCCGTCACCGCCACCGTTGCCGTTTCCGCCCTGACCGCTTGAAGCCGCCCCGCCGTTATTGGTCTTCGCCATTCGCACGCCTTGTTCCGTTTCAGCCGGCATCGCCTTCGATCAGCGCCGCCAGCTGGCTTTCAGCTTCGTCCCGGGCCGTCCGGAGCCGCTGCTGCTCCAGGAAGGCCGCTTCGTCGCCCTCGACCTTCAGCCGGGCAGTCGCAGCCTCGAGTGCTGCGTCCAGGCCCGGACGTGCCGCCAATGTGTCGATAACCAGAACGAGGTCGCGGCAAGCGCGTTCCGGGTCTGCATCGCGGCGGGTGAAGGAAAAGGCCAGTCCTCTTTCAAGGTGGAGCTCCCCGATCAGCGAAGCCGCACCCGTGCGAGCCAATATGGTATTTAGCTGCTCCTGATCAAGCTCGGCGTTGGCCATCGCCGCTTCAAGGAGGCTGTCGCGCAGCCTGGCGGCGGGGCGGTCGGCGATCGGCAGGGCGGCGATGGCTTCGGCATGGGAGGCGATAAGGGCGGGGTAGCGCAGGAGCCCGCTGAGGACCGCCCGGCTCATCTTGGGCTCGAGGCCGCCGGTTCCGACGGCCTTGGCTCCGGCTGAGGCGGGCTGGCGCTGGACGAAGCCGCCGCCGCGCTGGCCCTTGCCTTTGGTCCACTGTTTGGCCGGAGCCCAGGGCTCCCGCCTCGGGCGGGTGAGGGCGTTGAACCGCTCCATCAGCTCGTGGCGGTACTGGTCGCGGACGTCGGGATCGGAGATTGCCGAGACATGGTCGAGGAGCCGGCGCTTCAGCCCTGCGCGCTGCTCCGGGGTAACGAGCGGCTCCGAAGTGCTTTCGTGGCGCCACAGCCGCTCGATCAGGCTCTCGGGTTTTTCGAGGAGCGCGTCTAGGGCTTCGCGGCCCTTCTGGTGGATGAGGTCGTCCGGATCCTGGCCGGCAGGGAGGGTGACGAAGCCGAGCGAGCGGCCGGGGCCCACCTGCGGCAAGGCTCGCAAGGCGCCGCGAAGGGCAGCCCTCTGCCCGGGCGCGTCTCCGTCGAAGCAGAGGATCGGGGAGGGGGAGAGGCGCCAGAGAAGGCCAAGCTGGGTTTCGGTAAGGGCGGTGCCGAGCGGGGCCACCGCCTCGCCGATGCCCGCCTGGTCGAGAGCGATCACGTCCATCTGCCCCTCGACGACGATCACCCGCTTCGACTCCCGGCTGGCGGGGGCGGCGAGGTCGATGTTGAACAGGCTTCGGCCCTTGTCGAACAGCGGCGTGTCGGGCGAATTGAGGTATTTGGGCTCGCCCTGGCCGATGATCCTGGCGCTGAAGGCGATGACTCGTCCGCGCTGGTCGCGGATCGGGAAGGTGAGCCGGCCGCGGAAGCGGTCGTAGGGCTCGCGGCCGCCTTCGGGGACGACCAGAAGGCCGGCTTCGACCAGCATGTCCGTCCCGAATTGCGAAAGGCCCGCCTTTAGCTTGCCCCTGCTGTCGGGCGCGTAGCCGAAGCGGAAGCGGCGGCGGGTGGAGTCGCTTATGCCTCGACGCTCAAGGTAGGAGCGGGCCTCGGCGCCCTCGATCCCGCCGAGCTGCTCCTCGAACCAGCTGGAGGCTGCTTCCATGACGTCGTAGAGGTCCTTCGCACGCTCGGCCCGCTGCTGTGAGCGCGGGTCGGGGGCAGGGACCTCCATTCCGGCGGAGTCGGCAAGCTCCTTCACCGCGTCCATGAACTGGAGGCCGCGGGCGTCGGTGAGGAATCGGATCGCGTCCCCATGCGCCCCGCAGCCGAAGCAATGGTAGAAGCCCTTCTCGTCGTTGACCGTGAAGCTCGGGGTCTTCTCGTTGTGGAACGGGCAGCAGGCCTTCCACTCCCGCCCGGCCCGCTGCAACTTCACCTGCTTTCCGATCACGGAGGAGATGAGGGTGCGGGCGCGTACCTCGTCCAGGAACTGGGGGGAAAGGCTCACGGCTGACGCCCCTCGACTTCGCTCGGGACGAGCGGACTTCCGGTTCCCGATGAGTTTATGGAGCAAGCCACACC
>DASYWC010000016.1:0-14746 GCA_035936615.1 Allosphingosinicella sp. | reverse complement strand
CCGAGGCCAGTATCAAAGAGCGGTTCGTGCACCCAACGTAGCCGAACTGTTCGGCGGCAGCGCCACCGGCTTCCCCGGTGCTGCCGACCCCTGTTCGGATCGAGGGCCGGCATCGACTCGGACTGAGGCGCTGCGCCAGCTGTGCATCGCCGCGGGTGTTCCGGCAGCGAACGTCTTCACGCGAACGGTCCAGCCGAACAGTCAGATCGAGGCGACCTTCGGCGGCAATCCGGATCTCGAGGAAGAGAAGTCCGACACCTACACTGCGGGCGTGATCATACGGCCGAGGTTCATTCCGCGTCTCAACGTCAGCGTCGACTACTTCAACATCGAAGTTGACAATGTGATCGGCACCAGGGGTGGTGGTCTCAACAGCGCGCTTCAGCTCTGCTTCCTGGTGGCCGCGAACCTGAATGATCCGATCTGCCAGATTTTCGCCGGTACCCGCGGACCGACGGGCGCCATCAGCCAGGGTGGACAGGCAAATCCTGTTCTCGTGAGCGACAACCTTGCCCGGCTGAAGACGAGCGGCGTGGATGCGCAGGTCGACTACAGCACTCCGCTGCCGTTCTCGTTCATGGGCCGCGACGATGCGAGGTTGAGCTTCTTCTTCCTCGGCACCTGGCTCGACAAGTACCGGAGCACCGCGGTTGCGGCCTTCCCGGAGCGGACCCTCATTTGCGAAGGATCGATCTGCGGCAACCCGCTTCCCGAGTTCAGGACAAGCTCCCGCTTGACAATGTCGGACGGTCCCGCCACCGTTTCGCTCCGGCATCGCTACATGTCTGAGATCGAGGATCCGCGGATCAACAACACGTTCGTGCTGCTCGAGCGTGTGCCGCAGGAGCGGGCAAATTTCCCGAACGCCAGAATCGACGATATCCACTACTTCGATCTGACGTTCGGCTTCGATGTGAACGACAACTTCACCCTCACGACAGGCGTGAACAATCTGTTCGACAAGAAGCCGGAAGTTCTGGGCGACATCCAGGAGCAGGCGAACACGTTCCCGGGCACCTTCGACGTCCTTGGCCGCGACTTCTTCGTGTCCGGCCGGCTTCGCTTCTAAGCCGTCGAACCAAGCATACAGGCGGCGAGCTTCGGCTCGCCGCCCTTTTTATTGGTTGGATGTGGGGAGAGGCGGAAGCTCTGCAGCCCCTCTCGTCCAGCGCGGGCTCTCTAGCCGATCATCGCCTGCTACTGATCCCTTGAGCCCGTCAGTAGCCAGGCGAAGGGCTGCGGGGCTCCTGCGTCACGCACGATTTGCGGGACATCTATCCCAAAGCCGGCCTTGCCGAGTTGATCGACCAGCAACCCTATCTGGGCCGTGTCGCGAGCTGCGCGATCGAGTGCGGTGATTCGGGCAATCTCGTGGGCAGCCCGGCTCTCCAGGCTGCTCAGCTGCTGAAGGGTCCGGTTCGGTGGCGCCTGGCGGCCAAGCTCCAGGACTTGGAGGATTGCAGCTACGAACTCGGCGGCTACTCCTTGTCGCGGATATAGCCGCCGGGCCTCCTGCGGCGCCTGTCGGAAGGACTCCGGCGTGGGAAGCGGCGCCATCGCCCGGGCCTTGGCAAGCGCGCGCGCTTTCATGAGGTACCCGTCAGGTGCGGCTGCCCACAACAGCGCCTCCCTTCGAAGGAGGTTGTGCCGGACGATCTCGCTCTGCCGATGGTGCACGACGAATTGGACGGCGGCGCCCAGACGCAGCACCCGCGCCAGCTCCCTCGCAGCTGCGGCGGTGTCCGAATATTCGAGGCCGAACTGGCTCACGGCCGCGTTGAAACTGCCGGCGGGAAACGGCAATACCTCGATCTCGACCCCGGATTTCAGCGTGATGCCCGCAGGCGCCTCAGGCAGGGTTGGAGACGAGTCCACGCCCACCAGCTTCAAATCGGGGCGGCTCCTGCGAAGCCATTGCAGCACGATGCCGTTGCCCGAGCCAAGGTCCAGCACCCTCGCGCCTTTGGGGAGGCGTTCCGCGAAGGCCCGCCACTTGTGGCGCTGAACGCCGTCGGCGTGCGGCCCCGCGGGAAGGCAACCGCTGTTGCTGCTGCCCGGGTCCGCCCAGAAGCTGGCCCAGGCCTCTTTGTCGTTAGCCACACTCATGCCGCAACAACGTCGAAGGCGACGGTCAGCCGCTCCCCGCTGGAAAATGCGCGGGTGCCGTGAAACAGCGTGCTCGGGAACAGCGCGATCTTGCCGCGCTCCGGCTCGACCTTCAACAACGGGTCGAGATCCAAGCCGAGGTTCTCCGGTGCGCTTCCGAGCTCCAGCCAGCCTTCTTCCGTGCCCTGGCCGTCCGGAAAGACTAGGTAGCAGGCCGAAGAAAGAACTCCCTCGGGATGGATGTGCGACACATGGAAGCCCCCGCCCGTCAGCCGAACCGACCAGGAACCGCTGATCCGAGGCTGCGCCTCCCGGTGCCGGAGGAGCGGGTGTCGCTGGTCAGCCGGCGGAAGGCCTTCCCAATGCCGCTGCACCGCCCGCGCGATCGACGCGGCCAGGCCCGCGATCAGAGGATGCTCCCGGTGGAATAGCGCGCCGCGAGTCTGCGTGCCGCCGCGAAGCGATTGGCCGATGGGATGCGCTCGGGTGCGGTGGAGACTGCGCAGGTGATCGGTAACGGCCTCGATTTCCGCCTCATCCAAGTCGAGCTGCTGGGTGGTGACAAGCCCCGGCTGTTCGTGAAGCCAGGCGGCTCGATCGTCGTTGGTCAGCCGCCAAAGCAGGCCCCTTAAAGCCCATGCGCCGACGCTCCAGGGATCTTCGGCCAGAGCCTGCTCACACAGATAGAGAGCGCGTTCCGTTTCCGCGCGGCGCATGGCGTGCCGCGCCTCGTGCAGGGGCTTGCCGGGAATGTCTTCGGGAAGAGCATTAAACAGCCGCTCCGCCCGTTCGAGCTGGCCTGCCTCGGAGGCGTTGAGCGCCTCCACCAGCTGCAGAGCCGGGACGTCGCCGGCCGCTGCCCGGCCCCGAGCGGCAGCATCGGCCGCTTGCGCGAAGAGATCCGCCGCCGCCAGAGCGGACGTATAGGCCATCCACAGATCCTGATCCTCGGGAGCAGCCTGGAGAGCCTTTTCGAACTCCCTCGAGAAGGCGGCTCCTTCCCCTGCCTCCCAGCGCATCCGGGCGAGGGCCGAATGACCCTCCACCCAGCGCGGGTGCTCCGAGACGGCGCCGGCCAGGACCGCCAAGCCCTCGGCCGGATCGCCCTCCGCCTCAAGAGCCTCGGCCAGGCCAAGGCTGAGCTCCCGGTCCCCAGGCCTGGGATCGAGGGCGCGTCTGTACATCTCAGCCGCCGATTCCTCGCCACGTTCCATGGCTATCCGAGCCCGCCCGTGAAGCGCCACCAACCGGCGTGGCTCGGACTGGAGAGCGGCCTCATAGGCTTTGGCCGCTTCGCCAAGCCGGCCCAGCTGCCGCAGCACTCCGCCTCGCGCCGAGTGGATCTTCGCGCTGTTCGGCGAGGCTGCCGAGAGAGCTTCCAGCTCGGCCAGCGCTTCGTCCAAGCGGCCCACCCGCTGCAAAGTGAGGGCCCGGTTGTAGCGTGCTTCGGAATAGTGGGGGGCGGCGCTGAGGGCGCGATCGAAATACTGGAGAGCAGCGTCCGGATCTCCCATCATGTCGAGGAGATTGGCGTAATTGTTGTTGATTGCCGGGTCGGCAGGAGCGAGCGCGAGTGCGCTCGTAAACGCCCCTCGTGCCTCATCCAGCAGGCCGCGGCCCTTATGCACAAGGGCAAGAAGGTGGAGGATGGCCGGATGATCGCCCGCCGCCCGCCGTACCTGTGCGAGCGTGTTGCTCGCATCCTCCAGGCGGCCGGCCTGGAACTCCTGCTCCGCGCGCGAAAAGAGGCTGTTTACGTCCACTGCCTGCCGGACCTCGTCGTCGAATGGCTGTTTCCCCGTCTAGGCGGCTAGGCCGGAGCCAGAGTCAATCCTCCCTCGCCTTCTTCGACCTTCACCACGGTGCCTTCCGGGATCTCCCCGCGCAAGATCGCGTCGGCGAGCGGATCCTGGAGATACTTCTGCACCGCGCGCTTCAGCGGCCTTGCGCCGTAGACGGGATCGTAGCCGACCCGGCCAAGCCAGGCGCGTGCGCCGTCCGCCAGCTCAAGGCTGATCTTTCGGTCGGCGAGAAGCTTCTGGACCCGCTCCACCTGGATGTCGACGATCGGGCCCATATGCTCCTGCGCCAGGCGGTGGAACAGGATGATCTCGTCGAGGCGGTTCAGGAACTCGGGCCGGAAATGAGCCCGGACCACCTCCATGACCTGCGGCTCGACATCCTCCACCTTCTGCCCGTCCGACAGGCCGGACAGATACTGGCTTCCAAGGTTCGAGGTCAGGATGATCAGCGTGTTCGCGAAGTCCACCGTCCGCCCCTGACCGTCGGTCAGTCGGCCGTCGTCGAGCACCTGGAGGAGGATGTTGAACACGTCGCCATGCGCCTTTTCCACCTCGTCGAACAGGATCACCTGGTAGGGGCGCCTTCGCACCGCTTCGGTCAGCACCCCGCCTTCCTCATAGCCGACATAGCCCGGAGGAGCGCCGATCAGGCGTGCGACCGAGTGCTTCTCCATGAACTCCGACATATCGATCCGAACCATGGCGTGCGGGTCGTCGAACAGGAACTCGGCCAAGGCCTTGGTGAGTTCGGTCTTGCCGACGCCCGTCGGCCCCAGGAACAGGAACGAGCCTAGCGGGCGGTTCGGGTCCTGCAGCCCGGCCCGAGAGCGGCGCACGGCGGAGGCGACAGCCTTCACCGCATCCTCCTGCCCGATGACTCGCTTGCCGATCAGGTCTTCCATCTTGAGCAGCTTGTCGCGCTCGCCTTCGAGCATCCGCTCCATGGGAATGCCAGTCCAGCGTGCCACTACGCTCGCAATGTCCTCGGCGGTCACTTCCTCGCGGAGCATGGCGTTGGAGGTCGCGGCCCGGGCTTCCTCGAGTTGCTTCTCGATGCCGGGAATTGTGCCGTATTGCAGCTCGCCCGCCTTGGCGAGGTCACCGCTGCGCTGCGCCTGCTCAAGCTCGAGCCGGGCCTGGTCGAGCTGCTCCTTCAGCTTGCCTTCGGCCTGAATCTTCTCGCGCTCCGCCTGCCACCGCTGGGTCAGCTCCGAAGATTGCTGCTCCAGATTGGCAAGCTCGCCCTCCAGCGTCATCAGCCGGTCTTTCGAAGCCGTGTCCTTTTCCTTCTTCAGAGCCTCGCGCTCGATCTTGAGCTGGATGATCCTCCGGTCGAGGTTTTCGATCTCCTCCGGCTTCGACTCCACCTCCATGCGCAGGCGCGATGCGGCTTCGTCCATCAGGTCGATGGCCTTATCCGGGAGAAAACGGTCGGTGATGTATCGATTGGACAACGTTGCGGCCGCCACCAACGCGCTATCCGTAATCGTGATGTGGTGGTGGAGCTCGTATTTCTCCTTGAGGCCGCGAAGGATCGACACCGTGTCCTCGACCGTCGGCTCGCCGATGAAGACGGGCTGGAAGCGCCGCTGAAGCGCCGGGTCCTTCTCAACGTGCTTTTTATATTCATCGAGCGTCGTCGCGCCGATGCAGTGAAGCTCGCCGCGTGCCAAGGCAGGCTTCAGCAGGTTGGAGGCGTCCATCGCGCCTTCGCTCTTCCCGGCGCCGATCAGGGTGTGCATCTCGTCGATGAACAGGACGATCTCGCCGCCTGCGCCCTTAACCTCGTCCAGCACGCCCTTGAGGCGCTCCTCGAATTCGCCGCGATACTTCGCGCCTGCGATCAGTGAGCCCATGTCGAGCCCCATCAGCCTCCGGTCCTTCAGGGTGTCCGGCACGTCGCCGTTGGCGATGCGCAGAGCCAGGCCTTCGGCGATCGCGGTCTTGCCGACGCCGGGGTCGCCGATCAGCACCGGATTGTTCTTGGTTCGGCGAGCGAGGATCTGAACGGTCCGGCGGATTTCCTCGTCGCGGCCGATCACCGGGTCGAGCTTTCCTTCCCGGGCAGCCTCGGTGAGGTCGCGGGCGAACTTCTTCAACGCGTCATAGCGGTCTTCGGCAGAGGCGGTGTCGGCCGTCCGTCCGCCGCGAAGCTCATTGATGGCGGCGTTGAGCCCCTCGGCCGTCACTCCCGCCTCGCGCAGAGCCCTGCCGGCCGCGGTTGTGGTGGAGAGCGCCAAAGCGAGCAGCATCCGCTCGACCGTCACATAGCTGTCGCCCGCCTTTTGGGCGACCTGCTCAGCCGTATCCAGCACCCGCAGGGTCTCGCCGTCCAGGCCCGGAGCGGCAGTCGCTCCGCTTCCCGACACAGCCGGCAGCTTGGCGAGCGCTTCGTCGGTCTCCCGGAGCGCGGCTTCGGCCGTACCGCCGGCTCGGGCGATCAGCCCTGAGGCCATGCCCTGCTCGTCCTCAAGCAGCGCCTTCAACAGGTGCGCGGGGGTGATCCGCTGGTGGTTCAGCCGGATTGCTACGGTCTGCGCGGCCTGCAAAAATCCTTTGGCGCGCTCTGTGAATTTCTCGAGGTTCATGGCAGCCCCTTGTTTATGTCCGCGTCAATGTAGTGTTGCTAATGTGCAACACAAGAGCTTGCGGGATCGGATTTCGCGGTAGGTTGGTGGCGCGAGGATCCTCCCCGGTTAGGCACTGGAAAATCAACGGTTTCTCTCAGGCTGCAGTTGCGCTTGCGTATTGCGCCGCTATGGTAATTGCCTGTCCGCAGATCCTCGGGAGAAGAACATGCGCGTTGCGCTGCTACCATTCATGCTGTCAACGGCCCTTGCCCTTTCCGCCGGCGTCGCCGTTTCCGCAGCAGCCCCACTGGCGCCGGTTGCCGCTTCCGCTACCGCTCAGGTCCGCCAGGCGCCCGCTCCCGCAGCGCCAATCCCGTCGCTGGTCCAGCGCGTGGACATCCCCTTCCAGAGCTTCACGCTCCCCAACGGCCTCAAAGTGCTGGTGCACCAGGATCGCAAGGCTCCAGTGGTTGCCGTCAGCGTCTGGTACAATGTCGGGTCCAAGGACGAGCCCAAAGGGAAGACCGGCTTCGCCCACCTGTTCGAGCATCTGATGTTCAATGGCTCCGAAAACGCGCCGGGCGATTTCTTCGAGCCGCTGCAGCAAATCGGGGCCACCGACTATAACGGCACAACCAACTTCGATCGCACCAACTACTTCCAGACGGTGCCCACCGCCGCCCTGGAACGCGCCTTGTTCCTGGAGTCCGATCGCATGGGCCATCTTCTTGGGGCCGTGACCCAGGAAAAGCTCGATAACCAGCGCGGCGTCGTTCAGAACGAAAAGCGTCAGGGCGACAACCGTCCCGGAGGGCTCGTCTTCTACCGGATTCTCGAGTCTTTGTTCCCCCCGGGCCACCCCTACCGGCACTCCGTAATCGGCTCCATGGCCGACCTGGACAGCGCCAGCCTGGCCGACGTGAAGCAGTGGTTCATCGATAATTACGGCCCGAACAATGCCGTACTGGTGCTGGCCGGAGACGTAGACGTCGCGACTGCGCGCCCGCTCGTCCAGAAATATTTCGGACACATCAAGCGAGGCCCCGTCAACACGCCTGCGGCAGCGAGCGTTCCGACCCTCAAGGCTCCGAAGGACGTGGTGATGAAGGACCGCGTCGCCGCCACTTCGGTATCGCGCTATTGGGCGGTGCCGGGCCTCCTCGACAAGCAGATGGTGGCGCTCGATCTCGCCGGCTCGGTCCTTGGCGGCCTGTCCAGCTCCAGGCTCGACAATGCTCTCGTCCGCGACGAGAAGATTGCGGTGAGCGTCAGCGCCGGTCTCTCGCCCTTCCAGCGCGTCGGTCTGTTCAGCGTATCGGCGACCGTAAAGCCGGGAGTCGACCCGGCACTTGTGGCCCGCAGGCTGGACGAGATCGTCGCGAAGTTCGTCGCGGAGGGCCCGAGCAACGCCGAGGTAAGCCGCGCCGCAACCACCGAAGTTGCCCAGCGCATTCGCGGTCTTGAGCAGGTGGGCGGTTTCGGCGGGAAAGCCGTCGCGCTGGCGGAAGGCCAGATCTACGCGAACGATCCGCTCTACTACAAGAAGACCCTTGCCCTCTACGCCCAGACCTCCCCTGATGAGGTGCGCAAGGCAGTGCGGCAGTGGCTGACCCGGCCTCCGCTCCGGCTCAGGCTGGAGCCGGGGGAGCGCGAAGCCTATGAAGAGGCGAAGGGCGTTGCAGCGGCGACGCCGGCCCCCGCCAAGCCGACCAAGACGGACGCCGCTCCCACCAGCTTCAAGCGGCAGATGCCCGACGTGGGGCAGCTCAGCAGCCTCGATTTTCCCGATGTGGCGCACGCGACCCTGTCGAACGGAGTCAAGGTTCATTACGCTCAGCGGACCGCAGTGCCGGCCGCTCGGATCGCGCTTTCGTTCGATGCCGGAAACGCAGCGGATCCGGTGGCCGCACGCGGTACTCAGGCACTGGTATTGGGGCTGCTCGACGAGGGCACCGCCACCCGGAGCTCCGTGCAGATCGCGGAGGAGCAGGAGCGGCTGGGCGCCAACATTTCCGCCACTTCGTCGATCGACCGGACCACCGTCACGCTCTCGGCACTGACTCCGAACCTGGCTCCCTCGCTGGATCTTCTGGCAGACCTCGTTCGAAACCCTGCTTTCGCTCCGGCCGAGGTGGAGCGGGTCAAGGCCCAGCGGCTCACTGCAATCGCTCAGGAAATGAAGGACCCGCAGGGGATCGCCAACCGGACCTTGCCGACGCTCCTTTACGGCCCGCAGCACCCCTACGCCACCAGCGGCAGCGGCGACGCTGCGGCGGTCGGCAAGCTCGGACGCAACGATCTCATCGCGTTCAAGGAGCGCTGGCTGCGTCCGGACAATATGGAGATATTCGTCGTCGCGGACGTGCCGCTAGCGCAGCTTCTGCCGATGCTTGAGGCCCGCTTCGGAACCTGGCAGGCGCCGGCGGTGCCGAAGGGGACGAAGAGCTTCAGCGCCGCCATCCCTGCGCCGCAGCAGCGTGTCGTGCTGATCGACCGCCCCGGATCCCCGCAGTCGCTGATCTACGGCGGCGTCGTGACTCCGCTGAAGGGAACCGAGGATCTGATCGATCTCACCTCGGCTAACGACATTCTCGGCGGCAACTTCCTCTCGAGGATCAACATGGACCTGCGCGAGACCAAGGGCTGGTCCTATGGCGTGCGCGGTACGGTGCAGCGGGGGGTCGAGGCTGTGCCTTACATCATCTCGGCCCCGGTGCAGGCCGACCGCACGGGCGACTCACTGGCCGCCCTGATGGAGAACGTTCAGGAATTCGTCGGCAGCAAAGGCGTGACCGAGGAAGAGCTCGCCCGAACGGTCAGGAACAACGTCCGCAGCCTGCCCGGCAGCTTCGAAACGTCGGCAGCGGTGTTGAACGCGATGCAGACGAACGCGCTCTACAAACGGCCAGACAATTATTACGAGACCCTCGCCGCCCTTTACGAAGCACAGACCGCCGCCCGCCTCGACGCGGCCGCTCGCGCCGCCATCAACCCGAAGAACTTCGTGTGGGTGGTCGTCGGAGAGGCGGCGAAGGTCCAGCCTCAGCTGGCCAAGCTAGGGATTCCAGTCGAAGTGCGAACCGCGCAGTAGCGGCTGCGCGTCAGCCGAGGCGGGTCACGTGGCCCATCTTGCGGCCCGGGCGCGGCTCACCCTTGCCGTAGAGGTGGAGGTGGGCCGCGGGGTCCGACAGGATCTCGTGCCAGGCGTGAATATCGTCGCCGATCAGGTTCTGCATCGAGACCTTGGGAGCGGCGAGGCTCGTCGAGCCGAGCGGAAGCCCGCAGACGGCGCGGATGTGGTTCTCGAACTGCGAAGTTAGCGCCCCCTCGATCGTCCAGTGGCCGCTGTTGTGCACCCGAGGCGCCATCTCGTTGAAGACCGGCCCCTGCACCGAGGCGAAGAACTCCAGGGTCAGGACTCCGACATAGTCGAGTGCCTTGGCCACCTTCTGGGCGAGGTCCGACGCTTCCTCTGCGGCTGCGTGGACGGAGGGGGGCGCCGGAACGGTGGAGGTCCGCAATATGCCCTCGGCGTGGACGTTGCGGGGCGCATCCCATGTCACGGAGCTGCCCGAGCTGGAGCGGCAAAGAAGGATTGAGAACTCCTCCTCGAACCGCACGAAGCCCTCGAGGACGGAAGGGGCTCGTCCCACCGCGTCCCAGGCTGCCGGGGCTTCGGAAGAATGCATGATCCGAGCCTGGCCCTTGCCGTCGTAGCCGAAGCGCCGGGTCTTGAGGATCGCGGGCGCGCCGATCCGCTCCAGCGCGGCGTGCAAGTCCGCCTCACTGTCCACCGCCGCGAATGGGGCAGGGCGGCCGCCGAGCCCGGCGACGAACTCCTTTTCGCTGAGCCGGTCCTGCGCCACTTCCAGCGCGACGCGAGGCGGGTAGAGCGGCGCATGATCGGCAAGAGCGCTCAACGGTCCGGCGGCGATATTCTCGAACTCGTACGTTGCGACGTCGACGCTTTCACCGAAGCGGGCGAGCGCCTCCTCATCCTCATAGTCGCCGCGCGTGAAGAGGGCCGCCACCTCGGCCGCGGGAGGCGCTTCGTCGGGTGCATAGACGTGGCATTTGTACCCCAGTTGAGCCGCAGCGACGGCCAGCATCCGGCCGAGTTGACCGCCGCCGACTATCCCGATGGTGGAGCCGGGCGGAACGATCATTCCGGCCGTTCGGATACGCTGTCGGTTTGCCTCTGGCGCCATTCGTCGAGCCGGCCGGCAAGCGCTTCGTCGCTCGTCGCGAGGATGGCGGCAGCGAGGAGGCCGGCATTGGCGGCCCCCGCCTTACCGATCGCAAGGGTGCCGACCGGAACGCCGGCGGGCATTTGCGAGATGGAGAGCAGACTGTCCATTCCCGACAGAGCCTTTGATTCCACGGGAACTCCAAGCACCGGAAGCCTCGTCATGGAAGCCGCCATTCCTGGAAGATGCGCCGCTCCGCCCGCGCCCGCGACGATGGCCTTGAGGCCCCGCTCCACCGCGCCCTTGGCATAGGCGTAAAGGCGATCGGGCGTACGGTGCGCCGAGATGACCCTGGCCTCGTAAGGCACGGCCAGTGCGTCCAGCATCTCGGCGGCATGGCGCATCGTCTCCCAGTCGGACTGGCTGCCCATGATGATTCCGATGAGGGGAGCTTCGTCTGCCATGTCACTGCCTTATGCCCGGCGAAGCGGCACCTCTTAACCGGGCCAGCCCGCCGAGGCAATGACAGCAAACCTCGCGGCCGGCGGATTGACGGCTCTCCTCTCAGCTGACCGACGGCGGTTCGCCGGTTAGGACGGAGGGATTCTGCTCGAAGTAGCGGGCGATGGAATCGAACAGGTCCCGGGCTGGGGGCCTGCGGAGCATCGTCCGTCTCGCGACCAGGTAGATCAGAACGTCGAACTCGCGAGGGGGTGGGAAGCATCGGACGAGATCCGGTTCTCGATCGCCGACCGTGCAGGGCAGCCCCGACAAGGCGGCGCCCGACGCGATCGCAGACTTCAAGGCACCGTAGTTGCTGCAGCGAATGGGGCTTGCCCCGTTGCCGGCGATGCTTTCGAGCCACCTGTATATCGGAAGTCCGCGGGGAGGGCCGTCCAGCAGGGCGAGCGGGAATTTACCCACCTCCTCCGGCCGATGCGGCCGCTCCGCCGGAGAACTCTCCGCCGGCGCGTACACCGTCCACCCCGTCGAGGGCAGCTGATGCACCACGATCTCGTCGCCCCCGGGGCGCTTTCGGCCGCGGATCGCTATGTCCGCCTCGCCGCGTGCCAGGTCGTACATTTGGTCCGTTGCGAGCAGCTGTGTCTGGATCCCGGGCCAGCGGGCGCGGAAATCCCTCAGCACCGGCACCAGCAGCCGCTCGAAATGATCCAGGAACGTCAGCCGGATCACGTTGAGGCCGCTCCCGGTCAGCTCGTCGACGTCGGTGGAGAAGGCGCAAATGGAACGCTCGACCGCTTCGGCGGGCGCGAGCAGGGCGCGGGCCGAGTCGGTCGGAGCCAGGCCCGTCGGCAGGCGATCGAACAAGGTGAGGCCAAGCTCATGCTCGAGCGCGGCTATGCGGCGGACGACGGTGGGTTGGCTGCACCCGAGCGACGAGGCGGCGCGCCCGGTCGTCCGCTCGCGGTAGAGCGCAAGGAAGACCGCAATGTCATCCCAAGCGAACATCAAGGTAGCTATTCACATGTGAATAGCCCCTTGCAACCCCTTCGATTGAACGACGCGTCGGGGGACCGTATCCGCCCCCCGCATCCGCCGGAGGAGCCGCGCGGGAAATCAGGGGACACTGAAATGAGGACGATAATTGGATCCGTGGCGCTGGCCGCGGTAATTGCGATCGGCGTGCCCATTGCGAGCGCCCAGAACACCGAGCCGACACTGGAAGAGGTGCGCGCGACGATGCGTTTCCGCGACGTGAAGCAGGCGATCGCCGAAGGCTATATCGCTCCGCCGGGTGACATGTGCGAGACCGCAGCCATGATGGGCCGCCCGGCCTCGCTCGGGGGCATGGGAATCCATTATTTCCGTCCGGACTTGCTCGGGATCACGGCTCCGCCTAATCCCCGCGTGGACGGAACTGGGACTCACACGGATTTCCGCAACCCTTCGATCCTGATCTACGAGCCGCGCGCGGATGGTTCGCTCGAGCTGGTCGCCGTCGAGAACCTGGTCTTCAAAAAGGCTTGGCACGCTGCCGGAAACACCAAGCCGCCAAGCTTCCACGGAGTCGAGTACGATGCGATGAGCGACGATCCCAAGACGGCGATCGACGAAGCGCACATGTTCGAGCCGCATTACGACCGCCACGTCTGGGTGCACCGCAAGAACTCCAATGGAGTCTTCGCGCAGTTCAACCCAAGCGTCACCTGCAAGGCCGCGGTAGCCGGCGGCGGTCACCCGATGGCCGGGCACGGCAAGTAGGCGTCGCGCCCTGCCTCTCTTTTGGTAGGGAACGCGAGCCGCGGTGGGCGGTTGGCTTCTCAGCAAAGGAGACAACTGATGGGCGAGTTCACCGACAAGATCAAAGGCGCAGCGAACCAGACTGCCGGGGAGCTGAAGCAGGGAAGCAGCGACAAGCGCGTGCGCGAAGAAGGCGCGGCACAGGAAAGCAAGGGCAACGCCCAGGAGCTGAAGGGGAAGGTCAAGGGCGTGATCAACAAGCTCTAGCCGCCGATCGCACCCGGCCCGCCCAAGCTCAGTGGCGGTCCTTCAGATAGTAGCGTTCAACCTCGGCCAGCCCCTCGTCCAGTTCGTAGACGATGGGCTGGCCTGTTGGGATCTCCAGCCCGGTAATCTCCTCGTCGGGGATGTTGGACAGGTGCTTGACCAGAGCGCGCAACGAGTTGCCGTGGGCTGAGATGAGCACCCGCCCGCCGCTCTGCAGCGCCGGAGCGATGCGCTGCTCCCAATAAGGGAGGACGCGCTTGATCGTGTCCTTCAGGCTTTCGGTGCGCGGCACCTCGATCCCGGAGTAGCGGCGGTCGGCGCCCAGGTCGTACTCGCTGCCCGACTCCATCGGCGGCGGCGGGATGTCGAAGGAGCGGCGCCAGATGTGCACCTGCTCCTCCCCATGCTTCTGGGCGGTCTCGGCTTTGTTGAGGCCTGTAAGGCCGCCGTAATGGCGCTCGTTCAACCGCCAGTGCTTCTCGACCGGGAGCCACAGCCGGCGCATCTCCTCGAGGGCGAGGTTGAGCGTCTTGATGGCGCGGGTCTGAAGCGACGTGAAGCAAAGGTCGAAGTCGAGCCCGCGCTCAGCCATCAGCGCGCCTGCGGCCCGGGCCTCCTCCACGCCCTTCTCGGTGACATCCACGTCCCACCAGCCGGTGAAGCGGTTCTCGAGGTTCCAGGCGGACTGGCCGTGGCGGATGAGGACTAGGCGGGGCATTCTTCTGATATCTCCGTTCGGGCTGAGCTTGTCGAAGCCCTGCCCTTCTATTGAAACAAGAAATTGCCCTTCGACAGGCTCAGGGCGAACGGTGGTGGGTGGGCCGTCTCGCCACTTGGCCCAGGATGAACGGGCGAGTAGCTATTTGTTTGCCGCCCGCCGTTTCTCCAACTCCGGCAGGATCGCGTGAAGGGCATCGAGGCAGGAGCGGGCGAGGGCGCGGCTTCGGTCGGGCGACCAGCCTTCTTCCGCGTCGGGCAGGTCGTCATTGTCCTTGAACGGCATTTCCAGAGTCATCGCGATCGCTCCGAAGCGCTCCGCAAGCTGGGCCGTGGACATGGATAGATTTGCCTTGCCGGGGGCAGAGAGCTCATAGCCCTTTTCGGTCTGGAACTCGGGGGAGATGCGGACCAGTTCGTCGCTGTACCGGTCGTAGAGCGCGCCCTGCTCCTTGGTCCAGGAGGGGATTCCCTCGAAGCCTGCGAGGAAGTTGGCTGCGATCGCCTCGTCGCCGTGGACGTCCATTGCGAAGTCCACCCCGGTGCTGTCCATCTCGTCCCGGACGCACAGCACTTCCGGGCTCCGCTCGGCGGAGGGCTCGTGCCATTCCCGGTTGAGATTGGTGCCGACGGCATTGGTGCGCAGATGCCCACGCCTGGAGCCGTCCGGATTCATGTTTGGGACCACGTGGAACGTGGCGCGCTCCCGAAGCCGCCGCGACACCGGATCGGAATCGTCGAGCAGCTTCTCGAGCGCGCCTTCCATCCACCACTCCGCCATCGTCTCGCCGGGATGCTGCCGGGCGTAGAGCCAGACGGAGAGCGGCCCCTCGCCGATCTTCAGATAGTCGAGATCCTGCCCGTCGAGCGTCTTGCCGAGCGATCGGTATTCAAC
>DASYWC010000015.1:0-4584 GCA_035936615.1 Allosphingosinicella sp. | reverse complement strand
CTCAGGAATCCTCGGTCTTCTGGTTCGACATGTCCGCCGGCCTAGTTCTCGCTGCCGTGCTGATCGCCCTCGCGCCTGTCGTGGCTGCCTTTTACGGGCACCCCGTCCTGAGGCAGCTGATGCTGGTCTCCGCTGCCCAAGTGGTCGTTACTGCGGCGGGCTCGGTGCCGTCCGCGCTGCTCGTGCGCGCGCTGAGATTCCGCGAAATCTTCTTGGTCGGCGTTGCTGCGGCAATCCTGTCAGGGGCGGTCGGCGTCGGCCTTGCGGTTCTGGACTTCGGCGTGTGGGCGCTGTCGCTTCAAGCGTTCACCGCTGCGTTCGTCACGACCGCGATGGTGTGGATAGTGGGCGGATGGCGACCTAGAATGGCCTTCGACTGGATCGAGAGCAGGCCGCTTTTCCGCTTCGGCTCGCATCTGGTCGTTACCGGGTTCCTGGACGTACTCTACATGCAGGGCTTCGCGCTGATCGTCGGCAAGCTCCATGGAGTCCGCGAGCTCGGCCTCTACAACCGTGCGCAGCAGACACAATGGCTACCGAGCGCAATCCTCATGCAGATCATCGGCCGCGTCACTCTGCCGTTGTTCGCGGGGCGCATACATGATGTCGAAGCTCTAGCACGGGCAGTGCGGAGGTCGATGCGGCTCACGATGGTGATTAACGTGCCGGTGATGGTAGGACTCGCCGCCTTGTCCGACCTCGTATTATACTTGCTGTTTGGTTCTGACTGGACAGGCGCGGCGCCGATTCTCTCCGTTCTCGCGGTCGCCGGTTTGTTCTACCCGACTGGCCTCATCAACCTGCAAGCGCTGCTCGCTCAGGATCGCTCCCAATATTATCTCTGGTTGACGGTGCTGAAGCAGGGGCTCGGGATCGCTGCCGTCGCCGTAGGGAGCTTCTTCGGGATCATGGGCCTGGCCTATGCCATGGTCGCTTATTGCCTGTTGAGCTTCCTGATCAATGCGCGGCCGTCTCACACCTTCCTGGGCTACGGAGCGCTGGCGCAAGTGAAGGACTTGCTGCCGATCTTCGCGCTGGGCGGGGCAATGGGGGTTCTCGTCATCCTCGTACGGCCGCTGCTCGGGCTGGGCCCGGTGCTAGACCTCCTCGTCCTGACGGCAATCGGCGCCAGCTTCTATCTCGGGGCAGCGCTGCTCGTCCGTCTGAAAGCGCTCGCTGACGCTTTCACATTGGTCCTTCAGCTGGTCCCCGAGCGTCTTCGCACCCGCTGAGGGTGGGCCTCGCAGGAAGGGACGTGAGGGTAGACTGGGGCCATTTCACCTTCTATGGCGGCCTGAGCTTACATGTCGTCCATGCACCACGCGCCTGCAGGGTATCTACACCCCCATTACGCCGCCTCGCTCGCCGAGTTCGGCCGCCCGCGGCACCTCCCCGCATCGGGCGGGTGGCTGCTCGAACGGCCGGTGCGTGGCTCCGCCGCTGCCGATGCGATGGGTCCCTACCCGCTATTCTCCTGCCGCGACTGGTCTGCGCTGAGCGGCGACATCCAGGCGCTGGGCGAAAGCGGTCTCGTAAGCCTTGTCCTGGTGGCCGACCCGCTCGGCGGCTGGACGCAGCAGGGGCTGGAGCGCTGCTTCCCCGATCGGCTGCTCCACTTCAAGGACCATTTCGTCGCGGACCTGTCCACGCCGGCCGACGAGTTCGTCGACGGACACCACCTGCGCAACGTCCGAAAGGCACTGAAGGCGATCGACGTTGAGCGGGTGGAGGCGCCATTGTCGCTGCTCGACCAGTGGTGCGCGCTCTACGGCAACCTCGTCGCGCGTCACGGCATCAGGGGGGTCAGCGCCTTCTCGCGCGCCTCGTTCCAGAGGCAGCTCGCCGTGCCCGGCCTCACCATGTTCTGCGCCCGCAGCGAGGGTGAGCCGGTTGGCATCACCCTCTGGTACGAGCAGCAGCGCGCAGCTTATTATCATCTCGCCGCCTACAGCGATCGTGGCTACGACCTCCGGGCCTCGTTCGCGATCTTCTGGCGAGCCTTCGAGCACTTCGCCGAGCGCGGCATCCGCTTCCTCGACCTCGGCGCTGGCGCCGGAGCGTCGGCCGCGGCGGACGATGGGCTCACCCGGTTCAAGCGCGGCTGGTCGAACGGCACCCGCCCCGCATGGCTGTGCGGGCGCATCTTCGACCGTGAGGCTTATGCGGCACTCGCCGCCGCGCGGGGCGCCGAAGCGGCCGCGGGCGGCTATTTCCCGGCGTACAGGCGCGGCGAGTTCGTCTAGAGGTTCGGCATGAGAGATCCGCGAATCGACGGGTTCGCCCGGCTGCTGATCGGGCACAGCTGCGGGCTCAAGCCTGGAGAGCGGGTAGTAATCGAAGGCATCAACGTGCCCTCGGAGTTTGTCCGGGCGATCGCTCGCTCAGCCAAGGAAGCGGGCGGCACGCCGCTGGTCGTGCTGAAGGACGACCAGGTGATCCGTGAGCTGGCTCTCGTCTATGATGAAGACGACGTGAAGCTGATGGCCGAATGCGAGCTGCACATGCTCCGGCAGGCGCACGCATTCATCGGCCTGCGCGGAGGCGCCAATGCGCAGGAATATGCCGACGTCCCGGCGGAACGAATGAAGCGGCTGCTCCAGCACTACATCCGACCGGTTCACCACGAATATCGGAGCCGGAAGCTCAAGTGGGTCGCGCTTCGCTGGCCGACCCCAGCGATGGCGCAGCGCGCGGGGATGAGCACAGAGCAGTTCGAAGACTGGTATTTCGAGGTCTGCACCTTCGACTATCCGCGCATGGAGAAAGCAATGGAGCCGCTGGCCGAGCTCATCGACCGCACGGATCGAGTTCGGATCGCCGGGCCGGGGGATACCGACCTTTTTTTCTCGATCGCCGGCATGACGTCATACAAGGCGGCCGGATATCACAACATCCCCGATGGGGAGCTGTTCACCGCCCCCATACGGGACTCGGTCGAGGGGCGGATCCGCTACAACGTTCCGTCCGTCTATTACGGGACGGCCTTCTCGGACGTATGCCTCGATTTCAAAGCCGGAAAGGTGATCCGTGCGGAGGCGAACGAGACTCGTCGCCTCAACGAGCTGCTCGATCAGGACGAGGGCGCCCGCTACGTCGGCGAGTTCGCGTTCGGCGTGCACCCTGGAATTTCCCGGCCGATGCAGGACCTTCTGTTTGACGAAAAGATTGCCGGATCAATCCATCTGGCGCAGGGAAACGCCTATGACGTCTGCGACAATGGCAACCGTTCGGCGATCCACTGGGATCTGATCCTGATACAGACCCCCGCTTATGGCGGGGGCGAGGTCTGGTTCGACGACCGGCTGATCAGTCGCGAAGGACGCTTTGTCCCGGCCGAGCTTCAGCCGCTCAACCCTGAGAACCTTGCCTGCACGGGCCAATCCAAAGAAGAGTGAGTCTGGGAGACTGAAATGGCAAGAGTGGTTGTTTTTGGCGTTGGCCAGTGGGCGGAGTTGGCGCATTTCTACTTCACCCACGATTCCGAGCATGAGGTGGTCGGCTTCATGGTCGACCGCGAATACTTGGAGGACAGCGAGTTCAAGGGGCTGCCCGTCGTCGCCTTCGAGGAGGTCGAGCAGCACTTCCCGCCCTCCGAGTTCAGCCTGTTCATCCCGATCAGCTTCAAGCGCATGAACCACGCGCGTGCAGAAAAATGCGCCACTGCGAAGGAGAAAGGCTATACGCTCGTCTCCTATGTGAGCTCGAAGGCAACCACCTTCCCGGGGTTCACCTGCGGTGAGAACTGCTTCATCTTCGAAGACAATACGATCCAGCCGTTCGTCAAGGTAGGCAACAACGTCGTGCTGTGGAGCGGCAACCATATCGGTCATCATTCCACAATTGAGGACCACGTCATGATCACCTCGCACGTGGTGATCTCGGGCGCCTGCACGGTCGGAGAATATTCTTTCATCGGCGTCAATGCGACGGTCCGAGACGAGACGGTGATCGGTAACGACACTTTGATCGGCATGGGCTGCGTCATCCTCAAGGACACCCAGCCGTTCGAAGTCTACAAGGCAGTGGGCACGCAGCCCGCCGGCTTCAGAAGCGACGAGATCCGCAGCCTCTCCCACAAGAGCAAGGGCTGAGAGGAATTGCGAGATCCCGTGTTGAACTGGCAGAAGAAGGGGCTTGTCTACCACTCGTCCGGATCGCAGGAGTGGAGCCGCAGCCATACTCAGCTTCCGATCGTCGATGCCTCCCGCGAGGGGCGCTGGCGGATATACTTCGCAACCCGTGACGCGCTCGGGCGGAGCAACATCAGCTATATCGAGGTGGAGGCCGGTCATCCGGCCAACATCCTCTACAAGCACGACCGCACCTTGCTTCCGCTGGGGGGGCTCGGCGCATTCGACGAGAGCGGGATCATGCCGCTCTCGCTCGTCGTCCATGAAGGCCGCCATTATCTTTATTATGCCGGCTGGAGCCTCAAAGTCACCGTCCCGTACCAAAATTCGATCGGTCTGGCGGTTAGCGACGACTGCGGCGAGACCTGGGTGAAGCAAGGGGAGGGGCCGCTGTTCGGCACCCTTTTGCACGAGCCGCATTTCACCGGCACCGCCTACGTAGCAGTGGAAGGCG
>DASYWC010000014.1:0-5858 GCA_035936615.1 Allosphingosinicella sp. | reverse complement strand
CGCGCGATGAAGGTGCGGTAGGACCCGTCAGCGAGCCGCATTCTGAACTCCACTGAAGCCGGCTCACCGCTGGCAAGGATTTGCTTCCACAGTCTGAGGATTGGCCCCTCGTCCTCTGGATGGAGGACGGAGAGCCAACCTTCGTGCGGATCGACCTTGCGGTCGAGCCCGGTGACCTCCGTGAAGCGGGCGCTCACCGACAAGAGGCGCCCCTCCGAAGAGGCGGTCCAAACCAGCTGCTGGCTGAGCTCAACGGTGTAACGATAAAGCTCCTCGCTCTCCCGAAGCTGCTCCTCGGCGCGGCGGCGCTCCTCGATCTCGCGCAGCAGGCGCTCGTTGGCCGACCGCAGGTCCTGGGTACGTGCCCGCACCCGGGCCTCGAGGCTTTCGGTCAGTTGCTGAAGACGCGTTTCCGCCTCCTGCCGCTGGAGCAGATAGGCCTCGGCTTCCCGCTGCCTGCGCCTTGAGCGAAGGGCGGCGCGGACGTTTGGCACGAGGATAGAGGGCTCAAGCGGCCGCTCGACCACTCCGACGTTTCCGAGAGCCTCGATGATCTCCGACGGCCGCGAAACGGAGGTCCGCTGCATCAGCAGGATAAACGGGAAATTGGACCAGGCGGGCTGACCGGAGACGACGGCCCTCAGAGCCAGCACCAGATCGTCGCTGAGAATCGCCTCGTCGACGACCGCCGCGGCCAGCTTGTGGGACCCTATGGCGTCGGGCAGATTCTCCGGAGTAGCGGGCACATAGCGAATGCCCGTTTCCCTCAGCATAGCCTCCACGAGTTCACCATCCGCGCCCGAAACCAGGACAGCGACGTTCTCGTCTGCCGACACCGTCTCCTTGCTTGCCACTTCTGTGGTTACTCTGCCTCGTCGACCGGCTTCTCCAAACCGGGAAGGCCCGCCTGAACCGCCATCGTAAGCGCCTCTGCGAGGCTTCCCACCTGAAGCCGGTCCATCATGTTGGCACGATGCATTTCGACGGTACGAAGGCTGAGGCCCATGTGCCGGGCGAGAAGCTTGTTGGAAAAGCCGCCGATCAGCCCCTGAAGGACCTCCCGCTCGCGCGGGGTAAGCCGGGCGAGCCGCTCGTCCGCCAGCCGTTTGCTTTCCCCCTTCTCGCCGCGGTCCTTGAGCAGCACGAATGCCCGATCGAGGCTGGCCATCAGCAAATCCTCGCCGAAGGGCTTTTCGATGAAATCCACTGCCCCCAGCTTCATCGCCCGGACAGCGACCGGCACTTCCCCGTGCCCGGTCATGATGACTACGGGCCAATCGATCTGCGCCTGCTGCAGAGCCTGCATCACCTGAAAGCCGTCCATGCGCGGCATTCGAACGTCGAGCAGAACGCAGCCGGGAGCAAGCTCGCCTACACGCTCGATGAACTCCTCGCCGCCCTTGAAGGTGTGGCATTGCAGGTCCCCCGCGTCGAGCATGAAGCCGATCGACGCGCGCACGTCCTGGTCGTCGTCCACCACGTAGACATTTTGAGAAGTCAGAACGAAACCTTCCACAGGCGCGGCATTGGTGAACCGGGATAATGGGAGTTCGCCCGGGCGTGGTCAACTGCCACTTCTTCTCATTGGAGGGCTACCCCGGCACCGGCGGGAGATCTGAGTTCGCCTTCGAGGCGCCAAGGCAACTCAAGAACGGTGAGAGCGTGCTAAATCGCGGTTTTCCGCCCTTTCATCGACAATTCCGGAACCTCGCCAAAACCGTCCGGTTGATTGCGCGCGAGAGGAACGCAAAGATGATTAGCTCCAACGCACCTCATACTCAGCCGAGCCTCGTTACAGCCGAAGGCGGCGAAGTGAATGTGGACGGGCCCGACGGTCTGGCGACATCCTTCACCCCCGACGCGGCGGAGGAGACGGGCCGTCGTCTAGTGGACGCTGCGTCCGAAGCGCGAGCGCAGCTCCCGGGCAAGCAGGCTTAGTCGCCCGGCAGCCGCTGCCGAACGGAGCCGATCCCATCCCAGGGATCCTCGGCCTGAGCGAAGATTCTTCGCACCGTCCGGACGGTGAAACTCGCCGGGTCCAGCTTCTTGTCCAGTTCCTCCCAGAGGAGCGGCGTGGCGACCGGGGCCCCGGGCCTCGATCTGGTCGAATAGGCGCCTACCGCGGTTGAGGTCGGGTCGTTGCGCAGATAGTCGATGAAGATTCGGCCAACCCGTTCCGCCTTTGAGATGCGCGTGAGGTAGCGGTCCGGCGAGTCGGCGGCCATTTGCGCCGACAGGTCCTTTGCGAAGGACTTCGCAGCGGGCCAGGGAGTGGTGGGCTGGATCGGAAGGACCACGTGAAGGCCCTTGCCGCCCGTGCTCTTGACGAAGCTTGTGAGACCAAGGCCGTCGAGCCGTTCGCGCACTTCAAGGGCCGCGGCGATCACGTCGCTGAAGCCGAGACCCTCGTCCGGATCGAGATCGAAGATGATCCGGTCGGGCTTGTCGGGATGCTCGACCGTCACCCCCCATGGATGCATTTCCAGCACCCCCATCTGCACCATCGCGATCAGTCCGGGCAGGTCCTCGATGTAGAGATAGGGATCGTCGAAGCCGGGCACCTTCACCTGGCGCAGCTGCTCGGGCACTCCGGAACCGGCGTGGCGCTGGTAGAAGCACTTCTTCTCCTGGCCGGTGGGACAGCGCACCATTGTGATCGGGCGGTTGCGCACGTGCGGCAGCATCCGCTCGGCAACGGCGACGTAGTAATCGGCGAGTTCGCCTTTCGTGATCCCCTGTTCCGGGTAGAGCACCTTGTCCGGGTTCGTCAGCCGAACGCCTTCGAATTCAGTCTCGCTCATCGCGCGCCCTCCAAAGTCGCGGCCAGCTCGGCCGGCCGCGCTTCATGCCGGAGCTGATCCATCCGGCACTGCCCGGGCGCCTTGTCGCGCCTCCAGCGCAGGAACTTGGTGCCGTGACGGAAGCGGTTGCCGGTCACGTGGTCGTAGCGGACCTCGGCCACCAGTTCCGGCTTCAGCGGTTGCCAGTCGCCCGAACGCTCCGTGCTCCAGCGGCTTGGCCCCCCGGGCGCGTTGCCGGTGAAGCCGGGCCCCTCTACAAGCGCCTCGAGCTTCTTCGTCAGCGCCGCTCGCTGCCCCGCCGGGATGCTGGAAGTGAAGCCGACATGGTCGAGCCTTCCCTCGTCATTGTAGAGCCCGAGCAGGAGCGACCCGACCTCACCCCCCTTCGCAGCGTACCGGAAGCCGCCCACCACGCAGTCGGCGGTGCGCAGCTGCTTGATCTTGAGCATCGCGCGTTCGCCCGGCTCGTAAGCTCCGTCGCTTCGCTTCGCGACAACGCCATCCAGCGCTCCGCCCGCAGTATCGAGCCAGGCCTGCGCCAGCGAGCGGTCCTCGGTAAAGGCCGAAAGCTGCAGCTCCGGGGCTTTCGCTGCCGAGTAGAACCGCTCCAGCGCCTCGCGCCGCCGCGCCAGTGGAGCGTCGACCAGGCCGGCGCCGTCCGGCGAAATCAGGCAGTCGAACAGCATCAACTGGGCAGGTGTCGAAGCGGCAAGCTTCCTGATCCTGCTCTCGGCCGGGTGGAGCCGCATCTGAAGCGCGTCGAACGAAAGCACTCCGCCTATGGGGATGATCAGTTCCCCGTCGATGACGAACCGGTCGCTCTCGATCCCGAGGATGGCCCCGACCACTTCGGGGAAATAGCGGGCGAGCGGCTTGCCCGATTTCGACTGGAGCGCGACCTCGGAGCGGTCGCGGAACACGAGGCAGCGGAATCCGTCCCACTTGGGTTCGAAGCGCCACCCTCCGTCCTCGGGCAGAGCGTCGACCAGCTTCGCCTCCATCGGGGCCAGCCCGGGCTGCACAGCCAATCGATCGAACGCGGCCATATTCGCTCTCTCCCTGTTTCCACTGCAAGGACTCCCCCGGACGTCACAGAGTTCCGGCGGGCTCTACCCCCCGGCCCGGTTCCCTCTTTTGCGGCGAATCGGCTTTCAAGCGGGGCGAATGGACCCAAATGCGGCGTCATTTCGTTGAGAAGCGAGAACAAAAACGGGTACAGAGTACAGGTTCGTTTCGGGGAGGTCCCTTTGTGATGCTTACGCGTCGAAATCTGATCCAAAGTGGCGCAGCCGCAGGGCTATTGACTGCAGCTGGCCCGGTTTTCGCAACCGCCATGCCCTATCAGCCGCGTATCTCGCCCGGCCTTCTGGCGCGTGCACGAGCCGCGCTGGACCAGAAGCGGCCGTGGGTGCCCAATCGCGACGTGATCGCAATCGCCGACTACATGCAGCCCTCGCGGGAGCAGCGCTTCTACCTGGTCAACATGCTGAGCGGCATGGTCACGAGCTACCACGTCGCCCATGGGCGCGGGTCCGACCCCTATCATAGCGGCTATCTGAACTACTTCTCGAACGAGCCCGGCTCGCTCGCTTCATCCTCGGGCGCGTATGTGACCGGCGACGTTTATTACGGGAAGTACGGACGCTCGCTTCGCCTGCGCGGCCTCGACTACACCAACAGCAACGCCGAATCCCGCGCCATCGTGGTCCACGCCGCTCCCTACGCTGAGCAGCAGGTGGTCGACCAGTTCGGAAAGCTGGGCCGGAGCGAGGGCTGCTTCACCCTCTCCCAGCTCAGCCTCCAATATGTGCTTCAACAGCTGGGGCCAGGCCGCCTGCTCTACTCCGACAAGGTCTGAGCACCGCTCCCCGCCTGCGGCCTCAATCCAGAAGGGTGAAGCCGATCTTCAGGGTCACCTGATAATGGGCGACCCGGCCGTCCTCGATGTGGCCGCGGGTCTCCGTCACCTCGAACCACCGCACCTCCCGAAGGCTGCTGGATGCCCGGCCGATCGCCTTTTCGATCGCGTCCTCGATGCTCGTCGGCGAACTTCCAACTATCTCGATCACTTTGTAGACATTGTCGCTCATCTGAGGCTCCTGCTCGTTTCCGATAGCAACCCAACGGGCCGAGGGCAGGCTTGCTCCCGAAATGAAACCTCAAGTAGAGCCCTGGAGTTCTGCTTTTCGAAAGGATCTCCGATGCGCCACGTTCTGAAAGTTCTGGGCCTCACGGCCGGCCTTGCCACCGCTGCTTGCGACGGGCCGCGCGAGAATGCGGGAGAAAAGGCGGACGCTGCTGCCGGCAGGGTCGGCAGCGAGGACACTTTGCGAAGCGGTCCTGCCGAAGAGATGGGCGCCAGGCAGGATGCCGCCGCCGAAAGCCAGGCGGAGGCCAAGGAGGCGCAGGCCGACGCTATCGAGGATCGGGCTGCGCAGGCGCGTGAAGCGGCCAGGCAGCGGGCAGAGGCCTTGAGGAAGGAAGCCGAGGCCGTACGCGAAGCTCCGCCCGCGCCGCCGCCACGGCCCGCGGACACCGAAGTCAACGGAATGTAAGACGGGAGGCGCCCTCGCCTCCCGTGCGCTCACTCCGAAACGTCAGCCTTACTTCGCGGCGGAGGCGAGGCTCGTCTTGCCGCCGCTCTTGATCGAGGCAAGCGCCTTGGCATCCCGTCCGTAGACGTCCTTGTAGGGAACGATTCCGGCGCCGTCCTTCGCGGCCGCGGCTGTGAAGTAGGTGATGTAAACCGGAGTATCGACCACGGTCTTCGCCATCACCGTCTTGCCGCTCTTGATCGTCTCGTTGATCTTCGCCTGGTCCCATTCGGGATTTCCGAGCAGCACCCGCGCGAAGCCGAGCGCGTCCTGGGTGCGGATGCAGCCATGGCTCGCAGCCCGGAAGTTGCTCGAGAACAGACCCTTCGACGGAGTGTCGTGGAGGTAGATGGCGTAGTTGTTGGGCATCACCACCTTCATCAGTCCGAGCGCGTTCGTCGGCCCCGGCGGCTGGCGATAGCGGACGCCCCCTTCCGGAGTCTTGACTGTGACATAGCCCTTC
>DASYWC010000013.1:0-2291 GCA_035936615.1 Allosphingosinicella sp. | reverse complement strand
GGCGCGCACCGACGACCTGGCTTCCGCCAACGGACGGCTGATGCGCGAGATCGAGGAGCGGCGCCACGCCGAGGAACGGCTGCGGGAGAGCGAGGAGCTTTACCGCTACACGGTGGAGCTTAGCCAGCAGCTGGTTTGGACCGCCTCGCCCGAGGGCCGCCTCCTTTCGGTGAGCGCCCGTTTCACGCAGGTTACGGGGCTCGATCGCAAGATGGATCCGCACGAGGGTTGGCTCTCCGTCCTGCATCCGGAGGACGAGGGGCCGATCCTGGAACTATGGAAGCAAATCCTTGGTAGCGGCGAGCCGGGTTCAGTGGAGTTCAGGATGCGGCTCGCGGACGGGTCCTACCGCACGTTCATCTCCCGCGCCGCGCCGCGCAAGGACGAGAACGGCGAAGTGATTCGTTGGTACGGATCCACCGAAGACGTCGAGGATCAGAAACGTGCCGAGACCGCGCGTGCGGCGGCCGAGGAGCGGTACCGGCTCGCAGCGCGCGCCACCAAGGACGCCATTTGGGACCTCGATCTTACCACGAGCGAAATCCACTGGAGCGAATCGGCGTCGGAGACTCTGGGATACGCAGACAGCGAGCTTGGCACCACCACCATGGCCTGGTGGGAGGAGAGGGTTCATCCCGAGGACCGGAAGAAGGTGACGGAGTCCCTGGAAGGGGCAGTCCAGCGCGGTGCCCCCCGCTGGTCGGCAACCTATCGCTTCCGGCAGTCGAACGGGGATTACGCCACCTTCTTCGACCGCGGGTTCATCGTGCGCGACGACAAGGGCGAACCAACGCGCTTCGTTGGCGCCATGACGGATTTGAGCGACCGGCAACGTGCCGAGCAGGAGATCCGGCGGATGCAGGCGGAACTGATCCACGTGTCGAGGCTGAGCGCGATGGGAACGATGGGGTCCACTCTGGCGCATGAACTCAATCAGCCGCTCACCGCAGTCACCAACTACGTGCGGGGCAGCCGCCGGATGCTGACGAAGGGCGATCCGGCCTCGGTCGACAAGGTGAGCGAGGGGCTGGAGGCCGCGGAAACTGCCGCGCTGAGGGCTGGACAGATCGTCCGGCGGCTCAGGGAATTGGTCGCCCGCGGAACAGCCGCGATGAGGCCTGAGAACCTGGCCAAGCTGATCGACGAAGCCGGCGTGATCGCGTTCCTCGACGCTCATTTTCAGGGCGTCACTCCACAGGTCGAGCTCGATCCCGCCGCCGAATGGGTGGAGGCAGACCGGATCCAGATCCAGCAGGTCCTCATCAACCTCATCCGAAACGCGATGCAGGCCACCGGCGATTCGGAAAGGCGGGAGGTCGTGGTCACGACTCGAAGGGTGTCCCCAGGACAGGTGGAAGTGGGCGTGGCCGACACCGGCGGCGGAATCCCGCCGGAGGTGCGCGAGGCACTGTTCTCGCCCTTTCAGGGGACAAAGGCAGAAGGGCTGGGAATCGGCCTGTCGATCAGCCGGACCATCGTCGAGGCCCACGGGGGCAAGATCTGGGCGGACGACCGCGACGGCGGAGGGACTGTGTTCCGCTTCACCTTGCCTGCAACGCAAGAGCCGGCGAAGAGCTAAGCGCTTGGCGCCCGCTTATAATTGTGCGCCCCGCACCCTATTTGCCGGACTACTCGAATCGATGAGGCGAGGATGAGCGAACAGCAGGCGACATTGGCGGGCGGGTGCTTTTGGTGCACCGAAGCGATCTTCAAGGACGTGATCGGGATCTCCTCTGTCGAGAGCGGCTATACGGGCGGGGAGGTCCCGAATCCCACGTACAAGCAGGTTTGCGGCGGCGGCACCGGGCACGCCGAGGCGGTTCGGCTGACCTTCGATCCGGACCAGATCGCGTTCGACGATATCCTCGACATCTATTTCGCCACTCACGATCCGACGCAGCTCAATCGGCAGGGGAACGACGTCGGCACCCAGTACCGTTCCGCCATCTTCCCTCACTCCCCGGAGCAGGGGGAAGCGGCGCGTGCGGCGATCGCCCGGGCGCAAGCTGATTGGGACCGGCCGATCGTCACCACCATAGAGCCGCTCGCTACCTGGTACCCGGCAGAGGAGTATCACCAGGAATATTTCGAGCGCGAAGGCGGCAGGAATCCCTACTGCATGGCTGTGGTCGCGCCGAAGCTGCGCAAGTTCCGCAAGAGCTACGCGGATCGTCTCAAGGACCGTGCCGAGGCTCAGTAACCGGGAATTCAGCCCTACAGCACTGAATCGGCGTCTTTTTTCAAAACAAAACCCAAGTTAAGGTTTGGTACCCCAACCTTTGCCATAGGGT
>DASYWC010000012.1:0-3431 GCA_035936615.1 Allosphingosinicella sp. | reverse complement strand
ACTATGTCGACGGCCTCATCGAGGATTTCGTGCCCCTGTCCGGAGACCGGGCATTTGGGGACGACGCGGCGATCATGGGCGGCCTGGGCCGGCTCGGCGGACGCCGGATCGTCCTCATGGGACACGAGAAGGGCGACGATACCGCCAGCCGGCTCAGGCATAATTTCGGGATGGCCAAGCCCGAGGGCTACAGGAAGGCGATCCGGCTGATGAAGCTTGCGGACCGCTTCGGCCTTCCAGTGGTCACCCTGGTCGACACTCCGGGGGCCTTTCCGGGCGTTCAGGCCGAGGAGCGGGGCCAGGCGGAGGCCATCGCACGCTCAACGGAGGAATGCCTGTCCCTGTCCGTGCCGATCGTCGCGGCGATCGTGGGGGAAGGCGGATCGGGCGGGGCCATCGCGCTTGCAGCGGCGAATCGGGTTCTGATGCTCGAGCATTCCGTCTATGCGGTGATATCGCCCGAAGGCTGCGCCTCGATCCTGTGGCGGACCGCGGACAAGGCTGCCGAAGCTGCCGAAGCCATGCGGGTGACCGCGGAGGACCTGAAGCAGTTAGGGGTCATCGAGCGGGTGGTGCCGGAGCCGCTGGGGGGTGCCCATCGCAACCGGGCCGAGGCCATCGCCACCCTGGGCGGGGCTCTGGAGGAAGAGCTGGACCGCTATAACGGCATGGCCGGATCGGAGATCAGGGCCGAGCGGCGCCGCAAGTTCCTGGAAATCGGGTAGAGTAGCAAGCGCCCCGCAGGAACATCGGGGCGGCTCCAGAGTTCATTTCGGGACGGACCTCGTCCGAGTGATAGGAGTACAATTTTCATGAGATTCAAAAGACTTATCGTATTGTCGGCCTCGCTGGCGACAATCGGAAGCGCCACCGCCCTGCACGCGCAGGCGCGGGGCGTCTCGCCGCGCGCCGCCCAACAGGCCGCCCAGCAGCATCCCGAGATCATATCGGAGTTCGGCGGTACGGTGAGCGGCCCCCGCTCCTCCTACGTGGCAGGAGTCGGCAATCGCGTCGCGGTTCATTCCGGTGGCGGAAGGTACCATTTCACGGCTCTCAACTCGCCGGTTCTGAACGCCTTCGCCGTACCGGGTGGCTACATCTACATCACTCGCCAGCTGATGGGCCTGATGAACGACGAGGCGGAGCTTGCGTCGGTGCTCGGCCACGAGGTCGGCCACGTCGCTGCAAACCATGCGGGGGGTCGGCAACAGCAGGGCCTGCTTTCGCAGATCCTGACCGTCGGCGCCGCGGTTCTCACCGGCTCCAGCCAGATCGGGCAGCTGGTCGGGCAGGTCAGCCAGCTTCGGCTTCTGAGCTTCTCCCGCAACCAAGAATTCCAGGCCGACCAGCTCGGAATCCGTTACATGACCCGGGCCGGCTACGACCCGAATGCGGCTGCGAGCCTGCTCGCGTCGCTCGGCGCGGCGGAGGCTCTGAACGCTCGGACGAGTGGCCGGGAAGATCAGCGCACGACTCCGAGCTGGGCCCGGACCCACCCCTTGAGCGCAGACCGGGTCGCTCGTGCGTCCCAGATGGCTCGAGCCACCGGAGCGGCCGGCCGAGGTATCCGAAACCGCGACCAGTACCTCACGATGATCGACGGTCTCTATGTGGATGACGATCCGGCGCAGGGCGTGATCGAAGGCCGCGAGTTCCTTCATCCCGACCTCAGGCTCCGCTTCGCGATACCCGTGGGTTACACCATGCAGAACGGCACCCGGGCGGTGTCGATCACCGGCAGCAACGGGCAGGCGCAGTTTACCGGCGGCCGCTTCAACGGCGACCTTGGAAGCTATGTCGCACAGGCCTTCCAGTCGCTTGCGGGGCAGCAGCGGATCCCGTTCAGTCAGCCTCGAGCGACAACGATCAACGGAATCCCGGCCGCCTACTCGACGACTCAGGTCCCGACTCAGCGGGGGCCGGTGGACGTCTCGATCGTCGCCTATCAGTGGGACGCCAACACGGCGTATCACTTTGCGATGATCACCCCGGCTGGAAGCGGAGTCGGTCCGTTCCAGCAGATGGTCCAGTCGGTCGGCCGCCTCAGCAGCGCCCAAGCGGCCGCGATCCGTCCGCGGGTGATCGACGTGGTAACGGTCCGTCCGGGCGACACCCAGCAGAGCCTGGCGAGCCGGATGGCGTATCGGGACTTCCAGCTTCAGCGCTTCCAGGCGCTGAACGGGCTTCCGGCCAACGCCGCCCTCATCCCGGGGCAGAGGGTCAAGGTCGTCGTCTACGGCACCCGCTCGGCAGCCTAAGCAAGGCGTGAAAGAAGCAGGGCGGCGGGACAGCGTCCCGCCGCCCTTCTCTTGTCATTCCCGCAAGGAACCCGCCATAGCCCCGGCGCAGGCAGTGCCGCCGGAGGATGAATGGCTGACACAACTCTGACCGTCGTCGCGGCTGCCCTGGTGGACAGGCAGGGCCGGGTGCTGCTCCAGCAACGGGCGGAAGGGCGGCAGATGGCGGGCCTTTGGGAGTTTCCAGGGGGGAAGGTGGAGGCGGGGGAGCGGCCGGAGGCAGCTCTGGTTCGGGAGCTTCGGGAGGAACTCGGCATCGACGTCGGGGCCGGGGCCCTTGCACCCGCAGCCTTCGCCAGCGCCGAGCTTGGCGAGCGGCACCTGCTTCTGCTCCTCTACATCTGCCGAAACTGGACCGGGGAGCCGGAGGCCCTGGATGCGGCCGTGCTCCAATGGGTGCGCCCGGACGAGATGCGGGCCCTGCCTATGCCTCCTGCCGACAGGCCGTTGATTCCTGTCCTGGAGCGCCTGATTTAGCGCTTCGGCGGCGGCCGCAATGCGCTCGCCAGGGACTGCGTCGCGCTTCCGCGTTGTGCCGGACGAGGCTGATCCGGCGAGGGGGACCAGCCGATCAGATAAAGGATCTCGAACCGCTCGGGCGTTTTGCCGCCCGAATCCGCATTCTCCTCGAAATCGGCGATCGCAGCGGCGAAGCCTCGCCGGGTGATCGGGAGTTGCGATCGTGCCGACAGGCTATTGGTCGCGGCCATGCTTCTCAGATCGGAGACGAGCGCCGGCAATCCGGAGAAACGGACGGTGACCGTGTCCCCATCCACCACCGGGAGCGAGAAGCCCGCCCGCTGAAGGAGGTCTCCTGCAGCCCGAATGTCGATCTGCGGGTGGATCCGGGGCGAGGCCGCGGCTCCTTCGGCCGAATCGGCTGCGAGCATCGCGCTCCTGAGCCGTGGCAGGCTTCCCGCTCCGGCAAAGGCGCCGAGGAAGAGCCCGTCGGGGCGGAGCACTCGCCGGATAAGAGTCAGCGCTCCGGGGAGGTCGTTGACGCTGTCGAGGGTGCCGACCGAAGTCACCAGGTCGAAGGAGGAGTCGGCGAAGGGGAGGCGGTCTTCGTCGCACTGCACCCCCGCCTACCGGGCGAAGAGCCGTCCGGGATCGCATGAGACCACGCTTCCTACC
>DASYWC010000011.1:0-3112 GCA_035936615.1 Allosphingosinicella sp. | reverse complement strand
GGTGAAGAGGTGGGAGCATGCGTCGCCCTGGCCTTCCCCGACCGCCTCTCCCGCCGCCGCGACTCCTCAGGCGAGAACTGGATCTCCGTCGGTGGCCGCGGGTTCCGGCTGGATCCCGCGTCTCCGCTGGCGCGCGAGCAGTGGCTTGCGGTGGCGGAAGTGGGCGGGACAGCGGGGGGGGCGCGCATCCTCTCCGCCGCCCCTGTCGCCGAGGCGTTGGTCGTGGAGCTGTTCGGCGATCGTATCGACTCCGGCGCTCGCCTGAGCTTCGACCCCAACTCGGGAACCGTCCAGGCTCGGCGCGGACGACGGCTCGGCGCCATCACCCTGTCTGAAGGCCGCGACGTGCAGGCATCGCCCGAGGAGATCGCAGCCACCCTGCTCGAAGGCGTCCGGGAGCACGGCCTGGGCCTGCTTCCATGGAGCGAGGCCGCGCTGTCCCTTCGCCGCCGGGCCGCCTTCGCCCGAGCCTTCGACTCATCGCTTCCGGACCTCTCCGACGAGGCTCTGCTCGCCTCCCTGGACGACTGGCTGCCTCTGCTGCTGGCTGGAAAGCGCCGTCTCGCCGACATCGACAGGTCGGCGCTTACCGGTGTGCTCGACTCGCTGCTTGGATGGGAAGGGCGAAAGACGCTCGACCGGCTCGCGCCCGAAAGCTTCACGACTCCAGCGGGAAGCAGCCACCCGATCGACTATGAAGCGGAAGGCGGCCCCACCGTCACGGTGCGGGTGCAGGCGCTGTTCGGGCTTGCGGAGCATCCCGCGATCGCAGGCGGCAGGGTCCCGCTGGTTCTAAGCCTCACCTCGCCCGCCGGGCGACCGATCCAGACGACCCGCGACCTGCGCGGCTTCTGGAACGGAAGCTGGGCCGCGGTCGCCAAGGAAATGCGCGGGCGCTACCCGAAGCACCCCTGGCCGGACGACCCCTCCGCGGCCGATCCGACGCTCAGGACCAAGAAAGCGGCTGCAAGGTCCGGCTGAGCACTTCCGGAGCAGGCCTGCTGCGCCTATAGAGGCCGCGACCAGTTCAGTTTTTGAGGAAAGCCATGGCGGCGCGTCTTTTCCAGCGATCGAAGAATGCGATGCAGTCCGGCAATGCCCGCTCGGACGAGTGGGTGCTCGAGTTCGAGTCCCACTCACGCCGCCGCCCCGACCCGCTGATGGGCTGGTCGGGCGGTGCCGACACCCAGAGCCAGGTGACCCTCACCTTCGACACGCTCGAGCAGGCGAAGGGCTATGCCGGACGCTACGGAATCGACTTCCACCTGGTCCCGCCAAGCGAGCGCAAGCTGAAGCTCCAGAGCTACGCGGACAATTTCAAGTGAGGGCCGGGGCGTTCCTGGCCCTCCCGCTTCTCCTGGCTTCGGCTCCAGCCGCCGCGGAGGAAGAAGCCAAGTTCGTGTCGAGCCCGGAGGTCTTCGCCGACGCCGCTTCGTGCAGGGCTCATCTCGAGCGCACCGTCTCCGCCGCCCGACCGGCGGATTACGCGGCCGTCCGCGGCCCCTACTCCATCGCCGACGGCGACGTCCGGGTCCACATGGTGAAGGCCGAAGGCATGGGCCACCGCATCTGGGAGCACCGCTGCCTCGACAAGGCACTGAGCTCGCGGACCTGGGCCCACAGCATGGAAGCCGAGGAAGAGGCGTTCACCGTGGAATCGGCCGCCCGAACCGCCGAATGGCTGAAGAAAGACCCTTCCAAGTAGCAACCCCTCATCCAGCTTCGCCTAGGCGCAAGCGCCAAGGCTTCGCAGCCTTCTCCCTATGGGAGAAGGAATTTGGCGAGCAGTAGCAGGATCTTGACGTCCACCCGCGCCCCTTCGCGGCGCTTTGCTTCGACGAATGCCGGCACGTCTTCCAGCCTCACCCGGTGGACCTGGATGTCCTCGTTCTCAATGCCTCCGCCCTCGCCCACCTTGGCCAGTCCCTCCGCACGAAGCAGGCTGAACCCCTCAGAGGACATGCCGGGCGAGGCATGGAAGCGGCCGAGGTCCACCATCCGCTCGGCTCGGTAGCCGGTCTCCTCCTCAAGCTCGCGGATCGCGGCTGCGGCGACTTCCTCGCCCTCCTCTTCGTCCCCGACGAGCCCCGCCGGAAGCTCCAGCGACATTCCGCCCAGGGGGACCCGATACTGCTCCACCAGGAGCACATGGCCTTCGTCGATCGCGACGATGACCGCGGCGGTGACTCCTCGGGTGCGGGACACATATTCCCAAGTCCCCTGCTTGGTGACCTTGATGTACTTGCCTTCCCAGACGGTCTCGACGTTTTCGGTCACAGCTCGATCAGCCGGTCTGGGACTTCGTTGGGATTGTCGATCGTCTTTGGCAGGCATTTCGCCAGGACCAGCCCGATCTGCTCGACCGCCTTCGCCATTCCCTCGCCGGGCCGTCCCGCCTTCACGTTCTCGATCAGCACCGCCATCGCATCGCCCCAGACTTCGGGCTCCACTTTGGAGTGGATCGCCTCGTCGGCCACGATCTCGGCGCGGTGCTCCAGCAGCGAGAGGTAGAGGAGGACCCCCGTCCTTCCGACCGTGCGCCGCTCCGCACCCACCTTGAACAGGTTAAGCGCGCGCCTCTGCACCCGCCGCGACTTGGTGGAGGCGGGGGTGAGCGCCATCCGCAGCGGCATATATGCAAGAGCGAAGCGGACGACCAGGAAGACGATCGCGAGCATGGCGGTCAGGAATGCCATCAGAGCGCCCCTGCCGATGGTTGCGTTCCAGCCGAGCGACACCCCCGTGATCCAGTCGATGAAGCTCTGCGGCAGCACCGCGAGCAGCGCCGGCACGAGCAGCATCGCCAGCACCGCATAGTGGAGCCCAACGTCATGGTAGCTGTCCGACTTGTCGGCGACGATCGTGACGATCTCGCCGTCGCTCGACCGCTCCGCCTGGGTCACCGCGGCGGTTACCAGAGCATGGTCGGCTTCGCTCAGCTTCAGCATCACCAGCCCCCCGAAGCGCCGCCGCCGCCGAAGCCGCCGAAGCCGCCCCCTCCGCCGCCTCCGAAGCCGGGGCCCCAGATCACGATCGGCATGCCGCCGCGGCGCCGGTATTTGCGCCCGCGCCGGCCGCCGCGCATCATCGGCAGGATCACGAACAGCAGAAC
>DASYWC010000010.1:0-2108 GCA_035936615.1 Allosphingosinicella sp. | reverse complement strand
AATTTCGGATCATCCGCGATCGAGACTGCGGGCGATGCACCAGACGTGCTGGTCGCGATGAACCCGGCGGCGCTCAAGACCAACAGCGGCGACCTGAAGCCCGGCGGGCTGATCATCGCCGACGAAGGCGAGTTCGGGGCGCGCAACCTCGCCAAGGCGGGCTACGAAAACAACCCGCTTCAGGACGGGTCGCTCGCGAAGTGGCAAGTGATTACCCTCAACATCTCGCAGCTGACGCTCGACGCGGTGAAGCCGTTCGGGCTCGGCAACAAGGAAGCGCTTCGCTGCAAGAACATGTGGACCCTGGGCTTGGCGCTCTGGATGTTCGACCGCGACCGTGAGCCCATCGAGCAGTGGCTCAAGACCAAATTCGCCAAGGCTCCGGAGCTCGCCGAAGCCAATATCGCCGCCCTCAACGCAGGCCACGCCTATGGCGAGACCGCGGAAATCGGCGGACAGCTTCACCAGCATCATATCGATCCCGCGCCCGCCGAACCCGGCCTCTACCGCACCGTCACGGGCGCTGAGTCCATCTCGATCGGCCTCGTCGCCGGGGCTCAGCTCGCATGCCTGCCGCTGTTCTTCGGCGGCTATCCGATCACGCCCGCGTCCGCGATCCTCCACCATCTCTCGCGGCTCAAGGAATATCGAGTCACGACCTTCCAGGCGGAGGACGAGATCGCAGCGATCGGAAGCGCGATCGGGGCGAGCTATGCGGGCTCGCTGGGAGTCACCTCCTCCTCGGGCCCGGGCATCGCTCTCAAGGCCGAGGCGATGGGGCTCGCGATCATGACCGAGCTTCCGCTGGTGATCGTCAACTCGCAGCGCGGCGGCCCCTCGACTGGCCTTCCGACCAAGACGGAGCAGTCGGACCTCTACCAGGCGGTCTACGGCCGCAACGGCGACGCTCCGATGCCGGTGATCGCGGCGCGCTCGCCCGCCGACGCGTTCGACTGCGCGATCGAGGCGGTCCGGATCGCGACCCAGTACATGACCCCGGTCATGCTCCTGACCGACGGCTATATCGCCAATGCCGCCGAGCCGTGGAAGGTGCCGGACATGGACGGCTATGCGCCCTTCCCGGTGCACCATCACGACACGCCGCCTGCGGAAGGGGAGGCGGTGAACCCCTATGCCCGTGACGAAAAGCTCGCCCGCGTTTGGATCAAGCCGGGTACCCCGGATCTCACGCACCGGATCGGCGGGATTGAGAAGAATGTCGGTACCGGCCATATCGACTATGCCCCCGCCAACCACCAGGCGATGACGGAGATCCGCCGCGACAAGGTGCTCGGAGTGGCCGCCACCATCCCGGATCAGGAGGTGTGCCTCGGCGAGCCCGGAGGCAAGCTGGCGGTGGTCGGCTGGGGTTCGACCTTTGGCCCTATCCACCAGGCGGTCCGCCGGCTTCGCAAGCGCGGAGTGGACGTGTCCCACATTCACGTGCGCTACATCTGGCCCATGCCAGGGAATATGGCCGACTTGCTAAGGTCTTACGAGCGGATCATCGTACCGGAAATGAACACGGGGCAATTGAAGACGCTTCTTCGCGACCAGTTCCTGGTCGACGCTCGGCCGGTCAACAAGGTGTCGGGGCAGCCGTTCAAGATCTCCGAGATCGAGACAGCGATCGAGGGGGCTTTGGCATGACCCAGCGTCCGCTGCCGCTCATCCTGCTCCTGATCCTGGTCGTCGCTCTGATCTTCTGGCTCCTCTAGAGGCATTCCAATGAACGAAATGACCAAATTGACGCCGAAGGATTTCGCCACGGACCAGGAGGTCCGCTGGTGCCCCGGCTGCGGCGACTATGCGGTTCTGAAGGCGGTTCAGCGCACCATGCCGGAGCTTGGGGTTCGGCCGGAGAATACGGTGTTCGTCTCCGGCATCGGCTGCTCCTCGCGCTTCCCCTATTATATGGAAACCTACGGCTTCCACACGATCCACGGCCGAGCGCCCACCTTCGCGACCGGGATCAAGCTCGCCAATCCGGAGCTCGACGTGTGGATCATCACCGGCGACGGCGATGCCCTTTCGATCGGCGGCAACCACACGATGCACGTGCTCCGGCGCAACCTCGATTGCCAGATCCTGCTGTTCAACAACGAGAT
>DASYWC010000009.1:0-3325 GCA_035936615.1 Allosphingosinicella sp. | reverse complement strand
CGCGCGACACGCGCCCCAGGTACTGGCGGTGGCCTACTTCTTTTTCTCGTCTTCCTCGGCCTTCCTGAAGATTTCTTCGAGCTTCGCGCGAGCCTCCGCCGTCTTATTGGCCTCGATCAACGTTATGACCGTGCGCAGCTTGTTGTCTCCCTCTTCGCCATGGTGCCGATACGCTATCGGCCCGAGGACTGTCCGAGCGTCTGCCCCCTTGCCCTCGATCAGAAGCTGTCGGGCCAGGATCAGCCGGTAGTCCGAATCGAACGCGGCCTCTCGAAATATTTGCTCGAGACCGATGACCGCCGCTTCCGGCGCCGGTTCACCGGCCCTGCGGAAGGACTCGTAGTAGAGTATGTACGGGCGGGGATCCTGCTGATCGAGACGGGTCGCCTTTGCCAGCGGCGCCCGTGCCGCGGCGAAGCGTGCCTTGTCACCCGCCTTCCCGCGTTCGATGGCGGTCATTCCCTTCAGGATCAGTGCCTCTATCGAGTTTGGATCGATCGCCAGGGCGCGATCGGCGGCCGCGTCCGCCTCATCGAAACGGCGGGCGTCCAGGAAAGCTTCGCTTGCTGCAAGCTGCACGAAAAGGTTGTCTGGGTAGCGGCGGGCCTTCGGAGCGATGTCGTTGGCAACGTCGGGGGCCTTCTTCTTGTTCACCCCACGCCGGGAGCGCATATACTCGTTCATTACCGCCGATTCCGCTTCCCCCAGTGGGCGGAGATCAACGCTTGGTGGCCGGTAGTCGTTGGTCTTGACGGCCATGCCGGGGAAGCTGCCGCCCACCTTGTAGGCTCGGACCTCCTTCGCCAGCTGACCCAGGTCTCCGAAGGCGTTGCGCGCTGCAGTAAGCCCGTCCTCACCCCGATCCAGTGCTTTGAGATAGGCACGCAGCTGACCTTTTCTCTTGGAGTCGAAGCTAAGGTAATGGGCCAGGAGCCAGCCGTAGCCGTAGAATTGGTATCTGTGGACGTCCTCGAGTTCGGCCTTCTGGTCGAACAGCTGCTTCAGCGGGATGTCGGGAAGCTCGAAGATCTGCTCCGCGCGGTGCTGCGGCGGGCTGCCTACCCGGAATCCGCCCCCCGGTTCCAGAGAGATGGTGCCGTAAAGCTCGGCGAACGCCTCGACGTACCAGGAGGGGTAGGTGGCGGAAAAGGTCTGAAGCATGAAATGATGAACATATTCGTGCTGGAGGATTGTGCGAGGATCGAGCTCGCTGCGCGGGTCGCGGTCCCTGGAGCTGGTCGAACGGAGGTCGCGCCCCTCCGCCCGAGCCGGGGTGAAGGCGACGGCGCCGCCCGCCCGCGGGATGTAAAAGCCGGCAATTCCCGATCCCGGAGCGCCGGCAAGCACAGCGATGTCCTGGACAGTGCCGGTGCGAAAGATCGTCACCTTGTTGGCCCTGCTCAGCGGCTTCTCGGGCCGGATCGGGAGATTCTGCAGCATCCGCAACGCGTTGTCGAAACGTTCGAGTTCGACGGCGAATTGCTCCGTAGTTGCCCTCTTGTCTTGCGAATAGATGATGAAGTGATCGGTTTCGGCCCTCCACCATTCCGCCCGCGCGGTTGCGGGCATCAGCACAAGCAGCAGCGCCAAGACCATGCGAATCATAGATATTCCCCCGTTCCTGAAGCGAAGCTATCGGCAGGTGAGAGGTGGCACAAGGCGGTTAAAGAAAGCTGTAGGGGTCCACGTCGACCGCGACTCGGACTCCGCGCGGCCATTGCAGCTTGCCCAGCCAGTCGCGGATGATGTCCTGCACATCGAGGGAACGCGCTGCGTGGACCAGCAGGCGCTGGCGGTGGCGGCCCCGCAGCATCGCCAGCGGGGCCGGGGCGGGGCCGAACACCGCCATGTTCTCGACGCGCGGGGCGGTTCGCCCGATGGCGCGGGCGGTCTCGGTGGCCTCGCCCAGATCCTCCGAGGAGATGATGATTCCTGCGAGGCGCCCGAACGGCGGCATTGCCGCCTCGCGCCGGGCCTGCGTCTCCGCCTCGTAGAAGCCTTCGGCGTCGCCGCTGACAAGGGCGCTGATCACCGGCGCGGTGGGCTCGTGGGTCTGGACGAGGACTCGCCCCGGCTTCTCGCCCCGTCCGGCTCGGCCGGAGACCTGCATAATCTGTTGGAAACTCCGCTCGGCAGCCCGGAGGTCTCCTCCGGAGAGGCCGAGGTCGGCATCCACTACTCCGACGAGGGTGAGGTTGGGGAAGTGGTAGCCCTTGGTCACGAGCTGGGTACCGATCACGATGTCGATCTGGCCCGCCTCCATTCGGCCGACGAACTCCGCCGCCTTGGCAGGCGACCAGATCGTGTCTGAGGTGACGATCGCGGTGCGGGCTTCGGGGAAGAGTGCCGCAACCTCGTCTGCGATGCGCTCCACTCCGGGGCCGCAGGGGACGAGGCTGTCCTCCTCCTTGCACTCGGGGCAGGCGCGGGGCGGCGGCATCATGTGCCCGCAATGATGGCAGGCGAGCCGGCTCACCAGCCGGTGCTCGACCATCCACGCCGTGCAGTTGGGGCATTGGAAGCGGTGCCCGCATGCGCGGCAGAGGGTGAGCGGCGCATAGCCGCGGCGGTTGAGGAAGAGCAGAGTCTGCTCGCCAGCCTCCAGATTGGCCTCGATCTCCCGGACCAAGGTCGGCGCCAGCCAGCGGCCGCGCGGCGGCGGGTCCTGGATGAGGTCGATGGCTGCGATGTCGGGCATCTCGGCGGCGCCGTAGCGGTCGGGGAGCCTGACTTCCTTATAGACTCCGATCTCGGCCATCTGGCGGCTTTCGATGGCGGGGGTAGCCGACGCGAGGATCACCGGCACCTGCTCCAGCTTGGCGCGCATTACTGCGACGTCGCGGGCGTGGTACTGGACTCCTTCCTCCTGCTTGAAGCTGGTCTCGTGCGCCTCGTCGACCACGATAAGGCCGAGGTGGCGGTAGGGCAGGAACAAGGCCGATCGCGCGCCCACCACCACCTTCGCGTCTCCAGTCGCGATCGCCCGCCAGGCGCGGCGGCGCTGCGACTGGCGAAGGCCGGAATGCCAGGCGACCGGTTCGCAGCCGAAGCGGGCGGTGAAGCGCTTCAGGAACGGCTCGGTCAGCGCGATCTCGGGCAGGAGGACGAGCGTCTGCTTATCCTGGCGGATCGCCTCCGCGACCGCCTCGAAGTAGACCTCGGTCTTGCCCGAGCCGGTCACTCCGTCGAGCAGGAAGGGCGCGAAGGCCGCCTCCTCGACGGCTCCCACGAGTTCGCGTGCCGCTTCGGCCTGCGCTTCCTCGAGCTGCGGAGGCGCGTGGTCGGGATCGGGAGGGGGGTAGGGGTCGTCGATGGCCACTTCCAC
>DASYWC010000008.1:0-7219 GCA_035936615.1 Allosphingosinicella sp. | reverse complement strand
CATTCGAACGGGCCGTAGAGGTTCCTGTCCAGCCAGGGCTTCGACCAGAGCAGCATCAGCGCCCACATTGCGATCACCACCAGCCACAGCTCGGCACGCCCGAGATGGCCGTAGAGGCCCCCGCCATAGCCGTAGAAGAGGGGGGTCATGACGATGCTGGTGCCGAGATAGTTGGTGAATGCGGCCCGGCCGGCGGCCGCGATTCGATTCACGAGCGCTCCGCCGTTTCTGGTGAGCAGGATGATGAGCGCGGCGACGGCGACCACCATCACCGGCCGGAAGGGAGTCGTCCCCGCCATCACCACCCCCAGTACCATCGGGACCGTAAAGCCGTCGCGGACGAGCAGCCAGGCGAGAAGCGCGTAGGCTGGAATGCCGATCGCAAAGCCCGCCACGGCGATCTTGCGGTAGCGGGCCAAGCTCCACTCGCCCTTGAAGAAGCCGGTCTTCAACGCCGCCATTCCGAAAAGCATGTAGGCCAGAGTCTCCCAGCCGAACATCAAGGCGCTGGTGAAGGGGGTGGCGGCCTGATCGATCAGGCGATGCTCCACCAGGCCTGAATAGGCGCCGCGATGCAGCGCGAGCTTCTCCATCAGCGGCTGCCCCGTCAGCACTCCGAACTGGCGCTGCAGGTCCTCCCACCCGCTCACCGCCTGCGCGGGCGCGTCGGGGGCTGCCGCGGCCTGGCTGAGCTGGAAGGTGGCGGCAGCGAGCCCAGCGAAGATCAGGAACTGGACTGCGACCAGGACGGCGCCCGAGAGGATCAGCTTGCGCGGGCTCGATCCGCGGAACAGCCAGGCGATCATCCCCACCATTGCGTAAAGCGAAAGGATGTCGCCGAACCAGATGAAATAGAAATGGAGGAGGCCGAACAGGAGCAGCCAGACCATCCGCCGGAAGTGCACGGACTTGGCGGGCTCGCCCTTCGCCTGCGAGCGCTCGATCACCAGGAGCATGCTGGCCCCGAACAGCAACGAGAAGAGGCCGCGCATCTTGCCGTCGATGAAGATGAAGCTCACCAGCCAGGAAACGAAGTCAGCCTGGTTTTCCATGCCGAACGACGCGGGGTTCATGTAGGCGTTGAAGGGCATTGCGAAGGCGACGATGTTCATCGCCAAAATGCCCATGACTGCGACCCCGCGGACGATGTCGAGGGTTGCGATGCGCGGCGGCGGCTCAGTTGCGGCGGTCATTCGGTCCCCCTTCCGATGATCGACGGAGGCTACAGCAAAACCCGAAGGCGTCAAAGCCGTGGGGGAACGATCCCTAGTCCTCCGCCGGCTTCGACTGGAGCTGGATGTAGTTCTGGAGGCCCATGTTGCCGATCATGCCGAGATGGCGCTCGATCGTGTCGACATGCTCCTCCTCATTCTCGAGGATCTCGGCGAAGAGGTCGCGGCTCACATAGTCGCGAACGGTCTCGCAATGGGCGATTGCGTTCTTCAGCTGCTCCAGCGCCTCCAGCTCCAGCTCCAGGTCGGCCCGGAGCACCTCCTCGACCGTCTCGCCGATGCGCAGGCGGCCGAGCATCTGGAAGTTGGGAAGGCCGTCGAGGAAGAGGATGCGCTCGGACAGCTTGTCCGCATGCTTCATCTCGTCGATCGACTCCTCCCGCTCGAAAGCGGCGAGGCGCGAGATGCCCCAGGCGTCCAGCATCCGGTAGTGAAGCCAATACTGATTGACCGCGGTGAGTTCGTTCCTGAGCGCCTCGTTGAGGAACCCGATGACCTGTTCGTCGCCCTTCATATCGCCTCCTGTTACAGGCAGGCGGATACTATGACGCGGCTGCTATGGGAATGCAGAAAATGGCGGAATTCTGCGGAAAACTTTGCTTTTGCTAGGCAGTCGCAGCTTCAGAGGAGATGATCTTGCGTGCGAATGAGAAGCATTGTCCGCAGCGGGGCTTTCGCCCGATCCGGGCGTAGGCGCTGGCCGGGCAGGAAGCCCCGTTGCGCGCGGCCTCCCGCACATCCTTTTCGCGAATCGCGTTGCAGACGCATACGATCATGAGGCTGAGATAAAGCTAATGCGATTAATTCGCAATAGCTGAGGTTCGGGACGGATGAGCGCGTGAATGTCAGCTATGGGTGGAAAGCGGACCCGACTTCAGGCCTTGCGTGCATCCTGCGGCCCGAATCCAATTCGGGAGGCGACTTCCCGAGCCTCGTCCATTCGCTCGCCGCAGAACACCTCAATCCCTTTGTCCTTTATCTCCTGAAGAAGATGCCTCGCGGCACTGTCGCGGCACCCCCCGCCGACATCACGAATGAACACCCCTGCGACACTATCTCCATGGTCCTGAACCACCCGATGGTAGGTCTCCACGTCCTTCTGACCATTGTCTCCCACCAGGAGGAACTTGAACTGGGGGTATCGTGAGAGAATGGTATTGATCGCCTCGATCTTGTGCTCGATGTGGCCGCCCGAGAAAAACTGATCTTCGCCAAGGCCGAAATCCTTCAGGAACATCGGTCCTCTGGGAATCCCCTTCAACTCCATAAACCGGGCAATATAGCCGTAGACGTTCCAGGAGCTGGATGAGACGTAGAAGATCGGATTTGCGAGAGTGCCACCTTCCTCGGCGAGCATCTGGTAGAGCTCAGGGGCACCCGGAACGGCAACCCGGTCCTCAGGAGACATGAACAGTCCGTTCCACCCCTTTGAGAACAGACTAGTCGCGCCAGTTTCCAGCACTGTGTCATCTATGTCGGAGATCACACCAATCCTGCTGGAGTTACCCGGCGCGAGAACCAGAAGCTCGTAAGAGTCTTTCTCAGTTTGGGCCGAGGCTGCTCGGACGACCGCGTTCTCCCAGCAGGTCTGATCCGGCAGGGCTCGGTCGATCTCGGCGTCTACTCGGAAATAGCCTTCGCCATCACTTTCCGTCTCGTAAGTCTCTCCTGCGCTTTCGACCACGAGCGCGACGCCCGGCACCTCATCGCTGTCGTAGAGATCAAGCATGGTGCGGAGCCTCGAAAGTCGCCTTTCGCCCTTCTCGACCGGCCGACGTCCGACGACTATGCGGCCCGAGACGTGAAGCCGCCGCGCGGTGCGGTGACCGGCGTAGCACAGGATCTGCACTTGCTTGTGGCGGCTTCCAAAGGCGCGGTGGTGCAGAGTATCAAACCCGCGTTCCAGAGCCGCCAGTCCTCGGAGCGCAGTTTTCTTGAGTCCTGTCTTCATCTTGCGAAAAGACGCCTCGGGAACGGGGCTGTTCCGGCGGCAAAGCGGTTCGCAAGTCCAAGCTCGCCGGACCGAGGGCATACCCGCGCTGAATGTCTCCTTCGGGTGGAAAGCGGACATTCGCCTTGCACTTGCTGAAAGTGGCTACGAAGGTAGCGCATGACCACAGTCCAACTTGATGCTCGTCAGCGCATCAATACCGCCATCGGCTGTCCGGAAGTAGTTGAGGCGTAAATCCTTTCGGCGCATGATCTCTCCAGAGGGAGAGAATGCATGAAGAACCGTTGGCTGTTATCGGTGGCGGCGCTGCTCGGCTCGTGTGGCGGCCCCGATGTCCGCGAAACTAAGATTTCGGATATCGACTTTTCTGACCAAGCGGCAATCCAGAAGGTAGCACAAGAGCTGGAGCCTCGAGACAGGCAACATTTCGACTTCTATGTTTTCAGGCGCACCGCCGGCGTTGGAATGGGCGGCACCGAAATCACGCGTAGCGACGGGAAAGCACCCGAAACAGTGGGTGAGGCCGTAGATTTGGCGGAAACCACCAAGGCTGCAGCGGATCAGCGCATTGCTGAGTGGAAGGAATTAATTGCGAAAAGAAACTCTCTGATCAAACGCAGAAACTCGCTACTCGGACCAGACTCTTCTCTGCCGCCTCAGAACAAGGCGGAATTCGACCGCGTCGAAAAAGAAATCGCCGCCGTACAGGTCGAGATCGAGAAACAGCATTAGCTTTTCCACCGCCCGAAGGCGGAGCCTCACGAATGTCTGCAATGGGTCGAAAGCGGACATTGCTGGGCACGGCATTAGGCGGGCGCCAGCGCCCTTTTCCAATCATCTTGGGTTTGTTACAATTACCGATCAACAGGAGGGGGTTCCAATGAGGTATATGCTCGCCGCGACCGCTGGTGCATTGTTGCTCGCCGCGTGTGTGACACATGCTCCTGTCGGGCAGGAGTGGGTAGGAAAACCGTTGCGGGTGGATACTGCCGCTGGAGACGTAGCCACCGTCTTGTTGCGGAGTGATGGGACGACCACGCTCACCAGTCTCAAGGGAGAACAAGCCCAGGGAACTTGGCGTCTCCAAGGAGACCGACTCTGCGTTGCGTACCCTGAAACGCTGTTTCTAGAAAATGAATGCGTGATAAATCCGGGACCCCTAAAGCGAGGCATTAAAACCCCGCTGAGAAATGCCGAGGGTCACATCGGGTGGATAACACTGATGTAGCGGGCGCGCATGACGACGCCCGCCCACGGCAGTCTCCAGTCCCCGAAGCGGGCGGGAAAGCTTAGCGCCTGGATAGTGGACCGATTTAGCCTGTTCGCGGCTTCCGTTGTGGCCGCCCCCGTCGCGCAAGCCTACTTCTTGTGGAAAGGGGACTATCGCCAGCCGCCTTGGATCTTCTGTGCGGTGGCAATGATGCTGTGGCTCGTCCTCTTGGCGGGATAGGTTTGCTCTGAATGTCGGCAATGGGTCGAAAGCGGACATTCGGCCATGTCGAAATTGGCGACCAATGCCATTCCCACTTATGCGATTGTTGGCGAGCTGCCCATCAGCTGCGGGAAGAATCCTTCATGTGCCGCTCTGAGCTGCTCGAGCGGGAGCGGTTGCTGGCCCGGCAGTGCGATGGCGTCGCCGGCAACGGAGCCGAGGAAGCTGTGCGGGACCTTGGCGGCGGCGAGGGCTCGGACGACTGGATCGGAATTGCCGGTGGTGACGATGTAACGGGCCTGGTCCTCCCCGAAGAGGAAGGCGTGAAGGTCCGGCCGGTCGAGGGTGAGCTTGTCGAGGCGCACGCCCATACCCCCGGCCAGCGCCATCTCGGCGAGCGCCACCAGCAGGCCGCCGTCGGATATGTCGTGGACTGCGGTGACCAGCTCCTCGAGGATGAGCGAGCGCACCGGGTCGCCATTGCGCCGTTCCGCTTCGAGATCGACCGGGGGAGGGGGGCCTTCCTCGCGGCCGGCGATCTCGCGGAGCCATAGCGACTGGCCGAGGTGTCCGGCGCCTTCGCCGATCAGCCAGATGTCGTCGCCTTCGTTCTTGAACGCGATCGTCGCCGACTTGCGCCAGTCCTTCAGGAGCCCCACTCCGCCGATTGCCGGGGTCGGAAGGATTGCGGAGCCGGTGCCGTCCTCGTTCTTGGTCTCGTTGTAGAGGGAGACGTTGCCCGACACGATCGGCATGTCGAGCGCACTGCACGCCTCGGCCATCCCTTCGATGCAGCCGACGAACTGCCCCATGATCTCGGGCCTCTGCGGATTGCCGAAGTTCATGCAGTCGGTGGTGGCGAGCGGCTTTGCGCCCACCGCGGTGAGGTTGCGGTAGCATTCGGCGATTGCCTGCCTGCCGCCTTCCACCGGGTCGGCGAAGCAGTAGCGGGGGGTCACGTCGGTGGAGATGGCGAGCGCCTTTTCGGTGCCGTGAACCCGGACGACGGCTGCGTCTCCCCCGGGGCGCTGGACCGTGTCGGCGCCCACCATGTGGTCGTACTGCTCCCAAATCCAGCGGCGGCTGGCGAGGTCGGGTGAGCCCATCAGCTTCACCAGATCGGAGCCGATGTCGGTGGTGAAGTCGATCGCGCCGAGCGGCTCCCGCTCCGGGGTCGGAACCCATGGGCGGTCGTAGAGCGGAGCTTCGTCGGCGAGCGGAGCGAGCGGGATGTCGCAGACGGTCTCGCCGTTCCACTTCAGGACCATGTGGCCGGTGTCCGTCACCCGGCCGATGACCGCGAAGTCCAGCTCCCATTTGCGGAAGATCGCCTCGGCCTCGGCCTCGCGGCCCGGCTTCAGGACCATCAGCATCCGCTCCTGGCTCTCCGACAGCATCATCTCGTAGGGCGTCATCCCCTCCTCGCGGCAGGGCACGGAATTCATGTCCAGCTCGATGCCGACCCCGCCCTTGGAGGCCATCTCGACCGAGGAGGAGGTGAGGCCGGCCGCGCCCATGTCCTGGATCGCGACGATCGCGTCCGAGGCCATCAGTTCGAGGCATGCCTCGATCAGCAGCTTTTCCGTGAACGGGTCGCCGACCTGGACGGTGGGTCGCTTCTCCTCGCTGTCTTCGGAGAAATCGGCTGAGGCCATGGTCGCGCCGTGGATTCCGTCGCGCCCTGTCTTGGAGCCGACATAGACGATCGGATTGCCGATTCCGGACGCCGCCGAATAGAAGATCTTGTCCTGCTCGGCGATTCCGACCGTCATCGCGTTGACGAGGATGTTGCCGTCATAGGCGCGGTGGAAGTTCACCTCGCCGCCCACCGTCGGCACCCCCACGCAATTGCCGTAGCCGCCGATGCCCGAGACTACCCCGGCGATCAGGTGCCGCATCTTCGGGTGGTCCGGCCGGCCGAAGCGAAGCGCGTTGAGGTTCGCGACCGGCCTTGCGCCCATTGTGAAGACGTCGCGCAGGATTCCGCCCACTCCGGTGGCCGCTCCCTGGTAGGGCTCGATGTAGCTGGGGTGGTTGTGGCTCTCCATCTTGAAGATCGCCGCCTGGCCGTCGCCGATGTCGATGACCCCCGCATTCTCGCCGGGACCCTGGATGACCTGCGGCCCGCTGGTCGGAAGCTTCTTCAAGTGGAGGCGCGAGCTTTTGTAGGAGCAATGCTCCGACCACATCACCGAGAAGATTCCGAGTTCGGTAAGGTTCGGCTCGCGCCCCATGGCGTGGAGGACCCGCTCATATTCTTGCGGAGAGAGGCCGTGCTCGGCGACGGTTTCTGGGGTGATCCGGGATTCGCTCATGGGCGGCTCACTAGCCGCTGAAATGCCGACTGTCCAAAGGGCGGGTGGCCGATGCACCCCGCTGCCGCCGGAGAGATGGCGAAGGGCCGCGGATACCGCGCTTGCACGGGGTTCGACATGGCCGGAGCCCTGCGCTACGATCATGCTGGCGCATCGGCGGCGGGGAGAATTGCAGAGCAATGCAGCGTGTTCGCATCGGCCTGACCGGACTTGCGTTCGTGTTCGTGCTCGTCCTGCTCGGAACCGTCTTCAGCCGGGCCAGCGACGAAGAAGAACCGATCACGGCCAA
>DASYWC010000007.1:0-16234 GCA_035936615.1 Allosphingosinicella sp. | reverse complement strand
GGGGGAGGCGCTTCGTCTGATCGAGCAGGAGACGGTGACCTATTTCGTAGGGGTGCCGACGATGAGCCTGGAGCTGATGCAGCATCCCGACAGGGACAAATACGATCTGTCGTCGCTGACCGACCTTGCCGCCGGCGGGGCGCCGCGCCCGGTGAGCCACGTGAAGCGGCTCCAGGAAAGCTTCGAAGGCGCTCAGCCCGCTCTGGGCTACGGGCTTACCGAGACGAACGCGGTCGGCTGCTCCAACTTCTGGTCGAACTATGCGGACAAGCCTTCCTCCACCGGCCGGCCGCAAAAGCCGATCGTCGAGCTGGCGATCATCGACGAGTCCGGAAGGCACCTGGAAGTCGGCGAGCGGGGCGAGGTGGCAATCCGTTCGGCCGCGAACATCAGGGGCTACTGGCGCGATCCGGAAGCGACCGAAGCCGCCTTTACCGCCGACGGCTACCTGCGCACCGGGGACATCGGCTATCTGGACGAGGACGGGTATCTGTTCATCGTGGACCGCAAGAAGGACATCATCATCCGGGGCGGCGAGAATATCAGCTGCCAGGAAGTGGAGGCGGCCTGCTACAGCCATATCGAGGTGTCCGAAGCCTGCGTGTTCGGAGTTCCGGACGAGCGTCTTGGCGAGGTGCCGGCGGCGGTCATCTACAGCGAGGAGGACGGGACCCTGACCCAGGAAGCGATGCTCGGCTTCCTCCAGGACAAGCTCGCGCCCTACAAGCTGCCCGCCCACATCTGGTTCGAGGACGAACCCTTGCCCAAGCTCGGAACCGGCAAGATCGACAAGGTGACCTTGCGCGAGCGCTACCAGGCCGAGCTGGCGGAGGAGGAGGAATGACGCCACTATCCCAGCGATGATGGCGGCGGCGAAAGGCTCAAGGTTCAAGGTCAGCCGGCGAAGCTTGCTGGTGGGCGGTGGAGCGGGCGCGGGCCTTCTGATTGCCTGGGCGTTCTGGCCGAGGAGCTACCCTCCCAACCTCAGGGCAGCGGCGGGCGAGACGCTGTTCAACGCATATCTCAAAATCGGGGTCGACGGGCGGGTGATCGTGGCCGTGCCCCAGGCGGAGATCGGCCAGGGCACCTATACGAGCCTGCCGCAGATCCTCGCGGACGAGCTTGGGGCCGACTGGAGGACCGTCGCGGTCGAGCCGGCGCCGCTAAGCCCGATCTACGCCAACAAGCTGCTGGCGGATGAGTCGGTGGACACCGGATATGCGACTGCCTCGGCGCTGATGATGACCGGCGGCTCCACTTCGGTGCGGGCGTTCGAGGGTCCGTTGCGGGAGGCGGGGGCCGCGGCTCGGGCGCTGCTGATGAAGGCGGCTGCGAGGCGCTGGGACTCGGACTGGCAGACGCTCGACACTGTGGGTGGGTTTGTTGTGAACGGGCCGGAGCGCTTAAGCTTCGCTTCGCTGGCCGAGGAAGCTGCGGAGCTGGACGTGCCGGACCCTCTTCCCGTCCGCGGCGGGCCGAACAACCGGCTGACGGGCCAGTCGCTGCCGCGCATAGACCTTCCGGCCAAGGTGGACGGCTCGGCTCAGTTCGCGGCCGACGTTCGGCTGCCGGGGATGGTCTACGCCTCGGTTCGGCAGGGGCCGCGGGGCGCCAGCCGCCTCGTCAAGGTGGACCGGGCTGCGGCGGATGCGGTTCCGGGAGTGCTGGCGGTGCTGGAGCGCCCCGGATGGGCTGCGGCGGTGGCGACCAACTGGTGGGCCGCCAACCGCGGAGTCGAGGCTCTGAAGCCGGTGTTCGAGACCCGGGGGGAGGTTCCGGACAGCGGCAGCATCGAAGCAGCGCTCGGCCGGGCCATGGAAAGCGAGGCGACCAGCGTCCTCGAACAGGGCGACCCAGCAGCGGGGCTTGAAGGCGGCCAAGCCTTTCGAGCCCATTATTCGGTGGGGCTTGCTCCCAACGCCCCGATGGAAACGCTGACGGCGACGGCCCGGCTGACCGGGGATCGGCTGGAGGTCTGGGCTCCGACGCAGGCTCCGGGCCTTGCTCGGGCCGCCGCGGCTCGGGCGGCGGGTCTCCCCGAGGCGCAGGTGACGCTCTACCCCACGCTGGTCGGAAGCGGGTACGGGCGGAAGCTGGAAATGGCCGCGGTTGAGCAGGCGGCGATCATCGCGATAAAGCTGGAGCGGCCGGTGCAACTGGTCTGGTCGCGGATCGAGGAAAGCCTCCACGACACCTTCCGACCGCCTGCCCGAGCGACGATCAGCGCCAGCATCAGCCCGCGCGGCACAATCCTGGCGTGGCAGAGCCGGATCGCCGCTCCGCCCACCCCTGCCCAGGTGATGGAGAGGATCGGAGCGACAAGCGGAGAGGAGGAAGCGGCGGTGGCCGGGGCGGCGCCCCCTTACGCGATCCCGGCAGTGGGCGTGGACTATGCGCCTGCGGACATCGGGATCGACACCGGCCTGTGGCGCTCGGGCGCGCACAGCTTCACCGCCTTCTTCAACGAATGCTTCGTCGACGAGCTTTCGCGCAAGGCCGGGATCGAGCCGCTCTCCTTCCGGATGCAGATGCTCGGGCAGAACCCGCGGCTCGCCCGGGTGCTCTCGACTGCCGCGGCGCTTGCAGGCTGGGACGGCGGGCAGCCGGGAAGCTCGATGGGGATCGCCTGCCACAGCGCCTACGGATCGCATGTCGCGACCCTAGTCGAGGTGGAGGTGAGCGAGGAGCAGCGGGTGAAGGTGCTTCGAGCCGTTGCAGCCGTCGATTGCGGGCGAGTGGTCAACCCCGACATCGTCCGGCAGCTCATCGAAGGCGGGATCGTCTATGGAATCACGGGGGCGGCCGGCAATCCGATCCGGCTTGAGCGGGGCCTCCCCGACCGGCGCTACCTGCGGGAGCTGGCGTTTCCGCGGCTTGCGGATACGCCGGAGGTCACGGTCGAGATCGTGCCGAGCGAGGAGGAGCCGGGGGGAGTGACCGAACTCGGAGTGCCGAGCGTCGCGCCGGCCATCGCCAACGCACTGTTCGCCCTTACCGGACGGAGGCTGCGTTCGCTTCCGCTCGTGCTAGGGAGCGGCGCATGATTCCTCCTCCGGACCATCCAGCAGTGCCGCAGCCCAAGGTCGGCCTCCTCCTGATCAACCTCGGGACGCCGGATCTGCCGGAGCCGGGGGCGGTCCGCGTGTACCTGAAGCAGTTCCTGTCGGACCCTCGAGTGGTTGAGATACCGCGGCTCGTCTGGCAACCGGTCCTTCGGGGAATCATCCTCAACACCAGGCCGAAGAAGTCTGCTCACGCCTACAAGCAGGTATGGAGCGAGGAGGGGTCGCCGCTCGCCGCGATCACTCGCCGCCAGGCGAAGGCGCTGGAGGGGCGGTTCGGCGATGGCGTGGAGGTGGACTACGCGATGCGCTACGGTCGCCCCGCGATCGGGGAGCGTATCGGCGCTCTTAAGGCTCAAGGGTGCGAGCGGATCCTGATCGCTCCGCTCTACCCCCAATATTGCGCAGCAACGACGGCCACGGCCAATGACGAAGCCTTTGCAGCCCTGCGTCGGATGCGCTGGCAGCCGGCGGTCCGGACGCTTCCGCCCTACCATGACGAGCCCGCCTATATCGAAGCACTGAAGGAGAGCGTGGAGGAGAGTCTTGCGACGCTGGACTTCGAGCCCGACGCGGTCCTGGCCAGCTTCCACGGAATGCCGGAGCGGACGCTGCACCTGGGCGATCCCTATCACTGCCATTGCCGAAAGACGGCTCGGTTGCTGAGCGAGGCGATGGGGCGCGAGCTGCTGGTCGCCTTCCAGTCCCGCTTCGGGCGGGCCAAATGGCTGGAGCCGGCCACCGACGCGGTGCTGGCGGAGCTTCCTGCGAAGGGCGTGAAGAAGGTCGCGCTCATCGCGCCGGGTTTTTCGGCGGATTGCCTGGAGACCCTGGAGGAACTGGCGATCCGCGGCCGGGACACGTTCATGGCCGCTGGAGGCGCTCATTTCGCCTATCTTCCCTGCCTCAACGACAGCCCTCCGGGAATGAAAATGCTGCGCAGCATTTTGGCTCGGGAACTTGAAGGTTGGGTAGGCGCTGCATAGGGCAGCACAAAACAAACCGCAGGAGATTATGCATGGCACTCGTCGCAATCGTCACCGGAGGAACCCGCGGCATCGGCGAGGCGATCAGCCTGGCGCTTCGCGACATGGGAATGACGGTCGCTGCCAATTATGCCGGCAATGAGGAAAAGGCGCGCGCCTTTACCGAACGCACCGGGATCAAGTCCTACAAGTGGGACGTGTCCGATTTCGACGCCTGCATCGCCGGGGTGCAGCAGATCGAAAGCGAGCTTGGGCCGGTCGACGTTCTGGTGAACAATGCCGGCATCACCCGCGACACGACCATGAAGCGGATGACGCGCCAGATGTGGGAAGAGGTGATCGACGTGAACCTGGGCGGCTGCTTCAACATGGCCAAGGCGGTGTTCGACGGGATGACCTCGCGCAAGTTCGGGCGGATCGTCAACATCGGCTCGATCAACGGTCAGGCGGGGCAGTACGGGCAGGTCAACTATGCCGCCGCCAAGTCGGGAATTCACGGCTTCACCAAGGCCCTTGCGCAGGAGGGAGCCCGGGCTGGGATCACCGTCAACGCGATCGCTCCAGGCTATATCGACACCGAGATGGTCGCCGCCGTTCCCGAGGACGTGCTCGCGAAGATCGTCGCCCGGGTCCCGGTCGGCCGGCTCGGCCGGGCGGACGAGATCGCTCGGGGGGTTGCCTTCCTGGTGGCGGAGGATGCGGGGTTCGTGACCGGCAGCACGCTCAGCATCAACGGCGGCCAGCACATGTATTAGGGCCGGTGAGGCTCTTTACGTCATTGCGAGCGAAGCGAAGCGATCCAGAAGTGCGGCGGCTTCAGCACTGGATTGCCGCGTCGCTGCGCTCCTCGCAATGACGGGTGGAGGACCCGTCAAGCGGTCGATGATGATCGCCGGTCATTCCACGTCGATCAGCCTTGAGCCGATTTTTTGGGACGCCCTGCGCGAGGCTGCCGAGGCGGAGGGGTTGCCGCTGAACGCGCTGGTGGCCAGGATCGACGCCGAGCGCGTGGAGGCTGCCGATCCTCCCAACCTCGCGAGCGCCATCCGGGTGTGGCTGTTCGCGAGGGCGACGGCCTAGCGGGCGAGCAGCACCCGCGCCTGGGTGGCGATCTGTGCAAGCATCGGAGCAGTCGTGACCGGGGCGGTTCGAGCCCTCTCGACGATCCGCCGGAACTGGTCGACCCTCGGCCCCTGCGCAGCCACCCACCGGTCCACCGCAGCCTTGGGGTCGTCGCTTCGGTGCCGCTCCAGGAACTCCAGGCGGAGCTGCTCGAAATCCCGAGCCAGGCCCGCGGTAAGGAGCCGCTCCCACTGGTCGCCTGCAGCGAAGCGGTTGGCGGCGGTCTGTGCCCAGTCGAGCCCCAAGGCTTCGCCGAGCTTGGTATAGGCGTGGGTGAGCGCGATCTCGTCGAGATTGAGCTTCTGGCCGAGGATCGCGATTCCGATCCCCCCGTTCAGCTCGAACAGGCGCACGATCCGGTCGGCAATGGCTTCGGGAGCGCCCATCGCGACCAGCCGCGCCCGCTGGGCCGCCGCCTGGGTCCTGGCCTCGTCGCGAAGCAATCCCTCGACAGCCCCGTTGAGCTTGGCGAGGCCGGGCTGGATGCATTCGACCATCTCCTTGAGCTTGATGGTGGCCGGGATGCAGCGGAGGATATCCGACATGTGGAACTGGAGGCCTCTTGCGGCCTGTTCGAACAGCTCCAGCCTGACGTGCTCCGGCATGTCGGTCGTATCCAATTCGTGCCACAGCTCCCGCATCCCGAACAGGCGCTCGGCCGCTACGAACACCGCCGCCGCCTGAGCGAGCGAGGCGCCTTCTTCCTCGGTGATCGAGAAGGGAGCCGTGATCCCGAGCCGGTTGACGAAGCGGTTGGCGATCTTGGTGGAGATGATCTCCCTTCGCAGGCGGTGAGCGAGGATCGCGTCCCCGTGCCGGTCCTGCATCATCTGCGGGAAGGCGTCGCAAAGCTCGTGAGTGAGCGTCGGATCGGCCGAGAGCTTCCCGTTCTCGATCGCCTCTTGAAGGGCCATCTTGGAATTGGAGAGCAGGACTGCGAGCTCCGGTCGGGTGAGGCCGCGGTTTTCCTGGGCTCGGCGGAGCAGCTCCTCGTTGCTGTCGATCCCTTCCACCGTTCGGTTGAGGCGCCCGCTCTCCTCAAGCAGCTCGATCGCCCGGACCAGCGGCGGAAGCGCTCCGGCCCCGCCGCGCTCGGCAATGGAGAGCGCGAGGGTCTGAAGCCGGTTGTCCTCGAGCACGATCTGCGCGACTTCCTCGGTCATCGCCACAAGCAGGGCGTTGCGCTCCTCGAACGTCAGTCGCCCTTCCGCCATCTCCCGGTTCAGCGGGATCTTGATGTTGACCTCGTTGTCCGAGCAGTCGACGCCTGCGCTGTTGTCGATGAAGTCGGTGTTGATGCGCCCGCCCGCCTGCGAGAATTCGATCCGCCCCGCCTGTGTGATCGCGAGGTTTGCACCTTCGCCGATCGCCTTGGCCCGAAGATCGTTACCGTTCACCCTCAGCGTGTCGTTGCCGGGATCGCCGACGTCGGAGTGGCTCTCGCTGCTCGCCTTGATGTAGGTGCCGATCCCGCCGAACCAGATAAGGTCCACCGGCGCCTTCAGGATCGCGCTGATTAGGGAGGCAGGATCGATCTCGTCGACGAACAGGCCCAGGGCGAGCTTGATCTCCGAGGTCAGCGGAATCGACTTCTGGCTGCGCGGGAAGACTCCCCCGCCCTTGGAGATCAGGTCCCTGTCGTAATCTTCCCAGCTGGAGCGCGGAAGCTGGAACAGCCGGGCCCGTTCCTCCCAGCTGGGTGCCGGATCGGGATCGGGATCGATGAAGATGTGGCGGTGGTCGAAGGCCGCGATCAGCCGGATCGACTTCGACAGAAGCATTCCGTTGCCGAACACGTCGCCCGACATGTCGCCGCAGCCTACCACCGAAATCGGCTGGGTCTGAACGTCGACGCCCATTTCCGCGAAGTGCCGCTGAACGGAAATCCAGGCGCCGCGGGCGGTGATCCCCATCGCCTTGTGATCGTAGCCCTGGCTTCCGCCGCTTGCGAAAGCGTCGCCGAGCCAGAAGCCTCGCGAGACCGCGATCTGGTTGGCCACGTCGGAGAAGGTGGCGGTCCCCTTGTCGGCCGCGACGACGAAATAGGGATCGTCTCCGTCCAGCACCGTAACGTCGTCCGGGTGGACGACCTTCCCCTCGACGATGTTGTCCGTGACCGACAGAAGCGACCGGATGAAGATCCGGTAGGACTCGGTGCCTTCCGCAAGCCAGGCTTCACGGTCGGCCACCGGCGGCAGGAGCTTGGGGTAGAAGCCGCCCTTTGCGCCTGTTGGAACGATCACCGCGTTCTTCACCACCTGAGCCTTCATCAGGCCCAGGATCTCGGTCCGGAAGTCGTCGCGCCGGTCCGACCAGCGAAGGCCGCCGCGGGCGATCGGGCCTCCGCGCAGGTGAATGCCCTCGACACGCGGCGAATAGACCCAGATTTCCCTCCACGGCACGGGGGCGGGCAGGCCGGGGACGAGGCAGGAGTTGAGCTTGAACGCCAGCGCTTCCTGGCCGGAAGCCGCAAAGGCGTTCGTTCGAACCGTGGCCGCGATCACCCGGCGGAAGAGGCGAAGGATCCGGTCCTCGTCGATTGCCGCGACCTGCGCCAGCCCTTCGGTGATCGTGCGTTCGGCTGCCTTGGTGGCCCCGTCGCGGGAGCCCTGGAGCGAAGGATCGTGCTTGGCGTCGAACAGGGCGATGAGCCCGCGAGTGACCTCGGGCGCCCGCCGAAGCGACTCGACCACGGTGGAGAGGCTGTAGGCAAGGCCGGTCTGGCGAAGGTAGCGGAACCAGGCCCGGAACAGAACGACGTCGCGCTGGGTAAGGCCGGTCGCGACCAGAAGCTCGTTGAACGGATCGTCCTCGGCGCGCCCTTCGAGCACGCTGGCGATCGCCTTTTCGACGAGCTTCGCGCGCTGGAGCACGTCCGTGGCTTCGCCTGTCCCCACCTCCAGCATGAAGTCGTGGATATAGCCGACCTGCCCTCCTCCGAGCGGCGTCGGCTGCTCCTCGAGCACCCTGAATCCGAAGTTCTCGAATACCGGGACCGCTTCGGAAAGCGGGATGACATCCTCCAGGCGGTAGGTCTTGAGGTGAAGCCTCTGCGGGCCGTCGCCCTCCTTGTGATAGAGCCTGGCATCGCGCGAGCTCGGGCGCTTGAGCTCACTTACCCGGAGCACGTCCTGGGCCGCGTCCTCCGCCCGGGTTCGCAGCCGGTAGCTTTCGGGGAAGTCGTCGATGAAGCCGATGGTCAGCCGGGTGGCGCGGGTGGGGCCGACCATCTCCACAAGCGCTTCCTCGACGCTCGGCTCCCAGCCGCGCACCATCTCCACCAGCCGGCGGTCGAGCGCTTCGTTGTCGGTCACGGGCGCCCCATCGCGGACGTCCACCATGTACCGGATCAGAGCCAGTTCCCCCTCGCCGAGTTCGACCGACCAGTTGCTGATGCTCCCCTCGACCGACTCTTCGATCATCTTGCCGATCGCGATCCGGCGCTGGGTGGTGAGCTCGTCGCGCGGAAGCCAGACGAAGGCGAAGATGTGCCGCCTCAATATGCTCGGAAGCAGCATCAGGCTTGGGCGCGGCCGGTCGGCAAGCGACATTGCGGTGACCGCCAGCTCCTTCACGTCTTCGGGAGTGAGGCTGAGCAGGAGGTCCCGAGGGAGCGAGGCGACCGAGTGTCGAAGCGCCTTTCCTGCGTGGCCCTTGGGATCGAAACCGAAATATTCCTCGAGCGCCGAAAGCCGCCTTCGAAGCCCGGGCACTTCTTCGGCCGGCGCGGTCAGCGCCTGGCTGGTCCAGAGGCCCGCATGGACCGAAAGGCCGGCGACCTCGTCGCCGTTCCAAAGCGGAACGATCACGAGATCGAACGGCACCCGGCGGTGAACGGTCGATACCCGGTCCGCCTTGACGATCAGCGGAGAAGCTCCGCCGTCCCTGAAATGCTCCGCGGCCGCGGCGCACGCGCTTTCCGACCAGAGCGAGTCGCCGGGCAGCCTCAGCACTCCGAGCGGCTGCTCTCCAGCCGATTGCGAGCATTGAACCTCGTGGCCGAGCAGGGTCATCGCCCCGTCCGCGAACCACCGCAGAAGCGCCGCGCCTTCTTCGTCGGCGACTGCGTCGGCGTCGGCCCGCATCCGAGCCTGCAACGCCTCCCAGTCTGCGACCGCGGCTCGAACGTCGGCGAGGACTCGATGAAGCTCGGAGACGAGCTCCCGCCGCTCCCGCGCGTCGGCACGATCGAGCTCGAGGTACATGATCGATTCGCGGCGGTGGCGGTCGGGGCAGAGCGGCTCGACCATGGTCAGGCAGCCGTGGTCGTCGCGTTCGACGCAGACCACCGGATGGAGCAGGCGGTGGATGATGAGGTCCTTCGCCGCGATCGCCGCGGCGACTGAATCGACGAGGAACGGCATGTCGTCGTTGACGATGCTGAGCCTCATCCGGCGCTGCCCCACGGCTCCGCCGACCGATTCGAGGCGGATCAGGGCAATTCCAGGGGGGCGGCGCCTGGCGCAGCCTGCCACGAAGGCTGCGGCGGCCTTGAGGTCGTCATCCGAGAAGCCGGCGATCTCTCCGGGGAGGGCTCCGCTTCGAAGGACCCTGCTGAACGAGGCGACCAGGCGCTCGTCGACGACGCCCTCCGAGGACATGCTACCGGCGGCGCCTCCTTCGGAAGCGGCCTCGGCTCCAGTAACATTGTCCGCGCTCATAAGTATCAGCTCCCGGGCGCCGGGACGGCGGTAGGGTGCCGTCGGCCTCGGGCGGCGCTATAGCGATGCGAAGGGGAGGGCGGCAAGGCTCCCGGAGAGGTTGCGGCTGCTCTTCGGCGCTCGCCTCAGGCGCTTTGCAGCGCTTGCGGGCCGTCCCCTGCTAGCTGAGGCCAGATGGGAGACACGCCGGACGCCACGGCGGGCCCCTGCGAACGCTCCACTTCCGCCCATATCGCCTCCTCCGCCTCATGGCCTGCGGCCTCGTGCCAGCCGATCGTGCCGTAGACGAAATCGACAGTCTCTCCGTCCGACGAGAGCGGGAGCAATATGGCCCGGTAGGAGATGGAGCGGCCGTCGGATGCGGCTTCCTCCCCTTCGAACGCGATCGGGTGCCGGGTGGAAGTGACGTGGCGACAGTGGGCGGCGAGCAGCGACAGGAACGAGCCGGCGGGCACGTCCGACAGCCGCCTCATCCCCCTCCTGCCGCAGTCGGCGATCAGAGCGCCTCCGGCGCAGACCAGCTCAGGGTCGGAAGGGTCGTGCCTCAGATCCATCAGCAGGTCGCGAGGACCGGCCACTCCCGCCGGTTCGAGATCCTCGATCGAGGGGCAGATGCGGCCTCGAAGCATGGCCGTCCAGCGGCGGTAGGCACGGTCGGCCTCGCGCCTCTGGTCGAGCCCGCCGCGGTTCGGCAGGTCCAGCCCCCACTCCAGGAGCGGATCGCGCGCCTCTTCAAATGCATGGAGTCCGCTCATCGCGCCGTTCCTTCCACCTCTCGATGACAGTGAAGGAGGATGGTTGCGGAACCTTTAACGCGGCGCCGCGGCCGCAGCTTGTCTTTGCCAGGGGCCGCTGATAATGCGCGCCGCTCCAGACAGGTAAGCCGCTTTAGCTCAGCTGGTAGAGCACATCATTCGTAATGATGGGGTCAGGTGTTCGAGTCACCTAAGCGGCACCACCCCTTCCACAGGAAATTTCTCTGGGTCCTGCGGAGGGCACGCAAACCTTAGAGCCAGCTTTGGGTAGGGTTTGGGGCACGCGAGTCAGTAGATCGTCACGTCGGCTGGGAGCAGCGCCTTGCCGTGCCTGGCGCGAATCTCGTTCCAATCCTGAAAGGTCCGGCAGTGCTTCAAAGCGCCTGCTTCGATGGCGCCAGGGGTGGCGAGGGTACCTTCATGAAATAGTAGATGTGTCTTCAAATTAGCAGCTCGGAAATCGTCACCCGCTCGATAAGCCAGATCTAGCGTCTGGAGAAGAGCCACTGCGGCTAGGTGAAGCCGACGCTTAGCGCCGCCGGGCAAGCGTTCGTACGCCGCGAGCGGCATCCCTGGATTCTGTTCGTAAAGATCGATGCAGTCCGGTACTGCTGCCTTCAGCTCTCACGCAAGCCTCATACCAATCGCCAGGAGCACGCCTGGCAAAGCGAGACTTGTCCAATGACCAATAAACATTACCGCCCTTACGAAAGCCACTCCGGCGCTCTCATGATCGAGCCCATTCACTTTGAAGGCAGGTGCGCTCGTTGCGCACGGCTTAACACAGGTGCTCACAGCGAGCTGCAGCTCGAAACAGGCAAAGCTCAATGGTACCCGCTACTGCACGAGTGCTGCTTTCCTAACCCTTGCCCCGAATTTGTGCCTGCTTCGGTGCGGAATTTGGCTCATCTATTCCGGTGCTATGGAATCACCGTCGGGAGCCGGAACGAAGAAGGCTTGTTCTTCGAATGCGACGGGCACGCTGTCAGCCGCGACGCGATAGTGGATCTTGCCGCGCAAAACTACATGTCCGCGCGGGCGGTGTCGAAGCTGCTCACGAGACTGGAAGGTGATCCCCAGGACTTTGGAAAGCTGGCCGCCAGACCATTTGTGACCTAATCGACAAGTACGAAGGCGAGGATCCTCTGCGTCATCGCTGGATGTACCGCTCGGCGGGCCATGGCCTTCGTCAGTACCGGCTTCTTAGGTCGGACGACGACGACAACAACTGAAAACGGCGGGCCGGACCGGCTCCCAGATTGCCAGCTTTCCAGGGTCCCGCTCCCGCCGTGGTTCAGGGCTCTGGAAATCTGCGGCCTGTCCGCCGCCTGAACTCCGAACCCGACGCAAGGCTCCCTGGGAGCATCGCCCGGCATGCTCTCGACGCACCGGATAACCGCCCCCTTGGGGCCAGAACGTCAGCCCCAGCGGGGCACCCTTCACAATCACATTCGAAAGGACACACATGCCAAAAGCTAAGCTCGACCAAAACTTCTGTTTGACTGCCACCTGCGTTCCAGGGAAGCGCAAGACAGATTATTGGGATTCCGGTCAATCTTGCACGGGACTCGTGCTTGAGTGTCGCCAAAGCGGCGGAAAAACCCTGTACCTAAAATACTTGGATCCGGATCAACGACGGCGCCAGCTAAAGATCGGCGGCTTTAGCCCACCATGAGGAACTCGCGATTATAGGCTCCCAGGCCCTTCTCCTCGGCCAGTGCGACGACTTCGTCCTCGCTGAGGACCTGCGTGCCAACCACGTACTGGCCGCGAAACTCCTTACCCTCAATCGCGCGATTGTAGACCGGCCGAAAGGTCTTCCTGAGGAACTGTGCTGCCTCGCTGACGGGCCCTGAGGTGATCGACGGAACCTGAGGCTTGGGCAGAGAAGAGCTCGCAAACCGTCGTATCGCGGCGGTGCAGCCAGTTTCCTTGCGCCAGCGGGTGATAGTCTTCTCTCCCACGCCATATTTCTCCGCCAGTTGACGGTTCGTCTTGCTTCGGGCGTGATCAGAGAAGTCGGAGGGAACTGGGCGTGACATCGCAAATAGCCAGGTTGGGGGTGGGGAGCGGCCGGTGAGGCAGGGGCGGCATGTGGCCACTAAGCTGCGGATATCAAGGTGGTGGCGCGGCAAGTGCGCCGACACGAGCAACTAGCCAGCAAGCGGCTTCCTCGCCGGCGGCTTTTAGCCGCGGCCGCTAGGCGTTCTGCGGCAGTTCCCTCCTGTTCCGCTCCTCCGTCTTCATGAACGCCAAGGCCTCCTCAGCAGATACCTCCCGCGCCCAGCCCAGCGGTACCGGCCCCTGGCACTTGTATGGCTGCCAGACCTGCATTGCCTCGTTCCAGTACTCCATCGGAGCGTCGGACCGGTAGCCGCGGTAGATGGCGCCGCTCCTCTCCAGGTAAATCAGGTCGTGCACCTGCGAGTCCTCCTGCTCTGATGTTTTAGCACATCTACTCGCTTGCATCTCCGTTCCCGTCGCTCGGCAGGAACGGCTCGGCGCAGCCCTCAGCAACAGCGAGAAATGCCAGGAGTTGAACCTTGGTCCGGCATGCGCATCGAACTTGCATTGCTGCCGGAGGAGCCCCGGTGGGGGAGCCGGGGCGTCCACCCTCGTGACCACAAGGGCCTGAGGTGGAGAGCCCCACGTTGGGATCGCGCTGCCTGCCTCGTGCCATCTGCAGGTCGCCGCCTCTGAGGAGGCCAGCAAGCAACAGTCGGCCACGACTGTGGACTACAAAGCGGGCGCCATCGAGGGGCCGCCATAAGGCCGCCCCTCAAGTCAACAATGCGCTAGTCGTGAAACTGCCCACGGATGGCGCCATTTGGAAACTCAGTGGTCGAAATCTGGATGTAAAAAGCACCGGGGGCGTACTCGAGGGTTCGCTCAAGCCACTCTGCCCGGCCGACACAGTTCTTCCAAACACCTTCATTGGCTCGAGTGATCCGCAATACTGCGGGCCCAACTTGGCCACGGCGTCCACGGTTGATGGTGAGGGAGGTGATAGGCGCAAGGTTGCGAATATCCCCTACGTCGTAGCAGATTTGGTTAAGCTCGTTTGAGATCGACAATTGTGCTCGTGCATAGCCATCGGGGTCACCCGGAGAGGTCACGACCTCGGCGCCAGTCAGCGTGGCATGATGGGTGGTCGAGACGGCTTGCACAGCTGCCTCCTCCACTGTTGCACACCCGGCTAGCGCAAGCGACCCAAGAGAGGAAAGTAGAGCAGCTCTGAACTTGTTTGTCGCGATCATGGCTCATCTCCTTGATGCCAGGGTAAAAACAACTGGCCCAAGACCGAAGTTCCCCTTTTGTCTCGGCTGCGCCCGATGTCGGCCTCTTTCGAACCCGCGAATTGAAAAGGGCTTTTCTGCACTGGAGCTTGGCTTTCTCGTCAGCCACGGCCCCACCTCCGCCGCGTCATGCTTATCCACAGAAAAGCGACGGGCAGACGGATCATCGCCCTGCCTGGCGTCTGTCCGTGCTGATAAGTTTCTTGCGACTCGACCCTGGGGTGGGCAGTCGGGTCGCCGGCTCCTGTGCGCTTCATCCGTGTCGCGCCGGGAGCCGGTTCCCCATCCGGTGTAGGCGATTGACTCGGCTGCGAAACGGAGTCAGCTTCCTGTTTGTGCGACTCGAGCCCGCACACATCCTCTCGCCCTCGAGAGGGCCGGTCTCCCTCCCTGAAGCCCACTCCACAGCTGGGAGCCGCGCGTCCGCCCCCCGTTACGGCCAAGCGCCTGACTCACCCACGTTAGGGGGTGCGGCAAGCGAGGCGTGTTACGTATCCACCGACTCGCCGGGTGGGCCGAGTTATCTGCTCCTGGCGCCTCCTCGCTTGTGCGCCAGGAGCAGATTACGCATGCGACCAGGTACGCGGTCGTGGAGAGTTACCGCCTAGCCACTGCCAACTGCCTGAGTGATGGGGGTGGATTGACGCACCTGCCAAACAGCGGCAGTTCTCCGGTTGCGCGACTTAGTCGCGCGCTTTCCTCTCGAGGGAGACGAGGGGGCCGGTTTCCATTTTACAGTACCCAAACTTGAGAAGGGGGCCGCGCGTCTGCAGCCGATTGCTCTGCGCCCGGATGCGCGAATGTGATATAAGTCGACCGACTCGCCAGGAGGGAGGTCGAGTTATCGGCTCCCGGCGTTCTCCCCTTGCGCTGGGAGCCTTTGACCTAAAGCGGACACTTGGTTGTCCTCAGGCTTTGTCAGGAGGGGTGCTTTGCTCCGCCTGTGTCTGAGCCCTCGCCCGGTTGATCGCAGCCGCAAGCTCGTGGCCGGTAAAAGGTTTCGGCAGGAAGACCATCCGATCGGGTACTTCTTTCTCGAGCGGAGAGCTCTGACCAGAAATGATGACCACAGCGACATTCGGGCGCATGTCGCCGATCACCGCTGCAAGCTGAGCGCCACCTAAGCCGGGCATTTGCAGATCAATAACCGCAGTCTCGAGGTGAGGACGCTCGCAGATGACTTCGAATGCTTCGAAGGCATCACTCGCCTCTACGACCGCAAGTCCCGTCTCCTCCAGCAGCGCCACAACCGTCGAACGCACAGCTGGATCATCATCGACTACGATCGCATTCGGGTGAGATGGCGGTGTCATGACTTCACGTGAAGCTTCGTGTGGGATCTGGTCAGCCATGCATCAGCTCCCGGTCTGAGTAGTTCTGATCATCATCATCATCATCATCATCAGCAGCAGCAGCAGCGCTGCTGCCGTTGAACCTGCTGAGGTAACTGATGTTCCAAGTGATGCATCGGCGAAAGCGCAGGCGGGGTCATTGCCATTGTCTGCTTTCCACCCAGAGCAGACCTAAGGAAAGCGCCCCAACCTGGCACGAGTGGGGCGGCTCCCTCACCGCAGCGAGGGGGGCTGCGGCTATGATTCCGCGGCTCCCCGTTGATCATCCCGCGCTCTCGCGAGCCCATTTCGCCACCTGCGGAAGCGCCAGCAACTGAGATGCTCGTGCGGGATTACGGGCTCAGCGGCTCAGCATCATTGTCGAGATCCGCAAATAAGAGGTACGCGGCCACCGCGGCTGCGGCCACTCCAAGAAGGACCAACAGCAGGGGAAAGTCCTTTGGTTGTTCGAGGATCACGGGCTCTGCCACGGGCGCAACGGCGACCGGTGTTTCTACGACAGGCTGCGGCTGTGCTACGACAGCATCACGGAACGGCAATACGCAGCCCTGAGCGCCAGCGACGCACGGATTGGCCATGGCAGGCACCGAACTAACGCAAATAGCAACACCCAACACCACTTTCGTTAGCACAAGCGGCTTCAAGATACGCATTTTAGATACTCCCCCCTTCAGACACCAGAGTAGGCTCTAGTGATTCTTGATTACGATATCACTCACACACCATTCGGACGGCTGCTACCCCCAATGTTTGGGGACCAGACTCCGGCCTCTAGAGGGTATAGGCTAAAAAGGGAGCGCGCTGACTTAGGGAGGCGTTGGCCATAAGGACAGCGCCTCAGCGAGCGCGCGAACGGCGATAGCCTGCCGCTTGCGCCTCAGCCTCCGTGCAGAACATCGCCTCAGGGCGCGTCTCGTTGTAATAGGGCATCCCCGGCAGATGGTAGATCCACTCGCGCCGCCGGGAGTGGTTTCCCTTGATCCGACAACCACCGCTCAAT
>DASYWC010000006.1:0-14102 GCA_035936615.1 Allosphingosinicella sp. | reverse complement strand
CGCGGGCGCTCTGCTCGCCGGCTTCGTCGGAAACGCGCTCGGCTGGTACACTCAGGGTCAGGCAGGCGGGTTCATCGCCGCGACCCTCGGAGCGATCATCATCCTCTTCATCTACCGGCTGATCGCGCGCCGCCGGTAAGTTAGGGCGCTGACGGGTCAGCCTCGCCAGTCGCTGGCGAGGAGGGCGTAATAATGGTCGTCCAGCCATTCGCCGTTGCACAGGAAGCTTTGGCGGAAATGCCCTTCCTGGCGAAAGCCCAGGGAGCGGAGCAGCGCTCCTGACGGCTGGTTAAGCGCGGCGGCAACTGCGACGAAGCGGTGGATGCCGTGCTCGGCAATGAGATAGCCGATGGCGGCCGCGACCGCTTCGTGGGCATAGCCGCGCCGGTGGAATTGGGGGAGGATCCGGTAGCCTAGCTCGACCTGCCGCTCGCCGGGAATTCCGAAGCCGACGCCGATATCGCCGACGAGCAGCCCGTCCTCCCGCCGCTCGACCATGAACTGATACCAGGGCCCGCCGGGCTCCATCTCGCCGGGCAGCTTGACCTGCATGTCCGCGATCATCTCAACAAGGAACGCGCGGACGTCCGGCTTCCTTTCCGTGTAGCGGGTCATCTCCGGATCGGACCAGCTTCGGACCAGCGGCTCCAGGTCCTCCTCGCGCGCCCGGCGCAGGATCAGGCGCTCCGTCTCGGCGAAGATCATTTCTTCAGCTGGCGCAGCCGCTCGCCCACGCGCTCGATCGGGTGTCCGGCAGCCTTAGCGCGGGACGCCTTGAGCTTCGGATAGCCGGCGGCTGCATCCTCCATCAGCTTTTGCGCAAGCTGGCCGCTTCGGACCTCGCGAAGGATCCGGCGCATTTCGGTTCGGGTGTCGGCGGTAACGATTCGGGTGCCGCCCTGGAGCGCCGCGAATTCGGCGGTGTTGGAGATCGCCTCCCGCATCCCGGCAATGCCGCGCTCGTAGATGAGATCGGCTATGAGCTTCACCTCGGAAACGCATTCGAAATAAGCGATTTCCGGAGCGAACCCTGCTTCGGTGAGGGTCTCGAACCCGGCGTAGATCAGCTCGGGAATCGCGCCCCAGAGCACGGCCTGCTCGTTGAACAGATCGGCTTCGGCTTCCTCCGCGAAGCTCGTCGGGAGGATTCCCGCCCGGCCGCTCCCGAGCGCCGCGGCGTAGGACAAGGCGAGCGCCTCCGCCGAGCCGGTGGAGTCGTGCGCCACCGCGATCAGGGCGATCATTCCGGCGCCCTGCACGTAGAGCTGCCGAAGCGCCGTACCCGGGCCCTTGGGAGCCGCCAGGAACACGTCTAGATCGGGGCGCGGCGCGATCAGCTTGAAGTGGATGTTGAGCCCATGCGCGAAGGCGAGGGCGCTTCCGGGGCGCAGATGCGGCTCCAGTTCCTCCCTGTAGACCTGCGCCTGGACCTCGTCCGGGATCAGCATCACCACGAGGTCGGCCCAGGCTGCCGCCTCGGACGGCGTCATGACGTCGAAGCCTTCCGCCTCCGGCCGTTCCCCTGAGCGCGCGGCCACGACGAGCTGGTCCACCCCGCTGTCGCGAAGGTTGAGCGCCTGAGGCCGCCCCTGGTTGCCGTAGCCGAGCACCGCCACGCGCTTGCTCCGGAGCAGCGAGAGGTCGCAATCTTCGTCGAAAAACACGTTCATCCGGGCTGCCTAACCTTGTTCGCGGTCCCGCGATAGCAGCAGAGCTAGCGCCTCCTCCTGCGCCTCCGGCTCGTCGACCGGCTTCCAGAAGCGGGGCCAGTCCTCCGGCGGCTGCCGGCTGAACCAGGTATATTGGCGCTTTGCATATTGCCGGGTCGCTGTGCGGCCCGCCGCCAGCGCTTCCTCACGGCTGATCTCGCCGCGAAGGAAAGCGGCAATCTGGACAAGTCCAATCGCCCGCATGACGGGAAGGGCGGGGTCGAGCTTCCGAGCCAGCAGCCGTCCGGCCTCGGCGAGTCCCTCCGGCCCCATCATCTCCCCGAACCTTCGATCGCACCGCTCCGTCAGCCAATCGCGCGGCGGGAGCAGGATCAGGGGCCTCAGCGCCACCTCGGTCGCAATCCCGCCCACCTTGTGCCGCTGCCATTCCGCGAGCGCTCGGCCGGTCGAGCGGACCACCTCCAGCGCCCGAGCCACCCGACTCGTGTCCGTGGGCCGAAGCCCGTGGGATGAATGGATGTCCTCCCGCACCAGAGCCGCGAACGCCTTCTCCACCGGCATCGCCCGCACTTCCTGCCGGATCTCAGGCTCGATCTCCGGAACCGGAGCAATGCCTTCGAGCAGGGTGCGAAGGTAAAGCCCGGTGCCGCCGATCAGGATCGGAAGCTTTCCGGCGGCCTGAGCCTCCCGGACCGCCTCCCGTGCATCGGCGGCCCAGGCGGCAGCCGAACAGGGCTGCGCCCCGTCCCGATAGCCGTAGAGCCGGTGCGGAACCCTCGCTTCCTCCTCCTCGCTGGGGCGGGCGGAGAGAACCCGCAAGTCCCGGTACACCTGAGCACTGTCGGCGTTGATCACCACTCCATCGGCCGCTTGGGCGAGCGCCAGCGCGAGTGCCGACTTGCCGCTGGCGGTGGCCCCCGCAATAAGCGCCAGCGGCGGCAGAGAAGGCGAAGAAATGTTCATTGCGACCCTGATAGCAAAGGAGAGGCTGTCGAGCGGCGATATTTCTGCGGCCGAGGACGCGCTTAGAAACGCCGGGATCGCCCCCTCCGGCCGAAGCTGGATCGAGGAGGACGTGGCTTGTGACGTTCTTCTCTCCGCTTCGCCTCAGGCCGCGCGCTCGGCGCTTGAGGGGCTTCTGCCCGGAGTCGACGTGATCGTTCAGGGGGAGGCGAGCCGGCGGAGGAAGCTCCTCGTCTCCGACATGGATTCGACGATGATCACCGTGGAATGCATCGACGAGCTGGCCGATTATGCCGGCCTCAAGGCGCAAGTGAGCGCCGTCACCGAGCGCGCCATGCGCGGCGAGCTGGATTTCGAGGCGGCGCTCACCCAGCGGGTGGCGCTTCTGAAGGGGCTGGACGAAAACGTTGTCACCCGCTGCCTCGACGAGCGGGTCGGGATCACGCCCGGAGCGATCCCGCTGGTGCGAACCATGAAGCGCGAGGGGGCGAGGTGCGTCCTGGTGTCCGGAGGCTTCGCCGCCTTTGCCGACGAGGTGGCGAAGACGATCGGCTTCGACCACTCCATCTCGAACGACCTTCACGTCGAACATGGGAGGCTCACCGGAACAGTGGGCGCCCCGATCGTCGGCGCCTACGCCAAGCGGGATGCGTTGCTCGATGCGGTGGCGCTCACGAGGGTGACGGTGGAGGACACGCTCGCCGTCGGCGACGGAGCCAACGACATCCCGATGCTCAAGGCCGCGGGTCTCGGAGTCGCATACCACGCCAAGCCCGCCGCCGCCGAGGCCGCCGGGGCCCGCATCGATCACTGCGACCTGACGGCGCTGCTCTACGCCCAGGGCTATGCCCGAAGCGAATGGGAGACCGGCTAGAAGCCGGGTCTGCTCATATCGGCGGTGATCGCCGCAAGCGCGAACGCCACCGACTTCTCGCCGCACTCGAAGCGAAGCTCGATCCCGTCGCGCGAAATCCCCTGCACCAGGCCTTGGATCTCCCCCGCCTCCGGGTGCCGGAGCGCCACTCGGGCACCGAGTTCGGGCCGGGCATTCGTCTCTAGGAACGCGCCCGAGCCCGATACCGAGCGAAGCCCGGCAGGGGCGGGCCGGTCGCCGAGGAGCAGGCACATGCGCCGCCTTCGCCACGGCGACGCCATGGCTGTGGCTCCAGTGAAGTTCGGACGTGCTCCCATTCACCATTCCTTCTGCGGGTCTTGACGGGCCCACTACAGGAGCACGCGCAAAAATTTCGTTAAGGGACAGGAACGACGTGTCCGCGGCGTTAACTGGATTTTAGCAGCCGCGGGTGCATCCCCTTTCCAAGAAGACCGCAAGGCAAGGGGAAAACATGCGCGTTCTGGCTCTCTCGTCGCAAAAAGGTGGTTCGGGCAAGACCACCTTGTCCGGCCATCTCGCCGTACAGGCCGAATTGGCCGGCGCCGGCCCCGTCTGCCTCATCGACATCGATCCGCAGGGCTCTCTCGCGGACTGGTGGAACGAGCGCGAGGCCGAGATGCCCGCCTTCGCTCAGACCACCGTCGCCCGGCTCGGCTCGGACCTCGAAGTGCTCCGCCAGCAGGGCTTCCGGCTTGCGGTCATCGACACTCCGCCTGCGATCACCATGGCCATCCAGAGCGTCATCCAGGTTGCCGAGCTGGTCGTCATCCCGACTCGCCCAAGCCCGCACGACCTCCGAGCCGTGGGAGCCACTGTCGACCTGTGCGAGCGCGCCGGAAAGCCGCTCGTCTTCGTCGTCAACGGAGCAACGCCCAAGGCCCGAATCACGTCGGAAGCCGCGGTCGCGCTGTCGCAGCACGGCACCGTTGCTCCGGTGACACTCCATCACCGGACCGACTTCGCGGCTTCGATGATCGACGGCCGGACCGTCATGGAGGCGGACCCCAAGAGCAAGTCGGCGAACGAAGTGCGCGTGCTTTGGGAATATATCTCCGACCGCCTGGAAAAGCAGTTCCGCCGGACCGTCTTCTCGGCTCCCAACGGCGCCGCCCTCCACGTCGCAGCGCCGCGCCCGATGGGCGGCTTCGGGCGCCGAGTGGTCAGCCAGTAAGTGGAGCGCAGCGTGATGCAGGCAAGACCGTTCGCCTCTCTCTCCTCCGGCCTCCTTGCACGCAAGGGCGCGGCCAAGCCCGCAATGCGGCCGCAGAGCATGGGGCAGCTCGGCTCCGGACTGGAGGATCTGGGCTGGAACGACATGGGCAGCGCCGCGCCGGCAAGGCCGCCGGTGGTTCCAATCCGCCAGCAGCCGGTCGAGGAGCAGCCGGAAGCCTTCGAGCCCGCTCCGCCGGTGGTCGAGCAGCAGCGCGCCGCCATCGCCGCCAGCTTCGCCGAGCCGGCAGAGGAGCGAATCGTCCTTTCCGCCAAGCCCAGGAAGCCGATCCAGGAAGCCGAGCCGCAGCGCGCGGCTGAGACGCCGAAGCCTCAGAGCGGCGCCACGCCCAAGGCCGCCTTTACTCTGCGCCTCGAAGCGGAACGTCATCTGAAGCTCCGTCTCGCCTGCGCCGTCACCGGCCGTTCGGCGCAGCAGCTCGTCACCGAAGCCCTGGACGAGTTCCTGCAGTCGCGCCCCGACATCGCCGCGCTTGCCGAGCAGGTGCCGGCGAACCCGAGAAAGCCCGGCTGAGAGCCGAGGGGGATGTATGAATAGTCTTGCGTTGAAGATGGCGGTTTCGCCGCTGGTCCTGGCCCTCGCCACCGCCGGCTGCAGCACCGCTCCCAAGCCTTCCATGTTCCAGCCCGTCGCCGCCTCGCCGAAGGCTGCAAGCGCGGAGCAGCAGGCGTCGAGGTCGATCCAGCTCGCCCAGCAGATGATCCAGCGCGGCGAGACCAGCCAGGCGCTCGGCCATGTCGAAAAGGCAGTCGAGCTTTCACCGCGCGATTCGGGATACCGGATGCTGCTCGGCGATCTTTACCTCAAGAACGGCCGCTTCCTTTCCGCGGAGTCCGCCTTTGCCGACGTCCTCATGCTCGATCCCAGCAACGGCCGCGCCATGTTCAACCTGGTTCTCGCCCAGATCGCGCTCGGCAAGAAGCACACAGCGATCGTGAAGCTCGACCACCTGGCCCAGACCCTGCCGTTCTCCGACGTGGGTCTCGCCTATGCGCTGGCGGGCGATCCGGACCGTGCCGTCACCATGCTCGAAGCCGCGTCCCGGAGCGCGGACGCCGACGGTCGGGTTCGCCAGAACCTCGCCCTGGCCTACGCTTTGTCCGGAGACTGGCAACGCGCCAGGATCACCGCTTCGCAGGATCTGTCGCCCGCCGATCTGGCCACCAGGATGGAGCAGTGGGCCCGCTTCGTTCAGCCCGCTGCCCAGTGGGACCAGGTGGCGAGCCTGCTCGGAGTCACTCCCGCCCAGGATCCGGGACAGCCCGTCCGCCTGGCGCTCGCTCCTCCCGCTCCCGAAGCTCCCGCCCATGCGGAAATGCAGCCGCAGCCGGCACCCGAGGCTCCAGTCGCATACGCAGATCTGGAAGAGCCGCTCGAAGCTCCGCCGGTGCAGGTCCACTACAACAAGCCGGTGCCTGCCGAAGCGCCCCGGCCTAAGGCGGTGCAGGCATCGCTGCCCGCTCCAACCGCCAAGCCTTCTCCAGCCAAGAAGCTGGTGCAGGAGCCGCGCCCCGCCGCCACCGGCCGCTTCGTCGTTCAGCTCGCTTCCTACGATTCCGTGGCCGCGCTCTCGGAGGGCTGGTCGCAGCTCAGGAAGCGCTACGCCCTCGGCTCCGCCTCGCCGGTGAGCGCGGTCGTCGATCTCCCCGGAAAGGGCAAGTTCCACCGCCTCTCGCTCTCGGGCTTCGACAGCCAGGCCGAGGCGGCGCGCGCCTGCGCCGCAATCAAGGGGAAGGGCGGCGCCTGCTTCGTCCGGGCCGCGTCCGGCGACGTTCCGATGCAGTGGGCTTCCCGCTGAGGCCTCAACCCTGGCGCCCCTCGCGGGTCAGCACGTCGAGGCAGGCCATCCGCACCGCCACTCCGATTTCCACCTGCTCCAGGATGGCTGAGCGTTCGGAGTGGTCGGCGACGCTGCTCTCGATCTCCACGCCGCGGTTCATCGGGCCCGGATGCATGATCAGGGCGTCCGGCGCCGCGTAGCGCAGCCGGTCCCAGGTGAGGCCGTAGCGGTTGTGGAAATCGTCGAGCGAGCCTGCAACCGCCGCCTGCATCCGCTCCCGCTGGATCCGGAGCATCATCACCACGTCCGCGCCCGCGATTCCCTCATCGAGGTCGGTGTGCGCCGAGGCCCCGTTCAGAGCCTCCGCCTCAGGGAGCAGGCTCGGCGGCCCAACCACCCGGACCTCGGCGCCCATCATCGCAAGCAGAAGCAGGTTCGAACGCGCCACCCGGCTGTGCAGGATGTCCCCGCAGATTGCCACCTTCAGCCCCTCAAGCCTTCCCTTGCGGCGGCGCATGGTGATAGCGTCGAGAAGCGCCTGGGTCGGGTGCTCGTTGCTCCCGTCCCCGGCGTTGATCACCGGACAGCTCACCGCCTCTGCGATCTGTGCCGCGGACCCTGACTGGTCGTGCCGAACCACGATCGCGTCCGGCTGCATGGCGTCGATCGTCCGCATCGTGTCGATCAGGCTCTCCCCCTTCTTCACGCTCGACTGCTGGACGGCCATGTTCACCACCTGGGCGCCGAGCCGCTTGCCCGCGATCTCGAACGAGAGGAGCGTTCGAGTCGAATTCTCGAAGAAGCAGTTGATCTGGGTGAGGCCGGAGAGCCGGTCGTCCTGCTTCCTTCGCCCCCGGTTGAAGCCGATCCACCCCTCCGCCTCGTCGAGCAGGAAAAGAACATCGTCCTTGGAAAGGCTTTCGATGCCCAGCAGGTGCCGGTGTGGAAAGGAGGCCATCGAACACCCGCCTTAAAGCCAGGCTAGCCCATGGTCAAAGCGTCGATCGCGCCCTGCAATATGTAGGCCGCGGCCATCTTGTCGACCAGCTCGGCCCGTCGTGCCCGGCTCGCGTCCACGTCGATCAGGTTTCGGGTCACCGCCTGGGTCGACCAGCGCTCGTCCCAGAGGAGGATCGGCAAGCTCAGCTGCTCCAGGTTGCGCGCGAAGGCGCGGGTCGATTGGGTGCGCGGGCTTTCGCTTCCGTCGAGGTTGAGCGGCAGCCCGACGACGATCCCCGCCACGTGCTGCTGCGCCGCCAGAGCCTTCAGCCGCTCCAGGTCCCTGGAGAACTTGCCCCTCCGGATGAGCTCGGCCGCGGTCGCGAAGGTCCACTGGGCATCGCACAGGGCAACGCCGATCGTCTTGGTGCCCACGTCCAGCCCAATCAGCCGCCCGCCCTCAGGCAGAGCATCGCGGAAGTCGGCCGCCCGGGTGACGATCATCGCTCGAGGAAGCTCTTCAGTCGCCTCTCGGCGTCGGCCCGGATATTGGCCCAGAACAGCGCGTAGTCGTACACATGGTAGTTGTTTCCGGGCAGCTTGTACGGCCCCAGGTCCGGCTCCTCGTCCCCGATCAGAAGGAAGCCCCTCTCTCCGCACCGGGCCGGAACCCCCGGCGCGGTCAACGTCGCGTCGGTGAGGGTAGCGTTGGGGATCGTCGTGCCCAGGTTCGCCTTTGCGGGGGCCGCTCCGCCCACGGTGCCGGTCAGCGGGTTGACGCACAGCATGTCGGTCCCCTCGCGCGATGCTCCCGTCAGCCCCTCGGACGCGTCGTAGACCTCCGTCACCATCTTGGGCTCCGCGGGCTCGGCGAAGCTCTGCCAGCTGAGGATGCAGCCCGACTGCTCCGCCGTCTGGCACGCCGGCAGCCCGAGCGCCGGCAAGTCGGCGCTGACCGAGATCGGCCAGCCCGCCACATAGGCCGCCGCCACCCGCTTCGCTTCGGGAGAGCCGGCGATCCGCTCCGCGAGCAGCCGCGTCAGATGAAGGCTCCCCTGGCTGTGGGCGGCGAGGATGATCGGCCGATCCTTCGGCGCCTGCTCGATGAAGGCGTCGAACGCCGCCCTCACGTCCTGATATGCGAAATCCAGCGCCTTTTGCGCATCTTCCTTGGTGGTGAGGAAGGCTCCGAACGCCGCCTGCCGGTATTTCGGAGCCCAGATCTCGCCGACATTGTTGAAGGCGCTCGCCTGACTTCGGACGAACAGCCGCGCCCGCTGCTGCGATTCCAGGTCGGAGATGTCCGCGTTCCAGCGCGAGCGCTCGAGATAAGAAGTCGGATGGATGAAGAAGACCGACGCCTTCGGCTCCTCGCCCGGCTCTACCCCTTGCGGAGTCCAGAGCGACACATTGTTCGCAATGTCCGGCCGCGCGATCCACATCCTGGCGTCGGCGTAGGTCAGGCCCTGCGGCCGCGGCACTTCCTCGAACGCGACGGTGGGCACCATCGCCCGCTTGAACAGCTCGGCGGCGAACAGGCGGTAAATGAGCGCGCCGATCAGCACCAGCACGACCATCGCCGCTACGAACCACAGGAAGCGCCGCGCCAGCATTCATCAACTCCGATAGGGCCCGCGGCGCCTAGATCAGCATGAGCGGCCAGGTTTCAAGCGGTAAGTTTGCCCGATCACCCGCCTTGAAGCCCTCATGCACGGATGCTAGCGGGCGCTCCCATGTCCGTAGACAGCGCAACCGTCCGCCATATCGCAAAGCTCGCCCGGATCGCCGTGACCGACAGCGAGGTGGAGGCTCTGGTCCCCGAGCTCAACAACATCCTGGGCTGGATCGAGCAGCTCCAGGAAGTGGACGTCTCGGGCGTCGAGCCGATGACCGCCGTCATCCCGAACACCCTTCGCCTCCGCGAGGACGTGGTGACCGACGGCGGCAAGCGCGACGAGGTGCTCAAGAACGCTCCGGTGGCCGAGCACGGCTTCTTCGCCGTCCCCAAGGTGATCGAATAGTGGCCGACCTCACCGATCTCGGGGTCGCCCAAATCCGTGATGGCTTCCGCAACGGCGACTTCTCCGCCCGGGAAGTGGCCGACGCCTTCAACTCCGCGGTCGCGGCAGCCAAGCCGCTTAACGCGTTCGTCGTGGAAACCCCCGAGCACGCCCTCGCTGCCGCCGAGCAAGCCGACTCCGACCGCTCCTCCGGCAACCTGAAGCCGCTTTCCGGAGTCCCGCTCGGCATAAAGGACCTGTTCGCCACCAACGGCGTCCAGACCACCGCCGGAAGCAACATGCTCGGCCGCTTCGAGCCGGTCTACGAATCCACCGTCAGCGGAAACCTTTTCGAAGCGGGCGCCGGGATGCTCGGCAAGCTCAACATGGACGAATTCGCGATGGGCTCGTCCAACGAGACCAGCGCCTGGGGCAACGTCATCTCGCCCTGGCGGCGAAGCGACGGCGGCAACACGGACTTAAGCCCCGGCGGCTCCTCGGGCGGCTCGGCCGCGGCCGTGGCCGCGCGGATCGCGCCCGGAGTTACGGGAACCGACACCGGCGGTTCGATCCGCCAGCCTGCCGCATTCGTCGGGATCACCGGGGTGAAGCCGACCTACGGCCGCTGCTCGCGCTTCGGAATGGTCGCATTCGCCTCCTCGCTCGACCAGGCCGGGCCCATGGCTCGCGACGTCCGCGACTGCGCGATCATGCTCGAGGCGATGAGCGGCTTCGATCCCAAGGATTCCACCTCCCTCCAGCTCGACGTGCCGCAGTGGGAAGCAAACCTCTCGAGCGACATCCGCGGCAAGCGCATCGGAATCCCCGAGGAATACCGGATCGAGGGCGTTCCCGAAGAGATCGACCGGGTCTGGGAGCAGGGCATCGAGTGGATGCGCGACGCGGGCGCCGAGATCGTCGAGGTCTCGCTTCCCCACACCAAATACGCGCTCCCGACCTACTACATCATCGCTCCTGCCGAAGCCTCGTCCAACCTCGCCCGCTACGACGGCGTCAAGTACGGGATGCGGGCCAGCCCCGCGGCCGGAGGCCTCGCGGAGATGTACGAGGCTACTCGCGCGGCGGGCTTCGGAGCCGAGGTGAAGCGCCGGATCATGATCGGCACCTACGTGCTCTCGGCCGGTTTCTACGACGCCTATTTCAACCGCGCGCAGAAGGTGAGGGCGCTGATCGCTCGGGACTTCGAGCGGGTCTGGGAGGAGTGCGACCTTCTCCTCACCCCCACCGCTCCGTCCGCCGCCTTCGGCCTCGGCGAAAAGTCCGACGACCCGATCGCCATGTACCTGAACGACGTGTTCGCGGTCCCGGCCAGCCTCGCCGGCCTTCCAGCCATCTCGGTTCCCGCAGGCCTCGACCGGCAGGGCCTCCCGCTCGGCCTCCAGATCGTCGGCAAGGCCCTGGACGAACAGGGCATTCTCAACGCCGGCCTCGCCTTCGAAGAACGGGCTGGGTTCACGGCAAGAGCGGAGGCTTGGTGGTAATGGGTCGCGACCGCGTGATCCGCTCGTCCCGAGCGAAGTCGAGGGGCGCATGTGAGGAGTCTGTGCCAGCGCTCCTCGACTACGCTCGGGACGAGCGAGATTTGGACGTTCAATGAGCACCTACCGAGTCCAGGGCGCAACGGGCGAGTGGGAGGTCGTGATCGGCCTCGAAGTCCACGCCCAGGTCACGTCCAACGCCAAGCTCTTCTCCGGAGCCTCCACCGAATTCGGGGCCGAGCCCAACACCCAGGTGAGCCTGGTCGACGCCGCAATGCCCGGAATGCTCCCGGTCCTGAACGGCGAATGCGTCCGCCAGGCGGTCCGCACCGGAATGGCCCTTGAGGCGAAGATCAATCCCTGGTCGCGCTTCGACCGGAAGAACTACTTCTACGCCGACCTGCCCCAAGGCTACCAGATCTCGCAGCTCTACCACCCGATCGTCGGCGAGGGCGAGATCGAGATCGAGACCGAGGCCGGTACTAAGCGCATCGGAGTCGAGCGGATCCACATCGAGCAGGATGCGGGCAAGCTGATGCACGACCAGCATCCAAGCTTCTCCTATGTGGATCTCAACCGGTCCGGCGTGGCGCTGATGGAGATCGTGTCGAAGCCCGACATGCGTTCTCCCGAAGAAGCAGGGGCTTATGTCCGAAAGCTGAGATCGATTCTCCGGTACGTTGGAAGCTGCGACGGCAATATGGAGCAGGGCTCGATGCGCGCCGACGTCAACGTCTCGGTTCGAAGGCCGGGGGCGGAGTTCGGCACCCGCACCGAGACCAAGAACGTCAATTCCGTGCGCTTCATCATGGCGACCATCGAGCACGAAGCGCGGCGCCAGGTGGACCTGATCGAAGATGGGGGCGAGGTCGTCCAGGAGACTCGCCTGTTCGATCCGGACAAGGGCGTCACCCGAAGCCTTCGCTCCAAGGAAGACGCCCACGACTACCGCTACTTCCCCGACCCGGATCTGCTCCCGCTGGAGCTGAGCGACGACTTTCTCGCCGAATGCCGCGCAAGCCTCCCCGAGCTCCCCGACGCCAAGCGCCACCGCTACGAGCAGGAGCTCGGCCTTTCCGCCTACAACGCCTCGGTCCTGACGGCAGATGTCACCACCGCCCGCTGGTTCGAGGAGCTGCTCGCGGCCACCGGCAAGTCGGGAGCGGAGATCGGCAAGGCGGCCTCCAACTGGGTCATTTCCGATTTGTTCGGGGCACTGAACCGCCTCGGCAAGGATATCACACAGAGCCCTGTCAGCCCCGCCCAGGGCGCTCAGCTGCTGAGCCTCGTCGCCGACGGCACCCTCTCCGGGACGCTTGCCAAGCAGGTGTTCGAGATCATGCTCGAAACGGGCCAGGACCCGGCGCTGATCGTCGAGGAGCGGGGCCTGAAGCAGACTTCGGATACCGGCGAGATCGAGCGGGTGATCGCCGAAGTCATGGCCGCGAACGAAGACAAGGTCGCGGAATATCGCGGCGGCAAGGACAAATTGTTCGGCTTCTTCGTCGGCCAGACCATGAAGGCCATGGCCGGCAAGGCCAATCCGCAGGTGGTGAACGAGCTTCTGAAGAAGTCGCTCGCCTAAGCGGGTGCTTCAAAGCCTCTTGCACAAGTAGCTGAACTTGTTACTTCTTGTTGCGAAGAGCCGGGCGCGCTCCCTGTTCTCGAAGCGAGGGGGCATGTCGAAACAGTTCATCTGGCGCGTAGGCGCCGCCGCCGCGATCTTGGTCATTGCGACTCCAGCCGTCGCGCAGCGCTATTCTTTCAACAAGGCGGGGGTCTCCCGCGAAAGCTATATGGCCGATGTGGCCGAGTGCGGCGAGCTCGCCGGCGGCGCCAAGGCTCCCGACGTCCACGTTCCCCACAGTCCCAATCTGGTCGCAGTGGGGGTGACCGCCTTCTTCTCCGGGATGATGCGGAACAGGGAGAAACGGCGGCTGATGAGCTCCATTGAGCGCACCTGCATGGCGGATAAGGGCTATGCCCGGATGGAAGCCGACGACGCGCTGCTGGGTGAAATCGACAGGATCAAGACGGAAGAGGAGCGGCTCGACCGGCTGTTCGGCCTCGCCTCGGCCGCTAAACCCAGCGGAAAGAGGATGAAGGAATAATGCTGCTGAGAACTGCGTGCTTTCTCTCGCTGGCGCTTGCCGCCGTCCCCGCCACGGCCGCCGAGCAGCTGAAGAAAATTCCAGCCGCCCTGGATCCGGCCAAAGCCTATGTGCTTGTCGAGGTGCATAACCATGATGAGGGGATCGCGCGCGGTGTGGTCGTCTTCGCCCGGTACGACCCCGAGGGTGGCGATTTGCGCGGCGGCAAGCGCTCACCCCCGTCGGGCCTGGGCAAGGACGTGCCGGTTCGCATCGCGTCGACCAAACCGCTTCTCAAGGAGAAGGAGCGGCGGCTTTATCTCCTCACCCTCGAACCGGATACGTGGGTCATAGAGGGAGCCGGCGGGACCGCCTTTTCGCTCGGATCCAAGACCTTCAAGGCCGTCGCCGGCCAGGTGATCGACCTTGGTATCTTCAGCCCTGGAGGCGACTGGCCCGACGGGGAGGGGCCGTTCAAGCTTACGGCGGGTAAGCTGGTAGGAATGGCGCTGCTCGGTCCTTTCGCAAAGGGGCCGAAGCCCCAGCCCGCGATGTTGGCGATCCGCGAGCGCACCGCTGACGACATGCCGGTGCCTGAGCCTCTCAGGGCTCGGGTAGTATCTGCAGTCTTTACCTCGGGCGCTAAGTTCGGCAACTATCTGGGCGGCCTCGTCAATCGCATCGACGGACGGAAGGGGCGGCCCGGTTCGCAGCCAGTCGAGGCTGCCGCGCCGGCCGCAGGCGCCGGGGAAAGCCGATAGCAGGGCTCAGGCCCCGGCCGCGCTCCTCTGCCTCCCTGAACAGCTCCGGGTCCATTTTGACGCCGGATGCGGCAGCCTTGTCCTGATCTGCTCGGGCTTGGAAGCAAGAGCCCGAACTCCCTCGCTCGCTCCCCACTGCGCCTTGCCCTCAATCGCTACCCTGCTATAGGGGCCCGCGACCGGCGGCTCGCGAGCGTGGCGGAATTGGTAGACGCACCTGGTTTAGGTCCAGGCATCGAAAGATGTGGGGGTTCGAGTCCCTTCGCTCGCACCA
>DASYWC010000005.1:0-1589 GCA_035936615.1 Allosphingosinicella sp. | reverse complement strand
CATTATGCCCCGGCGCTCCGGTTACACCTCCTCCGGGATGGGCGCCGGAGCCGCACAAATAGAGGCCGGGAAGCGGCATTCGATAGTCGGCATGGCCCAGGATCGGCCGGGCGGAGAAGAGCTGGTCCAGGCCCATCTTGCCGTGGAAGATGTCTCCGCCAACGAGGCCGAAGCGGCGCTCCAGGTCGAGCGGCGACAATGCGAGGCGGCCGAGGACCGAGGCCTTGAAGCCCGGCGCGTAGTTGTCGACTGCGGCGATGATGTGGTCGGCGGCTTCCTCTCGGCGGGAGTCCCAGCCGCCGGGCACCTCGTAGGGAAAATGCTGGCAGAACAGGCTTGCGACATGGGCGCCGGCGGGGGCGAGGCTGTCATCTAGCGTGGAGGGGATCAGCATCTCGACGATCGGCTGGCTCGACCATCCGTCCCGCTTCGCATCGATGAACGCGCGGTCCATATAGCCGAGCGACGGCGCCACGATGATTCCGGCGGTGAGGTGATCGCCCGGCTGCGGAAGCGAGGTGAAGCGCGGCAGCTCGGACAAAGCGACGTTCATCCGGAAGGTGGCGGATTCGCTGGCATAGCCGGACATTCGGCGGCCGACGTCGGGTGCTACCGCTCCGGAGGGGAGCAGCCGCTCGAACAGCAGCTTCGGATGGACGTTCGCCACCACTTGGTTGGCCCGGTAGGTCTTGCCGCCTGCAACGACGCCAGCCGCACGGCCCTTCTCGACGATGATTTCCTGGACTGACGCGTCCAGCACGATATCGACGCCCTTGCCGCGCGCGGCCTTGGCCATGGCCTCGGTGATCGCGCCCATTCCGCCCATTGCGTGCCCCCAGGCTCCGGGCACGCCCGCCGCCTCGCCGAACAGGTGGTGGAGGAGGACGTAGGCGGAGCCGGCAGTCTCCGGGCTTGCATAGTTTCCGACGACTGCGTCGAAGCCGAACAGCGCCTGGACAAGATCGGTGCTGAAGTAGCGGCGGAGGATGTCGGCGGCCGACTTGGTGAAGAAATCGAAAAGGCTCCGCTGCTCTTCGAGTTGGAGGCGGCTGACACCTCCTCCGAGCTTGAGGAGGGCGAGGAGGTCTGACAGGCCGCCGCCTGCGTTGGGCGGGGCTCTGAGGATCCACTGCTTCAGGATCGCGATCACCGATTCCAGTGCGCGCGAATAGTCGTCGTAAGCCTCGGCATCTTTGGGCGAGTGGCGCGCGATCTCGCTTCGGGTGAGGCCGCCTGCGCCGGAGAGGAGATGATCGGCGCCGGTTGTGGGAAGGAAGTTGTCGATCTTGCGGAGCACGACCTTCAGTCCGTGGTCATATAGCCGCATGTCGCGGATGATCTTCGGGTTGAGGAGGCTCACCGTGTAGCTGGCGGTGGAGTTGCGGAAACCCGGGTGGAATTCCTCGGTCACCGCCGCTCCGCCGACCACGTGGCGGCGCTCCAGCATGGTCACCTTCATGCCCTTCGCCGCGAGGTAATAAGCGCAGACGAGGCCGTTATGGCCCGCGCCGATGACGAGGACGTCAGTAGAATCAGCCATTCGCCAAACCCGCTCGTCCCGAGCGTAGTCGAGGGGCGCATGTGAGGAG
>DASYWC010000004.1:0-7921 GCA_035936615.1 Allosphingosinicella sp. | reverse complement strand
GCGGTAACGTTTGCGTAGAGCGGCACGAGGGGCGGGCGGATCTCGGCGTCGGCGAGCGCCTGTTCCATCGCTCGGGCAGCGGGTTCCATCAACGGCGAATGGAAGGGCGCCGATACTGGCAGAAGCAGGGCCCGCTTCGCTCCCCGCGCCTTGGCGACGTCGAGCGCCCGCTCCACGGCCGCCTTGTGGCCGGAGACCACCACCTGGTTAGGATCATTGTCGTTGGCAACCGTGCACACCTCGCCCTGCGCCGCCTCCTCGGCGACGGCCTGCGCCGCCTCAAGCCCCAGCCCGAGCAGCGCCGCCATCGCCCCCTCCCCTACCGGCACCGCAGCCTGCATCGCCCGTCCGCGAAGCTTCAGCAGCCGAGCCGTGGTCGCCACATCGAACGTCTCGGCGGCGCACAAAGCGGTATATTCCCCGAGGCTGTGGCCGGCGACGAAGTCCGCCTTTTCCACGGAGATGCCGGACACCCGAAGCGTCGCGATCGCATTGGCCATGATCGCGGGCTGCGCATTCTCGGTGAGCATCAGCTCTTCGGGCGGCCCTTCGGCCATCAGCCGGGCCAGGTTCTGACCAAGCGCCTCGTCCACTTCCTGGAACAGCTCCCGGGCTACATTGCTGGCCTCGGCAAGCGTCTTGCCCATGCCCACCGCCTGGCTCCCCTGCCCCGGAAAGATGAATGCGCGCATCTAATCGTCCCCCTGCTAAATCCGTTCGGGCTGAGCCTGTCGAAGCCCTGCCCTTTCCTCACCCTTGAGCAAGAGAAGGGCAGCCCTTCGACAAGCTCAGGGCGAACGGAGGTGTGGGGGATCGCCTAGTCAGCGGCGCTGCGAAGATCAACTTCGAGCTCCATTGCACCTTTCAGTTGATTTTCGCGCCTGTCTCAGCCATTAGGCACCGCATCCGGGGCGGAAGGTCACCTTCCAGCCCCGGTTTAATTTTGAACGACAGCCGGGGGGGCGTTCGCATCGGGCGGCGTCAGCGATCGGCCAAGACAAGGAATGCGCACCCATGCCGCTTTACGAGCATGTGTTTCTCGCGCGTCAGGACCTGGCCCAGGCCCAGGTGGACGCGCTGGCGGAAAACGCCACCAAGATCATCGAGGACAATGGCGGGAAGGTCGTCAAGACCGAGACCTGGGGCCTCCGAAGCCTCGCCTACCGGATCGCCAAGAACCGCAAGGCTCATTACGTCCTTCTCGACGTCGATGCGCCCCCGGGCGTCGTCGCGGAGCTGGAGCGCCAGACCCAGATCAACGAAGACGTCATCCGCTACATGACCATCAAGGTCGATGAGCACGAGGCCGGCCCCTCCGCCATGATGCGCCGCAACGAGCGCAGCGACCGCGGCGACCGCGGCGATCGCGGCCCCCGCCGGGATCGCGACGATCGCGCGCCCCGCCGCGACCGCGACGACGACACCGGCTTCGACAGCTAAGCGAGAAGGACAGACATATGGGACGCCCATTTTTCCGCCGCCGCAAGAGCTGCCCGTTCTCCGGGAACGACGCTCCGGCAATCGACTACAAAGACGTTCGTCTGCTTCAGGGCTTCGTGTCCGAGCGCGGCAAGATCGTCCCCAGCCGCATCACCGCGGTCTCCGCGAAGAAGCAGCGCGAGCTGGCAAAGGCGATCAAGCGCGCCCGTCATCTCGGCCTTCTTCCCTACGTCGTGAAATAAGGAGCAGCCAATCATGGACGTTATCCTGCTCGAACGGATCGAGAAGCTCGGCGCCATCGGCGACGTCGTGAAGGTGAAGAACGGGTACGCCCGCAACTTCCTCCTTCCCAACGGCAAGGCTCTTCGAGCCAATGAAGCCAACCGCAAGGTGTTCGAAACCAACCGCGAGAATATCGAGGCCGACAATGCGCAGCGCCGGAGCGCCGCAGAGGCGGACTCCAAGGCGATCGAAGGCGCAACCATCCAGCTGATCCGCCAGGCCTCCAACACCGGCCAGCTGTACGGTTCGGTTTCCGCCCGCGACCTCGCGGAGGCGCTGGAAGCGGACGGCCACAAGGTCGGACGCAACCAGATCGTGCTCGACCGCCCGATCAAGGCGCTCGGAATGCACGATGTGCGGGTGTCGCTTCACCCGGAAGTTTCGGTCACCATCCACGTCAACGTCGCCCGCTCGCCTGAAGAGGCCGAGCTTCAGGCGAAGGGCGTGGACGTCATGGCCGACATGTTCGAGAAGGACACGGCGGGCTTCACCGAGGATTACGATCCGAATGCGGAGCCCGGCGAGATCGCTACCGATGCCCCGGAAGCTGCTCCCGAAGCCGCTCCTGCTGAGGAAGCGGCCGGAGAGACGACGGACGAGGAAGCCTGAGCTTCCCCCCGAGCTGCAAGAAAGGCCGCCCGCTCCACCGAGCCGGCGGCCTTTTAGTATTCGCCACCAAATGGAGACGAGAAAATGGCGCACAAGATCTTCGTGAACCTGCCGGTGGCCGATCTTCCAACGGCCAGCGCCTTCTATGAAGCCATTGGCGCCGTGAACGAGCCCAGGTTCACCAACGATCAGGCGGCGTGCATGGTGCTCTCCGACACCATCTTCGTGATGCTTCTCACCCACCCGTTCTTTCAAGGCTTCACCGACAAGAAGATCGCCGACGCCCACGATACCTGCCAGGTGCTGCTGTGCATCTCCCGCGACAGCCGCGACGCTGTCGACACCATCGCCGAGCGGGCGCTCGCCGCCGGCGGGCGCGAGACTCGGCCCCCGCAGGATAGGGGCATGATGTACGGCCGGTCGTTCGAAGATCCCGACGGCCACGTCTGGGAGACGATGTGGATGGACGCGCAGGCAATCCCCTAGCGGATATCGGCCAGCTCCACGCCTTTCGTCTCCTTCGCAAGCAGCGCGGAGATGCCGCTGATCGCGCAGGTAACCCCGACGTAGATCGCCACCGGCAAGGCGGAATCATACCGCTGGTACAGCGCAAGCGCGATGATCGGGGCAAGCGAGCCGGCGACGATCGAGGTAAGCTGGTAGGCGATCGACACTCCGGAATAGCGGATTCGAGTCGGGAACAGCTCGGTGATGAACGCGGCCTGCGGCCCGTACATCGCTCCGTGAAGCACCAGCCCCACGACCAGCGCCAGCACGATCGAGGCGTTGCTTCCGCTTCCGAGCAGGCCGAACATCAAAAAGCTCCAGGCCGCGAGCCCGAAGGCTCCGAATGCGTAGACTGGCCGCCTCCCGATCCGGTCCGACAGGCGGGCGAACAGAGGGATTGCGAAGAACTGCACCGCAGCTCCGACCAGGAGCGCGTTCAGAGCCAGGCTCCGAGTCTCCGAAGCGACGTCCACCAGGTAGGTGAGCGAGAAGACGGTGAGGATGTAGTAGGAGATGTTCTCGCCGACCCGCAGGCCGGCTCCCAGCACGAGCGCTCGGGGCCGCTCGCGAAATACGTCGATCGCCGGTAGCTTGGGCGGGACCTCCGCCTCATCGAGCGCCTGTTCGAACATCGGGCTCTCGCTGACCCGGTTGCGGATATAGAAGCCGACCAGGACCAGCAGCGCCGACAGCACGAACGGCACCCGCCACCCCCACTCGAGGAAGTCCGCCTCGCTCTGAAGCCCAGCCATCAGCGCAAGCACACCCGCGGCGAGCAGATTGCCCGCCGGCACGCCGGCCTGAGGCCAGCTCGCCCAGAAACCTCGCCGGGCGGCATCTCCATGCTCCGCCGCCATCAGCACCGCTCCGCCCCACTCGCCGCCGACGGCAAAGCCCTGGACGAGGCGAAGGAAGATGAGCGCCAGCGGTGCCCAGATGCCGATCTGCGCGTAGGTGGGGAGGAGCCCGATCAGCACCGTTGCCACGCCCATCAGGATGAGGCTCAGCATCAGCAGCCGCTTCCGCCCGATCCGGTCTCCGTAATGGCCGAAGACGATTCCGCCCACCGGCCGAGCCACGAATCCGAGCGCATAGGTGGCGAACGCCAGCAAGGTGCCGGTCAGCGGATCGTAGCTTGGAAAGAACAGCTTGTTGAAGACGAGCGCGGCGGCCGAGCCGTAGAGGAAGAAATCGTACCACTCGATGGTGGTGCCGATCAGGCTTGCCATCACCACCCGCCTCAGCGGGGTCTTCTCCCCTGCCTCTGCCGCTCCAGCTCGCCCGTCCATGCAGCGCCCCTTCCGCTCGATCAGCGGGAGAGACTACAAAGGGTGCCCGCCAAGGCAAGCCGCAGCGTACGGAAAATCTCTCAGCGGCGCCTCTTGCGGCCTCTGCTTTCGCGGGTCTTCATCTGCACCCACTTCTTGGAGAACCGCTTCTTGATCAGGCCCCTGCCGCAGCGCGCGCAGACAGTGACGTAGTCCGATCCGGCCGGTTTGATATCAGCCTTGCTTGGACGATGCAGACCCAACAGGCACAAGGGGCGAAGCGGGCTGAAACCCATGCAGCTTCATACCACCAGACCCGCGAATCCGCAAACGCCGCCGGTTCGCTGCGCTTAAGCCTGGTTGTTAATAGCCCATCAGAGCAAGTACTTCGCGTCGGCTTCTCTCATCTTTTCTGAACACGCCCATCATCCGGCTGGTGGTCATCATCACGCCCGGCGTGTTGACTCCGCGAGCGCTCATGCAGGCGTGGCTCGCCTCGATGACGACTGCGACTCCTTTGGGCTCCAGCTGCTCCCAGATGCAGTCCGCCACCTGCGCGGTCAGCCGTTCCTGGACCTGGAGGCGCCGGGCGAAGCCGTGAAGGACTCGCGCCAGCTTTGAAATGCCCACCACCCGGTCGCCGGGAAGGTAGGCGATGGCCGCCTTGCCGATGATCGGAGCCAGATGGTGCTCGCAGTGGGACTGGAAGGGGATGTCCCGCAAGAGCACGATCTCGTCGTAACCGCCGACCTCGTCGAAGGTGCGGCTGAGGTGGCGGGCCGGGTCTTCCTCATAGCCCTTGGCATATTCCTTCCACGCCCGAGCGACCCGGTTCGGAGTGTCGATCAGCCCTTCGCGCGAGGGATCGTCGCCCGCCCAGCGGATCAGGGTGCGCACGGCCTCCTGCACCTCGACTGGCACAGGTACTTGGGGGGGCGGGCTAACCAGGTCGCCGTCTACTGGTTCATCCGAGTGGCTCATGCCCGCTCCCGCGCGTCAAAAAGATGGTGACCCCGACAGGATTCGAACCTGTGGCCCTCAGATTAGGAATCTGATGCTCTATCCTGCTGAGCTACGGGGCCAGCCCGTGCTGGTTAAGCCGCGCCGCCGCACCCGTCAATTCTCCTCGCCCGGTTCGATCACCGGGAAGGGGAGCGGAGCAACCGGTATGCCGTCCTCGATCAGGCTCTCCGATTGTTCAGTAGTGGCCCTTCCGTGGATCGGCCTCACGTCCGCCTCGCCTAGGTGGATGGCACGCGCTTCGTCGGCGAAGCGCGGGCCGACATATTCCGATTGATCCAGGATCTGCTTCTGAGCCGCCGCCATCGCGGCAAGCATGCGCTTCACCCCGTCGGGGTCGGAAGAGACCAGGCCGGAACCGGTCCGCGCGCCCGGAAGCCTCTGATTGCCCTTCGCTCCCACTCGGGGCGCCATCACCGCCTTTTCTACCTGGGGAGCACCGCACAGCGGACATTCGACCAAGCCCCGCTCCTGCTGGCGGTCATAATCCTCGCTCGACCCGAACCATGCTTCGAACACATGGCCTTCGGGCCGGCAGATGAGGTCGAAGACGATCACTGCTCGAGCCGGGGCTCTGGGATGGCCCGGCGGTGACGGATCGCGGGGAGCCGTCCCCTCACCTCATCCACCTGCGCGGGATCTATCTCCGCAAAGCCCACGCCTGGCTCGCTTCCCATGTCGAGGATGACCTTGCCCCAGGGATCGACCACCAGCGAGTGGCCGTAGGTACGGCGGCCATCCTCGTGCAGGCCTACCTGGGCGGCGGCCACGACGAACGCTCCAGCCTCGATCGCGCGCGCCCGAAGAAGCACGTGCCAGTGCGCCTCGCCGGTCGGCACCGTGAAGGCTGCCGGTATCGCCAGGATCGTCGCCCCGGCTCCAGTCAATGCGCGGTAAAGGTCCGGAAAGCGCAGGTCGTAGCAGATCGAAAGCCCGAGGGTCCCGGCGGGCGTCTGGGCAACCGCCGGCTGCTCGCCCGGCGCATAAGCGGCCGATTCGCGCCAGGTCTCGCCGGTTGGAAGGTCGACGTCGAACAGGTGGATCTTGTCGTAGCGGGCCCTGACTTCCCCTGCCGGATCGATCAGGAAGCCGCGATTGACGAGCTTCCCGTCCTCCCGCTCATGGGCAAGGGCGAGCGAGCCGATATGGACCCAGATTCCGCGTTTCGCCGCCGCCTCGCGAACGGCTGCAAGCACGCGGTCCTCCGCTTCGCTTGCGAGATGCGCCTCAGCCCGTTCGCGATCCCGATCGAGCAGCCCGCTCATTTCCGGGGTGAACAGCATCTCCGCGCCCCCCTCGGCGGCTGCGGCCACGGCTTGCGTCAGGTCGGCTGCATTGGCCGCCGGATCGATGCCCGTCTGAGCCTGGCAGAGAGCGATCCGCATTCAGGAGGCGAGCATCGGGTCCAGCTGGCCCCGCCGCTCCAGCTCCGCCAGGTCGTCCGAACCCCCGACATGCTTCCCGTCGATGAAGATCTGCGGCACCGTGCTTCGCCCGTTGGCCCGCTGGATCATCTCCGCTCGCTTGTCCGGATCGTTGCTGATCTCATATTCGTCGTAGCTGGCGCCCTTGTCCTCAAGGAGCCTTCGGGCCCGGGCGCAATAGGGGCAGGTGCCCTTCGTGTAGATCTCGACCTGCGCCATTTACCCTGCCTCCAATCCCACGTCCGAACGTTGCTACGCCACTACCGCTTGTCAAACATCCTTGCTCGCCACAACCCGCGCCCAGCAGATAATGTTCACCGCCCTGGCGCCGCTCCGCTTCAGGAGGCGGGCGCAGGCATTGGCGGTGGCGCCGCTGGTGTAGACATCGTCCACCAGAATGAGCGTCCGACCTTCGATCCGCGGCCGCACCCCTTCCCTCATCGCAAAGGCGCCGCGCACGGCGAGCGCCCGCTCCCGCCGGCCCATGCCCCTGAGGGGCGGAGTCGCCTTCACCCGCCGGATGAGGTCCAGCTCCGCTTCCAACCCCGAGCGCTTCGCAAGCGCCTGAGCGATCAGCGCGGACTGATTGTATCCCCTCTTCCAGATCCGCCAGCGGTGGAGCGGCACCGGCACCAGCAACGCTCCGCCGTCCTCCCCCGCAAGATGACGGCCCATGAAGTGCGCCAGAGTCCCGGCGACGGCCGGGCGCCCGCTGTATTTGAGCTTCAAAGCCACTTTCCTCGCCACCTCTCCGTAGGCGACCGCAGCCCTGAGCCTGTCGAAGGACGGCGGCTCGGCGATGCACCCGCCGCACTCGACGCCTTCCCCGGAATCATATTCGAACGGCAGCCCGCACCGGGCACAGCAGGGTTCGCCAAGGAAGGTCAGCGACTGCCAGCATTGGAGGCAGAAACTGTGGACTTCGGCGGTGATGGCTCCGCAGCCGGGGCAGCGCGGCGGGAGCGCGAAATCGACGATCGTTCGAACCGCTCCTTTGGCGGCCATGACTGATCCGTGCATGCCTGCCCTTGTTCCCGAGCGGCGACGGCGGCACAAGCCCTGCCGATGAGCCCGGACACACCCTTCGACCGGCGGCTTCGGCGACTTCGCCGGGACCGTGCCGCAGGAACGGCTGGGGACGGCGGCTATCTTCTGCACTTGGCCGCCGACGAACTGCTGGAGCGGCTGAGTTGGGTGAAGCGAGATTTTGCCGAAGCATTGAACATCGGAGCCGCCGACGACTACCTCCGCCGGGGGCTGGAGCGAAGGGTGGCAAGCGTGATCTGCTGCGATCCCGGCCGACTCTTCGCCCGGCAGGCGACGGTCCAGTGCGACGAAGACCGCCTCCCGTTCGCCGACGGCTCTTTCGAC
>DASYWC010000003.1:0-16412 GCA_035936615.1 Allosphingosinicella sp. | reverse complement strand
GTCAGGGGCAGCCTTATTTCCAGCCCGACCTGCGTTCGGCGCAGGGCCCGGCCGGTTTTGGCGGCATTCCGGCGCCGAACGCCGTGGCCAACCTCATCGCCCGCCTCGACGCTCTGGAGCGGCAGATCGCGACCTTGACCGGACAGAACGAGGAGAGCGCGCACCGGATCCGCCAGCTCGAGCGGCAGCTCGAAATGGCGCGCCGCGAGAGCGACGAGCGCCTTCGCAGGATCGAGGCCGCGCCGCCCGCACTGGCCGCGGCAGAGCCCGCCGCGCCCGCCCCCGCTGCCGCCGAACCCGCGGAGAAGAAGCTCGCCGCAGCCGACGCTCGACCGGCCTCCACCGGCGACGCAGGCGAGGACGCCTATCTGATCGGCTTCCGGCAGTGGGAGGAGAAGCAGTTCGGCGAGGCCCAGAAGACGCTCGAAGCGATGGCGAAGAAGTACCCGAAGCATGCCCGGGCCAGCTACGCCCTCAACCTTGCCGGCCGCGCCTATCTGGACGAAGGCAAGCCGGCGACCGCGGCAAAGGTCCTGCTGTCCAACTACCAGAGCAATCCGAAGGGCGACAGGGCCGCGGACAGCCTCTACTTCCTGGGGCAGGCGCTGATGGAGCTCAACAAGCCGGTCGAGGCCTGCAAGGTCTATGACGAGCTTGCCGAGGTCTATCCCAAGATGCGCGACTGGCTGAAGCAGCGGCTCCCGCAGGCCCGCGCCGACGCCAATTGCCGGAGCTGATCGCCTAGCGCGCGAGGAGCCAGACGAGCGCCACGGTTCCGGCTACGATCCGGTACCAGGCGAACGGCGCGAAGCCGTGGCGGCCGACGATCCCGACGAACCATTTTATGACGGCGATGGCGACGACGAAGGAGACGACGAAGCCGACCGCGATCAGCCCCCAGTCGACGCCTGCCGCGGCGATCTCCTCATGATGCTTCGCGATCGAAAGGGTAGTGGCTCCGACCATGGTCGGGACCGCGAGGAAGAAGCTGAATTCGGCCGCCGTCCGCCGCTCAATTCCGAGGGAAAGCGCGCCCATGATCGTCGCTCCTGAGCGGCTGACCCCCGGCACCATGGACAGGCACTGGATGAACCCGATGCCGAGCGCGCGCTTCAGAGGGATTGCCGCCACTCCGGGCTCGATGCTTGCCGGGCGCACCAGCTTCTCGATCAGCAGGATGGCGAAGCCGCCGACGATCAGGGCGATCGCGACTACGATGGCGTTGCCGAGCAGAGCCTCGATATTGTCGATCAGGATCAGCCCGAGCACTGCCGATGGCAAAAAGGCGACGGCGATGTTCATCGCGAAGCGCCAGGCGCCCGCGTTTCGGGCGAACAGCCCTGTCGCGACGGTCCAGAAGGTGCGCCAGTAGAGCACGATCACCGCCAGGATGGCGCCTAGCTGGATGATGACGTTGAACGTCGACCACTGCTCCGCGGGGTAGCCGAGCAGCTCCGCCGCCAGGATCAGGTGGCCGGTGGACGAGACCGGCAGGAACTCGGTCAGCCCCTCCACGATTCCAAGGAGGATTGCAGTGATGATCAGCGGCATTGAGAGCCCTTAGTAAGGCGATTTGGCGGCGAAGCGGCCGTGGCGGCGGTAGCTGGTGAGCCAGCCTTCGGAGACCGCCTGAAGGGGAGTGGGCGAAATTCCGAACGCCCGAAGACCATTCGCACCGCCGGACACGACATTATCGTTCTGAAGCATCAGCCACTGGTCCCAGGTGATCGGCGCTCCCGGAAGCCAGCCGAAACCTTTGGCGAGCAGCCGCCCGACCGGATCGGGTATGTCAACGATGGTGCGCTCATGGCCGGTCGTGCGGCAGATCCACTCGTTGAGCTCCCGCATCGAGATGACCTGGGGGCCGCCGAGCTCGTAGGTCTTGCCGCCGTGAGTGACGGGGTCGAGAGCCGCGGCGGTGATCGCCCGCCCGACGTCGGCTGCATAGACCGGCTGGAACTTGGCCTTGCCCCGTATCACCGGCAGAACCGGCAGGAGCCGGGCCATGCCTGCGAAGCGGTTGATGAAATTGTCCTCCCGTCCGAACACGATCGAGGGGCGGATGATGGTTGCCGTTGGAAAGGCGGCGCGGACCGCTTCTTCCCCCTGGCCCTTGCTTCGGCCGTAGCGCGAGGGACTGTGCGGGTCCGCTCCGATCGCCGAGAGCTGGACCAGCGAGGCAGCGCCGGTCCGGGCGGCGGCCTCGGCGATGTAACCGGCCGCATCCACATGGAGACCCTGGAAGTCGCCCTTCAGCACTCCAACCAGGTTTACGACCGCGTGGGAGCCGTTCACGGCCACGGCCACCTGGTCGGGGTCGCGGACGTCCACTGCGACGAACTGCGTCTGTCCGAGCGCCCCCAAGGGCTTCAGGAAGAATGCGCTTCTGGGGTTCCTCTGGGCGATCCGCACGCGTGCGCCGGTCTTGTAGAGCGCCTGCGCGACATAGCGGCCGACGAAGCCGCCGCCGCCGAACAAAGTGACCACGCGGTCCATCTGTGCGTCCCTTGAACCTTTGCAAAAGTGGCGCCCCCATTGCCCGCTCGCATGTTCGTTGACAAGCGATTGCGCGGCCCCTAACTCGCGCGGCCTACCTGCTTGTGATATCCGTGCCCAGATGGCGGAATTGGTAGACGCACCAGCTTCAGGTGCTGGCGCTCGCAAGGGCGTGGAGGTTCGAGTCCTCTTCTGGGCACCACTCTCGGTCAAATTGGGATACTGCGCCTTGAAGGGCGTTTCGCCTCGATGGGCCGCAGCTTGCAGTGCCACCTTCGAGTCTTAGAAGATCTGGGCAGGGCACTGCGATGGCCTCGTCAGGCCCGGCTCCCGGTCGTTCTCAGGGGGAGGTTCGGCCGTAGGTGCCGGAGTAATGTTCGCAGATTAGGATACCACCCACAGCGCTGTGGCGAATGGTTTGCCACGTAGCGTGTGCCCTGCCTGCTGAGGTAATCGGCAAATGCTGTGGGTGCCATCATCTCCGAGCTCCTCTAAATCAAACCCAATTCCGCATCCGTCGCGGGAGAACCCCATTTCTCTTTCGGCGGCCAGGGCCGCGTCGACCAGTGGGGCTCGAAGGCGAAGCTTGAGACGGACCTCCCGGCCGGCAACGCTCCGTTCCCCGCGCCAAGGGCATAATCGTAGTAGAGCTTTACCACTTCTTCCCGCGACACCTGCTGAGCCGCCGGATGCGAGATGCAGGCATCGCGCCACCTGCGCAGGCGCGTAAGGTCTGCAGCTATGTCGAAACCTTCGTAATAGTCGAGAAACCAGAACCGCATGAAGATCGGCGTGAATACCGCCTCGGCAAGGCCGAAACTCTCGAAAAGGAAAGTCCCCTCGGGATTCTGCCAGCGGAGAAAGTCGTCGAGACGGCGGTATTGGGCCTCAACCGCAGCGGCGAGTTGATCGCGCGCTCCCTCGTCCCGGTTCATCACGAAGCGGTAACCGGCAGCTGCAAGCTCCCCCTCCATTGCGACCAGCATGTTCTCGACGGCCCGGCAGTAGGGATCCGCCTGCGCGACGGGCCGCTCGGCGAACCGGTCCTCCAGATAACGCAGGATGACGAGGCTCTCCTTGACGATCCTGCCGTCCTCAGTCTCCAGCAGCGGCAGCGCCGTGGAGCCTCGGCTTTTCGCAAGCAGATCCGGTGAACGCGGTTTGGTAATGTCCACGACGTTGAAGTCCACTGCTCCGCCAAGCCCCTTGAGCTCCAGCAGTATTTCGAGCCGCTGCGAAAAAGGGCAGACCGGTATGTGGTAAACGACAGGCATGCGGTCGCCTCCTCCTTGACTGGGATGGGGCTTTGAAGCGCGCCCTGAATCCCAAAGTTGAACATCAGGCACACACCGGCTGCCTGGTCCGACTTTGGAACATTTGGCTGCGATGCGAAACACTCGAACCTTAGCGCCATCCTGCCTCTTTCAAAGCTGGGGCATAGCTTCGGCTCACCGGCGCAATTATCCCTCCCGCCAATCGCGCCTCGCCGCTGCCGCGGTTCCATCGTACTGCTTCGATCGCTTCGGCGGCGGCCCACCAGGACCGGTGCAGCCGGTAGCCATGGGCTCGGTCGAGTTCCTCGACGGCTTCGGCAAATCGCATCGGCACGAGCTCGGAACCGGCGTCGGTGTGGACCCGGACATAATGATCTTCCGCCTCGACAGCGATCAGTCGGGCGCCCCGCCGCTTGGCTGAAAGCCTAAGGCGAAAGCGACGCTCCGCCTCCGGGAGCGGAGGCATCACGACGGTCCGGGTTTCGACTACCCGCCGCCATAACAGAGCGCGCAAGGTCATGATCAGCAACATCACCACCAGCACTTGCCAAGCCAGCTGCGGAAGCAGCCACGGGCGCCTCGGGAGATCGAGCAGCACTGCGTTGAGAGCATAGACGAACAGGGTGACCGGCGGAGTGATCGCCAGCGAAACAAAGGCAATTTGCGCCCAGAAGCTGCGGATGCGCGGGCCGAGGGCTCCATCGGCGACGATGCCCGCCAGACCGGCTCCGACCACCGCCAGCAGCCAATAGGCCCTCCGCAATCCGTCCGGCGCATCGAGCGTCCGGTACGGCCCTAGCTCCCCCATCAGCAACCCCAGGGCCCCAAGCAGCAGCAGGTCGAGCAAAAGGCGCTTCCACCGCTGCCCCGGCACCACTCGCGAACCAGATGCACCGTTCACGCAAAAGCACCTTTCCACGCTCGCCGCCGGCGGCAATCACTGCGGCCACATCGCCTCTTGGGAGCCTATCATGACCCGAACCCTTCCTCGAATCTACTGGGCCGCATGCTGGGGTGCCATCGTGCTGCTGGCCGTCCAGATCTCTATCGACTCCACGTTGCGTTACATCACGGGCAGTCAGCCGGCTCCGGAGCCGATCCTTGCCAATACGTTCCTGGCGCCCTTCCTTGTCCTCCACGTGATCGGATCGATGACCGCTCTGCTGATCGGGCCGCTTCAGTTCGTGGCTGCCATCCGCACCCGCTGGCCGCGTTTCCATCGAACGACGGGCCGGATCTACGTCCTGGGCTGCGCGATAGGCGCTCCGACCGGCTTCGTCCTTGCCTTTGGAACAAGCGCGGGACCGCTCGCGGGCGTGCCCTTCGCGATCTCTGCCGTCTTGTGGCCGGTTTTTACCTGGCTCGGAGTACGCGCGATCCTCAAAGCGCGCGTGGAGGATCACCGAAACTGGATGCTGCGTTCCTATGCCGTTGTGGCTGGCGCACTCACGCTTCGGCTCATGTTGCCGGCCGCGTTGATGTCCGGATACGAATTCTACCCCGCCTACCAGCTCATATCCTGGCTCAACTGGACCACCAACCTGGCGCTCGTGGAATATTGGATCCGGCGCAAGCGCACTTCGGCCACTGCCAACGCCGCGTTCGTTACCGCCTGAGATCGAGGGAAGGGGGACGACCATGAATCGAACTTCACCGCCGGTGCCCTCCGGGCGTACCGTGCTGGCTGGATTGGCCGGCACTTTGTTCGTTTTTGGGGTGACGCATCTCCTGCCCCTTCCAGGGACGCTGCACGACGTGATGAGGAAGAACGGAGGCCATACGATCCTCGACCTTCAGCCGGTGTTCTCATCGCAAGGCGTGTATCGGCGCCTGTCCTCGTTCGGCGAAGCGGGAAGGGAAGCCTATTTTCGAATGATGCTGAGCACGGACATCGTCTTTCCCCTGGCGTTTACGATGTTCCTCGGTTTGCTGGCGCTCTACGCAATGGGCAAGACGCGCCCACGACGGGCCATTCGCTTCCTGTTGCTGTTGTTGCCCTTTGGCTATCTCATCCCCGACTTGGCGGAGAACCTCACGATCGCATGGCTCATCCAGGATTATCCAATTCGCCACGAGGAGTTAGCCAGCGCGCTTGGATATATCACCGCCTTAAAGCGAACTTGCATGTACGCGGCCTTATTTGTTCCAATGGTCCTCCTGTCCATAAACCAGGCAAGGTGGAGGAGGCGCCGCAATTGATGGCTGCTTTCCACCCATAGCGGACCTTCGGCGTTTAGCCGCCGCGAATGGCGCTTCAAGGGCACCGCCTCGCAAACCGGAGGATCGGGCCTAGGGAAGGGTCACAGCGTGAAAGCGCGGCTTGTACAGCTTGGCGTTGGAAAGCACATCAGTCCAGAAGTCCGGTCCGTTCCAGTTGATCGACAGGAGGGTCTTGCCGGCCTCCGGACCGGCGAGCCTCTGCTCCGGATGAAGCATCGGCGCGTAGGTGAAGTAGCGCCTGCCCTGCCAGGTGCCCCCGGGAGACTCGAACAGCTTGATCCGGGTGAAGGGGCCTTCAGGCCTCAAGCCGACCTCCGCGTAGACCGATGAGCCGAAAGCCTGCCAAGGCTTGTGCGCGATCACGATCTTCCCGTCGATCATCCGAACGCTGGCGACCTGGGTCGCGAGGATGGAGTCGGGATTGTTCCTGGCGCTCGACAATTGAGCCATGGACCGCACCCAGTCCCGTCTGGACTTCCTGTAGAAGCGCCATGCCCCGGGCTCTTCCACCCGGTCCTTGGGGACCCGGGCCACGTAGCTGTAGTGACCGCTGGGGTCCCCGGGCTCGGAATGCGTATAGCCATAGACGTAGATGTGGCGGCCGTATTCGATGGCGTCGGCGGCCCACTGCAGGTGGGGCGCCCCCGTTCCTCCAGCTATGTCGGTCGACGGCGTCGCAACCATCTTCACGAACGTCAGCTTCCCGTTCGCTCCGAACCGGAACTTGGCAAGGCGCGTGCCACTGAACTTGAATCCGAAGGTATCCGGCGTCGGATCCTTCGTCACTCGCTGGCAAAGCAGGTAGAGATGGCCGTTGGCGACGAACGCGCCTTGCGGCCAGTAACGGTCCTGGTTCTCCTCGGTGCGGGTCGGCGGGTCCGGCACGGCAATGCCGCCGTTCGCCACGGCATTTTCCAGTGTGCCGCCATTCTGAAGGAGAAGGCGGTTGCTGATCATCGTGGTGCCACTGTCGGGATAGGAGCCGTCGGGGTCCACGCCTGCGGACACGATGGTATCGGCGCTGATCCAGTAGACCCTGCCGTTGGGCGCCTTGAAGCTCGTCGTCTGGTCCCCGCCGGACCAGGTCTGATCCTGCTTGGCGGCGAACATCCGCGTGAAGCCGTCAGCACTGGCCGGTGCGGCGGGGACCGGCGGCCTGTGCGGGCCGGCGAAGGTGATGATGAAAAGCGCTGCCAGCCCTGCGTTCATCAACACCATTGGCAGTGTCCCCCTTCAACTGCGCAGCTTATCGCCAAAGGAAAGGGGCGCAATGGGTCGAGAGCGGACATTCGGGCCGGCGACCCCTAAATGTTGCGGCGGTCTATACGCGGCTTGAGGACTCCGCGGCCTCTTGCGCCTTTCGTGAGGACGGCCCGAACCGCGGGCGTCCGTCGTTCGAGAGCAGCACGGCGACCCAGCGTGTGCTCTCGAACTCGCCAAGGACGATCATCAGGATCAACGTCAGCGGCACTGCCAGGAACGCCCCGGGTACACCCCACAGGAAGCCCCATAGGGACAGGGCAAGTATGGTCGCGACAGGGTCGATGTTCTGCGTGTCGGCCTGCATTCGCGGGTAAATGAGGTTCCCGATCACGAAGGACGCCACCTGGATCCCGCCGAACACCGCCGCGGCTTGCCACAAGGTCGGAAACTGGAGCAGCGCGAAGAGCGCCGGCGCCACCGATCCCACCGTCACTCCGACGATCGGGATGAACGAGAGAAGGAACAACACGATCGTCCAGAAGAGCGCGTTGTCGAGGCCCACTGCAAGCATGATCGCGCCCGATGCCACGGCGAGCATGACGCCCGTCAGGGTCTGTACCCAAACGTAGGTCTCCACATCCGCGGCGACCCGGCCCATCCCGGCCCTGATCGCCTGCGCCCGCTCCGAAGTGGGTGCGATATTGCGGATCTTCGGCCCGATCCGGCCCCGCGACCCAAGCAGGAACCCGAAGTAGACGAGCATCAGGAACAGCCCCGACACCACCCCCTGCAGCCCCGCAAGCACGCCCCCGGCGATCTGGGCGATGCTGATCCGGCCGATAAGGGTGCTGAGACGAAGAGGCTCGTCGAGGCCGATGGCTCGGCCGGCGTCCCCCACCAGCTGCTCGAGTCGGGCGATGAGGGCGGGGCCTTGCTGGACGATCTCGACTCCGCCCATGGCAACGACATAGATGGCACCGAAGGCCGAGGCGCCGATGATCGTTCCGGCAAGAGCGGCCACTCCCCAGCCGGGTGCTCGAGGCCATCGCCGAACGATCGAGCGCACCAGTGCATCGGTCAGAATCGCGAGCACGAAGGCGACGACGACGGGGATCAGGATGGTGCGGAGGAAATAGAGCAGAGCCATTCCGGCAGCGACGCCGGTAATCACTTGCGCGATGCCGGACGGTGCCGATCTCAAGCCTTCCTCCCACCCCGGCGCGCGGCCGGTTCCATGCCAGGTGCGGACAGCTTGCTTACTCTGCCCAAGAAGTCGAGCGGCAAGTTCCCTGCCTGAGCGACCTCAGTCGCGCCGACGGGCGTACCGTTCGGCGAATTCGCGGTCGGACATCAGGAGGTAGCGCACCATGTCGATAAGCGCCCAGGGCACCGAGATGATGAGGCCGACCACGGTGAGGCTCAGAACGACCATCGCGATCGCCGAACCCGTCCTCCCGGTATAGAAGCGATGCACCCCAAGCGGGCCAAGCAAGAAGGCCAGGAGCGCGGCCACGTACTTGTTCCGGTCGTGCCGATCGGCGGGCGGGGCGACCGGAGCCGCCGCAGGCACCGTGCCAGGCACCGGAAACAGGCTGAGCGCCCGGTTTTCCTGGGTCTCGAAGTCCACTTCCATCCCGATTCCGGGCTCGCCTCGGTGCGCCCAGTCCTTAGGCCGGAAGCTGTAGCGGCGGCCGTCCTCTCCGAGGACGATTCCGTCGCCCGTCCGCGTGTCCACTCCAAGCACCTGTCCGCGCATAAGCCCCCTGCCTTGACTCAGCGGCGTATCATGCTGAGCTGACCGGCATTTGCAATCCCAGCGAACGGAACGCAATGCCGAACGCCCCCCGCAAGCCACCACCACCGTCGCGCGTTGCCGGACAAGCTCGTTCAGAGCGGATGATGTTCGGCTTGCGCGTGGCGGCGGATGCGGGCGAAGTGCGCGAATGAAGCGGTCCTGCCCTCAGTGGATTGACGTGCCCAAAGAACCTCCCGCTCCTGGGGAAGCGAGGCGCGCGTTGAGCGCTCTGGAGCGCGCGGCCCGGATCGCCGACGTCAAGGACCGGATGGTGAGCTGCCTTGAGGAACTCGACCGGCTTCAGCTCCTCTATGCGGCCAATCATCTCTGTCACGCCATCGAGACGATCGACGACGGCCCCTAGCCGCTCTCGTCGATCCAGGTTCGGAACAGCTTGCGAAGTTGCCCGGCAAGCTCGGGAGCAAGCTCGATGCTGTCTCCGTCCGGGCTCCCGCTCGGCTTGCCCCACATTATCTTGCCCTCCGACGCGACGGTGGCCAGCCAGCGAAGCCCGGTCGCAGGAGGAGTGCCGGCCGCGGCGCAGATCTGGGTCACGCTCGCCTGGCTGCCCTCCTCGTGGGCAATGAACAGGGCGACGAGCATCGTCCATGCGGGCTCGCTAGCAAGCTCCGGTCCAAGCAGCTCCTCACGCTGACGGCGCTGCGAGAGCAGGCGCTTGGCGAAGTCCTTTTCCGCTCCCCTGGAGATGGCGGCAGTCACTGCACCCAGCTCCGCGGGCTGCGGCGGATTAACCCGTTGCGGCTGTTTCCCGAAGCGACCGCTGATGCGCGCGGGTTCCGAGTGCCACAGCAGCAAGCACGGGGAATATCCAGAATGGCTGGGCCGTGGCATATACCGTCCGCACGATCGAGGGATTGAGGATGACTACCCAGTGCGTCAGCACCGCCACCAGCTGAGATGCGGCTGCCCAGATAGGCCAAAACTTCTTGCTCCTGTAAGCGATGACCAGGAAGGCGATGAAAGCCGCCGCATCGATCACCAGTAGGTCTATCTCAATCCCGCCCCATCTAGGGTCTGCCGAGCTAGGCCCTACCTCCGAGGCAACCTCCGACAGCAGAGTCCCCAGCAGGATCGTCAGGGCCCCTTGCCGTTCCTCGCTCCCGCCATTCCGCAGCGCGTACGCCAAGGTCGCAATCAGGAGGACGAGGTAAAGCACGAAGAAGGCAAGGAGCAGGCGCATGCCCCGAAGGGTACGACTTCCCCCCTTAGGTCAAGCCACTTCTGACTGGACGACTTTCAGGTGACCGTTAGGACCAGCCTCAGAGTTGCCGGTCTCGCACAGGCCCGTGGTGCAGCCCATCGCTTGCGGGCTGAAGCCGAGCTCGTCGCGCAGGGACGCAAGCTGCCGGTGGCAGGCGATGGTGTGATCGCGAGCCTCGGTCAATGCCGCTATGCCTGCGGTTGCGCTGAGGATTGCGTCGTGGCCCACCGCCGCTGGGACACCCATTTTCTTGCGCGCTTCCACAAGAGAGATGATCAGCTTGGCGTTTTGGACGATCGACCCGTCGATCGCGTCCTCCGAAGGAACGATTTGCTTGACGATCTGACGGCCCGCTAAAATTTGATTGTTGAACATAATTCCCCCTCATCGCGGCGGGTGCCGTGATGCTGCTGCTTTTTTGTTGATGTGAGTGCTCAGACGATGGTGTCGAGCAGGTTTATAGCCATGACATAGAGCGCCGCCGCAATCATGAAGGCTGTCGCCAGCCCCAGGATCGCCACGAGCAACTCGAGAAAGCTTAGGTCATTCGATGGCCTCCGCCGTGTTGGAAGCGGCCAAGGCAGCCGCGACAGCCACGAGGAAGGACGATCGGGAGGGGTCGGCGCAACGGTGATCTCGTCGTATAGTAAGGCATCATATATGGGGGTGCCCTCGGCTTCGGCGAGCATCCGCGCCGCTTCCATGCTTCGGGCCACGCCGAGCGTCCGCCGAGCCGCTGTCAGCCGCTGGTGGACCGTGGCGGGATGCACCCCGTGCATTCGGGCGATCTCCTTTGCATTGTATCCGCGGTAGACGAGCCGCAGGCTGTCCTTCTGGGTCTCGCTGAGATCGTCGACGGAACGGTTCATCGCCATGCCGCGCGCGGGGGAATCAGCGGGCGGGACGCGGCGGCGGTCCTCAGGTGTTTCGCGTTCAGGCCGCCCGGGGCGTCTCCAATCCGGATCATCGCCGCATTAGAGAAGAGTCCCGCCCCACTCCGAAGGGGCGGCTGAGCAAAATGATCCGGAGTGGATGGATCAGGCCTCGGCAGCATCGTCTCCCGAATCCTCGAAGTAAGGCTCCACCTCACCGTTCAGCTTGACCGTCATCGGCTGTCCGTGCCGGTCCAGGCTGCGTCCCGCGGCGACTCGGATCCAGCCTTCGCTGACGCAATATTCCTCGACGTTGGTCTTCTCTTGGCCGTTGAAGCGGATGCCGACGCCGCGGCGCAGAAGCTCAGCGTTGAAATGGGGGCTTCGAGGGTTGAGGGAGAGTCGGTCGGGAGGAGTGTCGGTCACGTCCAGGTCTTTCATCAGTCGGCTACGGAAGCGCCTCTAGCGCAGCTTGGCTATTCTGACACCGTCGATCTTGGCCCGGTCCTGCACCGATTCCTCGCTTCGGGTAAGCGCCTTCGCGATGGCCTTGAGGCCCATGCCCTTGGCCGCCAGGGTCTTGAGCTTGGCGACCTCCTCGCTCTTCCACGGCTGGCGGTGGCGGACGAAATGATCGGGCATCAGTCCTGAGCGTCCATCAGTCGTCCTTGACGACCGTGCCCTTGGTCGAAGGCTTGGCAGCGATCGTTTTCGGCACCTCCTTCTTGGGCTTTCTCGCTTCCTTGTTCTTCTTCACCTGACCCTTGGCCATGGCTTGTCTCCTTCAGCTTCGCTTGGACTCGATATAGGCGTCGACCTGCTGTTCAAGCACGTCCAGCGGCAACGCGCCGTTGCCCAGAATGGCTTCATGGAAGTCGCGGATGTCGAACCGCGATCCCAGCGCCGCCTGCGCCTTTTGCCGAAGCTCGAAGATCTTGAGCTGCCCGACCTTGTAGCTCGTCGCCTGGCCCGGCCAGTTGATGTAGCGCTCCACCTCCTTGACGATGTCGCGTTCGGACAGAAGCGAGTTCTGCTGGAAGTACTGGATCGCGCGCTCGCGGCTCCAGCGCTTCGAGTGGAGGCCCGTGTCCGTGACCAGCCGTACCGCTCGCCACAGCTCCAGGCTGAGGTGCCCGAACTCGGAATAGGGGTCCTGGTAGAAGCCCATCTCCTTCGCCAGCCGCTCCGCGTAGAGTCCCCAGCCCTCGATATAGGCGCCGTAGCCGCCGAAGCGGCGGAACTTCGGAACGCCCTCAAGCTCGATCGCTCGGGCGATCTGGAAGTGATGGCCGGGCGCCCCTTCATGATAGCTGATGCCCTCGATCTGGGGCTTCAGCACCTGGGTCATGTCGGCCAGGTTCACATAGTAGATGCCCGGGCGCGAGCCGTCGGGCGTGGGCTGGTTGTAGAAGGCGACCGGCGCGGTGAGCTCGCGAAACTTCTCGACGGCCCGAACCTCGAGCGGCGCCTTGGGCAGGCGGTGGAAATATTGCGGAGCCTTGGCCATGGCCTGAGCGACGAAGGCGTCGGCGTCCTTCAGATATTGCTGCCGCCCGGCTTCCGTATTGGGATATTTGAACTGCGGGCTGTTCTTGATGTGTGCGAAGAACTGCTGGAGGGTGCCCTTGAACCCCACCCGGTTCTTGATCTTCTCCATTTCGCCCTGGATCCGCTTCACCTCGCTGAGGCCGATATCGTGGATCTGGTCCGCCGTCAGGTCGGTGGTCGTCTGATTGCGAAGCTGGTTGGCGTAATATTCCGCCCCGCGGGGAAGGCTCCAGGCGCCGTTATTGCCCGTCGCCTTCGGCTCCAGCCGGTCGAGCGTCTGGAAGAAGGTGTCGTAGCCGCGCCGGAACGGTCCGGTGAGAGCGGCGCGCGCATCGGCGATCAGGCGCTGCTTGACCTCGGGCGGTGCGGTAAGAGCGTTCACTTTCTTGGTGAAGTCGGCAAGCAGCGTGCTGTCGGGGCCCTTGTCGAACGGAGCGCCGGTGATGATCCTTCGAGCATCGGCTCGGACTGGGGCGAACACGAACTTGGGCGGAACGATTCCCTTGTCCGCCTGATCCATCACGTTGGCGGAGATTTCGCGCATCACGCGCTCCACCTCGCGGAGCCTGGAAATATAGGCTTCGGCATCGGCGACGGTATCGACCCGGTGCTGGTTGATGAGGAAGGTCGGAAGGCTCCCTGCAGGGCTTCCGTTGGTGGAGATGGGGAAGCCGTAATCGCGCCACTGCCAGTTGCGGCGCGCGGTCTCGATCTGCTGCTCGGCGAGGCGGTAGCTCAGTTGGCCCGCGGGGCTCAGCCGGTTAACATCGAACTCGGCCTTCAGCCGGGCGAACTGCGCTTCCTGAAGGGCGCGCGCCCGTTCCTGCTGGGCCGGAGTATAGTCGTTGAGCTTGTCGTAATCCTGCTTGATGCCGAGGCCGGTCATCGTCTGCGGGCTCATCCGGATTGCTTCGTCGAAATTCGCGTCGAGGAAGGCCAGGAGCCGCCTGTCTTCGGCGGCCGGATCTGCCGGAGCCGGAGCCGGGACGGCTGCAACGACTGCGGCCGGCGGCGGCGGCGGCGGTGCGGGGACCTCCACCATTGGCGCGGCACAGGCCGTGGCGAGGAGAGCGGCGGCGATGGAAAGTTGCGGCTTCACTGGAATGACCCTCGGCAAATAGCTGATCAAGGCTTTGTAGCGTCTCCTCGCCTCTCGTCTAGCGTTCGCTCTCCGCGGGTATCCAGCACGGGTCCCAGGCCGGCTCCGAGCCAAAGCGCTGGACCAGGAAATCGACAAGCGCCCTCACCCGCGCCGTCGTCGCCCTCCCGGGCGGCATCACCACGTGAAGCCCGCTTTCCTCCAGCGCGTAGCCTGGAAGCAGCACCTCCAGCTTCCCAGCCTCAATGGCGGAGGAGGCGATGAAGGTCGGGAGGATGACGATGCCGAGGCCCGCGCAGGCCGCTTCGCGGAGCATCTCGCCATTGTCGGCGCGAAGCCGGATGGGGCCGCGAACAGTCTCCCACCGTCCACCGATCTTGAAGCGCCACTGCTGTCCCATCCCCGCATTGGCATAGAATAGAAGATCGTGGCCGTTGAGGTCCTGCGGCGTCTTGGGACGGCCTCGGCGATCGAGATAGTCGGGGCTTGCCAGCACGGCAGCCCTAACGGGGGCGACACGGCGGGCGATCAGAGAGGAGTCGGCGAGGCGCCCGATCCGGATCGCAAGGTCGTAGCCGCCGCCGATCAGGTCCACCTTCCGGTCCTCGAGCGACACGTCAAGCTCCACCTTGGGATGAAGCTTGGCGAACTCGGCGAGAGCGGGCGCCAGATACTCGGTGCCAAACGAGAGCGGTGCCGAAAGCCGGATTGTGCCGGCAACCTGGGTGACAGCCTCGGCCACCACCTCCTGCGCCGCTTCCAGGTCGGCTAGGATGTTGGATGCGCGCTCGAAATAGGCCTGGCCGATATCGGTCGGCGAGGCTCCGCGCGCGGTCCGGGTGAGGAGCTTCGCGCCCAGTTGCTCCTCGAGCCGGGCCACCCGGCGGCTCAGGATCGACTTGGCGACTCCCATCCGCTCGGCCGCGCGGGCAAAGGCGCCGGTCTCAACCACGCTCACGAAGGCGACCACGTCGACGATGTCTACGTTTGAGCGTTCCATATAAAGCAACACTAGGATGCTCGTGTGTCCACTACAAGCAACGATGTCTCGGTTCCACATACCTCCTGAATTCAGGAGCATAGAGACATGGCCAACGCACTCATCATCAACAGCAGCGCGCTCGGCGAGGCTTCGGTTTCGAACAAGCTCACTCGCGAGTTCGCCGATAGCCTCAAGGCAGCGGACCCGTCGTTGGAGATCAAGCTCCGGGACGTTGGCAAGGAGCCGGTCCCGCACCTCACCGCTGAAACGGTGGGCGCGATCCGCGGAGACGCCGAGACCGCCGAGGCGCGCGAGACTTTGGCCCTCTCCGAGGTCCTGATCGAGGAGCTGGAGGAGGCCGACCTGCTCGTGATCGGCTCGCCCATGTACAATCTCGGCATATCCTCGACTCTCAAGACCTGGTTTGACCATGTGGTGCGCGCCGGGGTCACGTTCCGCTACACTGCGGAGGGTAAATCCGAGGGACTGATGACCGGCAAGAAGAAGGCGGTCGTGATCGAAAGCCGGGCGGGCTTCTACAGCGAAGGGCCTGCAAGCGGCATGGACAGCCAGGAGCCGCACCTTCGCAACCTGCTCGGCTTCATCGGAATCACCGACGTGACGTTCGTCCGAGCCGAGAAGCTCGCCTTCGGGCCCGAAGCGGCAGCCGCGGCCGTCGAAGCCGCCGCAGCCGAGTTCCAGGCCCTGAGCCGCAAAGAACTGGCGCTCGCCGCCTGAGTAGAGAAGCCCCTCCCCTCGATGGGGAGGGGTTGGGGTGGGGTGATGTTCGGCTTAATACCCGCTCGAAGACCCGCATCACCCCCACCAACCTCCCATCAAGGGGGAGGCTGAACTGTGAGGAGCTGAAAGATGATCGACATCCGTCCCTTCGGCACGCTCGGCCATGCAGACCATGGGTGGCTGAACGCGCGCCACCATTTCTCCTTCGCCGATTACCACGATCCGGCCCGGATGGGCTGGGGCGCCATTCGGGTATGGAACGACGACGAGATCGCCGCCCGCTCGGGCTTTCCGCCGCACCCGCATTCGGACATGGAGATCATCACCTATGTCCGGAGCGGAGCGATCACCCACCAGGACAGCCTCGGCAATCAGGGCCGGACCGGCGCGGGCGACGTGCAGGTGATGTCGGCCGGAACCGGAGTCCGCCATGCCGAGTACAATCTGGAGGATGAGGCCACGACCCTGTTCCAGATCTGGGTGATGACCGACAAGCGCGGCGCCGAGCCGAGCTGGGGAGCGATGCAGTTCCCGAAGGAGGAGCGGGCGGGAAGCTTCGTCACCTTGGCCAGCGGGTTCGAGGAAGACGCCGATGCGTTGAAGATCAACGCCGCCGCGCGGGTGATGGGCGCGACTCTCAAGGCGGGGGAGAGCGCCGAACTCACCCTCGACCCCGGGCGTCACGTCTATCTGGTACCGGTGAACGGGAGCATCGAGGTGAACGGAGTCCGAGCCGAGCCTCGCGACGGGGTCGCCATCACCGGCGAGGAGCGGGTGACGATCCGGGCCGTCGAGGAAGCCGAGATCGTCCTCGTCGACGCGCGCTAGAGGGAAGAATCGGTGAGGCCGCTCGATCAAGTCTTCACCAAGCTGGCGGCCTCGTCTTTCCGTAGCCGATTCAGGCTGGGCCCGCGGGAGCGGGACTATCTGGAGGCCAAAGGCATGGCCACGGTCCTAGAC
>DASYWC010000002.1:0-10693 GCA_035936615.1 Allosphingosinicella sp. | reverse complement strand
GGTCTGGAAGGCCTGCTGATAGGGCCAGCACTCGCGGGCGGAGGTCTCGAGGCAAAGCTGCTGGTTGTCGATGAACCAACGTCCCTGGACGGTCTGACCGGAGGGCGACACGATCCTGGCGGTTCCGCCCGGATCGAAGTTGACGGTGTTCACGACACCGTTGGTCTCCACCTGCACTGCATGTCCCGTGATCTCAGCACCACGAACCCAGGTTTGGGCGGCAGCGCCGGTAACGGGGAAAAGCATCAAGCAAGCGCCGCCCAAGGCAGCGGTAACAGAGGTCTTTGTCATTGAGCATCCTCCCAGAGTTTCAGTACCCAAACCCGGTTATAACTAGCTAGTTCCGTAACATCAACGATTCAGCTCAAATTAATCGGCGCAGCGTCCCCGCAGGGCAATGCAGCCGCCCCTTGCCGCGGTACCGGCAGCGGGTCCTGCTCCCGTTGAGCCAGACCCGTGCCCCTCCCGCAACAGAGCCTTTGGACTACCCGGTGGGAGCCGCAGCGCATTTGATGCGTTGTGCGGCAAAAGGGTTTGAAAAAAGAAGATTCACAGTGCCCGTTTCTTTAGCGAGACTCGCCGTGAGCGCGGCGATGCTGCCGCTGGCCGCCGCCGCGGCGCCAGGCTTCGCAGCCGCGCAGTACGCTCCCGCCTTGCAGGCCGTATTGCGAGCTTCCCCGGAGCCGGGAGTGAGCTCGTTTTACGCTTCCAATGCGTACCGGCCGATATGGGTGCGTGGCGGCTCGGTAAGCCCGGACGCCGAGCGGCTGGTGCGAATCATCCGGGACGCGGACCTCGACGGGATGCAGTCGGCGCAGGAGCTCGCTGAGCGGCTTCAGCGCTCGCTGGAGCGCGCACGGTCGGGCAATGATCGCGATCTCGCCGAAGCCGAAGCAGCGCTCTCCTCCGCGTGGGTGCGGTACGTCCGGACGCTCCATCGGCCGGTGGACGTGGGGATGATCTACGCCGATCCTTCGCTTTCACCCTCCACACCCTCGGAAGAGGCGATCCTGAGCGCGGCGGCCGCGGCTCCCTCCCTGGCGCGGCATCTGGAGACGGTCTCCGAGATCAACCCCATTTACAGGGACCTTCGCAAGGCGCTTGCCGCACTCCGCGACAGCGGAGCGCGCGATCCGGCGGCGGAGCAGCGCCTAAAGATCAACCTTGATCGTGCCCGGGTGCTTCCCGGTTCTCTCAAGGGAAAGTACATCCTGGTCGACGCGGCGAGCCAGCGGCTCTGGATGTACGAGGACGGGCAGGAGCGCGGCAGCATGCGCGTCGTGGTGGGCAAACCCGACGAGCAGACACCGATGCTCGCCGGCCTCGTCGAGACCGCGGTCCTGAACCCCTATTGGAACGTGCCGCCCGATCTGGTCCAGAAGAAGATCGCGCCCAGCGTTCTTCAGCAAGGCGTCGGGTACCTCAAGGCCAAGGGCTACGAAGTCTTGTCGGACTGGTTTGCCGACGCGACGCAGCTCGACCCCAAGGACGTCGACTGGGCAGCCGTTGCCGCGGGCCGCGAGGAAGTGCGGGTTCGGCAATTGCCGGGCGGCGAGAACGCGATGGGGGACGTAAAGTTCATGTTCCCCAACCGACACGGCATCTACCTTCACGACACGCCGGAAAGGGCGCTTTTCTCCAAGACACAACGGACGTTCAGCTCCGGCTGCGTGCGGCTGGAGGACGCCGATCGGCTGGCGGCGTGGCTGTTCGGCAATGCTCCGAGAGCCGAGTCTTCAGCTCCTGAGCAGACGGTCGCACTGCCGACTCCGGTTCCCGTTTTTATCACCTATCTCACCGCATCGTCCGAAGGTGGGAAGCTGGCGTTGCGGCGTGACCCCTACGGACTCGACTCGGTACAGGGCCGAAGCTCCACCCAGATGGCTGCCCTCCCCTAGGCTCGACTTGGTTGGCGAGGGCTCGGCTTGGTTCGCGAGCTTTGGCCAACGCCCCGAAGCGCCTGTCGCGCGCTCGCCGTGCGCGACGGTATCATGCTGACGGGACAGGTGCCGAGCGGACCGCCCGCCACCTCCAGCGACTTCTCCCCCACGCCTGAGCTGCGCCTTCTCGACCTCGTGGTAAGTCCAGCCCAACTGGGCGAGCACTGCGGCTTCCCTGATCTCTTCGGACGCCGCAGTCGCTGGCGGGCGGCCATAGGCCTGGATGCCGGGGCACTGGACCAGAGGCTGGCGCTTTCCTTTCGTTATTGATAATCAGTTGCAATTGGCGTGCTTCCGCTCCGCCTCAGGGTTCCCAATGACCAAGCGCATCGACCTGTTAAAGCCGCTTCTGTTCGCCTTTCTGCTCCTTGTTGGAGCCCCGGCGCGGGCCCAGGCGCCCGCCGCCGACGTGCAGACGACCTGGCGGCTCCTTGACTACATCGCGGTCGATTATCCCGGCGCGGTATCGGACGGGCGAGTAATCAGCGACCTTGAATATAACGAGATGCTGGAGTTTTCCGCATCGGTCGAAGAGCGGATCGGGAAGCTGCCTGCCGACGCCGCAAGAGCCGCTCTGGTGGACGGGTCCAAGCGATTGAAGTCAGCAATCGCCGCCAAGGCGCCGCCGCCCACGGTGGAGAAGCTGGCGCGCGGGCTCGCGACCGATCTGCTGAAGGCTCACCCGGTGCCGCTCGCCCCCGCCAAGGCCCCCGACCTCGCACGAGCGCCCGCGCTGTACGCGCAGAATTGCGCGAGCTGCCACGGTGCGTCGGGGGACGCCAATGCTCCGCTTGCCGCCGGAATGGACCCTCCGCCGATCGCCTTCACCGACCGTGAGCGGGCTCGGGAGCGAAGCATTTTCGCGCTCTACCAGGTGATCGAACAGGGGCTCGAGGGGACTGCGATGCAGAGCTTCGCCCAGCTTCCCGACGAGGAGAAATGGGCGCTCGCCTTTCACGCGGGCCGCTTCGCCTACCCGCCGGCGCTTGCGGCTGAGGGGAAGCGGATCTGGGAAAGCGACTCTGCGCTACGCGCTCGAATCCCTGACCTTGCGGCCTTGATCAGCATCACCCCCGCAACGCTTGCTCGGGAGATCGGCCCCGAGAAGGCCGCGGCCGTGACCGCCTACCTGCGCGGGAACCCTGCGGCCGTTTCGGCTCCGAGCGGCGGGTCGCTCAGCGTGGCGCGAGGCAAGCTCGCCCAGAGCCTTGCGGCCTACGAAGCGGGCGACCGGGACCGAGCGGAACAGCTTGCCCTCGCCGCCTATCTGGATGGCTTTGAGCCGGTGGAGTCGGTCCTCAGCGCGCGCAATTCGGGGCTGGTCAACCGCGTGGAGCGGGCGATGGCCGATCTGCGCGCTGCGATCGGGAGAGGGCGCCCCGCCGAGGAAGTGCGCTCACGGGTGGCTGAGCTCGACTCGCTTTTCAACGAAGCGGAAACGGAGCTCTCCCCCGAGTCCGCCGACCCGGTTTCAACCTTTTTCGGGGCCTTCGCGATCCTTCTTCGGGAAGGCCTGGAGGCTCTGCTCATCGTGATCGGAATGCTCGCTTTCCTTCGCAAGGCGGATCGCGCCGACATGGTCCGGCCGGTCCATTACGGCTGGATCGCGGCGCTCGCGGCCGGGATCGCGACCTGGTGGGCCGCAACCCATGTCATCAGCGTCAGCGGCGCCGACCGGGAGATCACGGAAGGCTTCGGCTCGCTGCTCGCCGCAATCATCCTGCTGTTCGTCGGGATCTGGATGCACGGCAAGAGCCACGCCGACGAATGGCAGCGCTACATCAAGGCGAAGATGGGCCACGCTCTCACTAAGCGGTCGGCCTGGTTCCTGTTCGGCCTGGCGTTCATCGCAGTCTATCGCGAGGTGTTCGAGACGATCCTTTTCTATACCGCCCTGTCGGCCCAGGGCGGCCGCGGAGCCCTTGCGGCAGGTGCGGCTGCAGCGGCGATCTGCCTTGCCGGAATCGCCTTCGCGATGTTCCGCTACAGCCAGCGCCTGCCGATCGCGAAGTTCTTCGCCTACAGCTCGATCCTGATCGCGGTGCTCGCGGTGGTGCTCGCGGGCAAGGGCGTTGCGGCCCTGCAGGAGGCAGGGATGCTCGGAGTGACTCCACTGCACTTCCTCCCGCGAATCCCGCTGCTGGGGCTTTCCCCCAGCGTGGAGTCGGTCGCTGCCCAGGTCGCCACTCTCCTCATCATTCTGGCAGGCTTCGGCTACAATCGGGGCCGGCAGGACCGGGTGGCGGTCGCATAGCCGCGATGCTAGGCTCGGGCCAGTTCAAGCTCAGGGAGAACTTCTATGGCGGGCGTTAACAAGGTGATTCTGATCGGCAACCTCGGCAACGATCCCGAATCCCGCTCGCTCGGCAATGGCGGCGAGGTGGTGAACCTCTCCGTGGCGACGTCGGAGACCTGGAAGGACAAGGACGGAAACCGTCAGGAGCGGACCGAATGGCACCGAGTCGTGATCTTCAACGAGAACCTGGGCCGGGTCGCCAAGTCCTACCTGCGCAAGGGCTCGAAAGTGTACCTCGAAGGCCAGCTCCAGACCCGCAAGTGGCAGGACAATAGCGGCCAGGACAAATACTCCACCGAAGTGGTGCTCCAGCGGTTCAGGGGAGAACTGGTCCTGCTCGACGCGAAGGGCGGTGGCGGTGGCGGCGGCGACTTCGGCGGCGGCTATGACCAGTCTGGCGGCGGCTTCGGCAGCGGCAGCGGCGGCGGACGCCAGCAGTCCCGGCCCCAACCGGCCTTCGACAGCGACCTCGACGACGACGTCCCGTTCTGACGCCCGGCGTTACCGACCCAGCTTGTCCTTCAGGGCAGCGAGCGCTCCGAAGGGGCCGGCTTCCTCTTCGCCTTTGACACCGGCCTCTTTCAGGACCTCGTCCGCGTTGGGCGCTCGGGGATAGGATTCGAGGCTCAGCGACAGAGTCTCTGCGACCGCTTCGCCGATGTCGATCGAGCCTCCGTCGTAGAACACCACGTCCAGCTCGCCCTCCCCAAGCTCGATCTCGTCCTCTTCGGAGGTCGCCGACGGCTGGGGGCGGAACTCGATTCGGAATTCCTCGTCCACCGTCTCCTCTACCGGCTCCCGGGTCGCGACGCAGCTTTGCGTCACCTTGGCGCTGAGGGTTCCGCTGGCAACGACCTGGTCCACGCTGCGAGTCACCGCCGCCTCCGCCGACAGCCGCTCGATCTCGACCACTCCGAAGCGCTTAGCGAGCGCTGCCCGCTCCGCTTCGTTAGCGCCGAGCGACATCTGGCGAGGCGTGCTTCCGAGCGTGTCGATCCGCACCGGGCGGCTGAATTCGGGGACAGGGGTCACGGCGCCGGTATCTCTCCCGCCAGCAGGCTTGCCAAGGGCTTTTGCTCCAAGGTGCGGTGCAGCTGCGCCAGCCGACTGCTGACGAACTCGACTTCGGCTTGCGAGGGCGGAGAGTCGTGGAAGATGTTGCGGCGGACGGGGGCTTCGAACCCGCTCCCGGCGTGGATCGCCTCGCGGAACGCCGTCAGCCGGCCCCCGAGCGCGCCCATCATCTTTCCAACATGCTTGCCCACCATCAGGTCGCCGATGCCCATTTGCCGCACGCTCCCGTCCATGTCGGCGATGAACAGCTCGGCGACCAGCACCGAAGCCTCGGCGCCTTCGGGTCCCTCCCGCTCCAGCCGGAGGAGGACGAGCGCCAGGACCGCCGCGATCATGTCGAAGCGGCCGTCCAGGGTGTCGGGCACCTTTCCTTCCTGGTACCAGCTGCGGTCGCGGCCAAGCGCCACCGCTCGGTCATACAGCGGCCTGTAGGAGTCTCGATCGTTCCTGCCCTTAAAAATGCGCGATAAAATGGACACCCGATCCCCTTGCCAGCACCGGCCCGTACTTGCGCCGTTCAGCTTTTGTCGGATAATGGGATGTCCGACCGCGGCCCGCAAGGCGGGTGCCGGAGCTAAGTGACGCCCGGCAGTTTTCAGGAGAATTTTCAAGATGACCACACGGCACGGACGGATCGCCGCAATCGCGATGCTCACCGCCGCCAGCCTTTTGGGAGGCTGCAACCAGATCAAGGAGCGCCAGGGCTTCATCCTCGACAACCAGCTGATCGCTTCGGTCCAGCCAGGAGTCGACAACCGCGACTCCGTCATGAGCACGCTAGGACGCCCCAACTTCACCGGGCAGTTCGATCAGCGCGACTGGTATTATGTTTCGCGGACAACGAGCAATTACGGGTTCCAGAAGCCGCGGCCGTCGGAAAACACCGTCCTCCACGTCCGCTTCGACGAGGCGGGCAACGTCGCCGCGGTCACCCGGACAGGGCTCGACCAGGTGGCGTCCATAACGCCGTCTTCGGACAAGACTCCGACAGTGGGCAGCAAGCGCGGCTTCTTCGAAGAGCTGTTCGGGAACATCGGCGCCGTCGGCACTCCGGGGCGGAGCGCTCCGACCGCCGACAATCCGCAGTAGCCGCTAGCGGGCGATCCCGCCCGCAGCCAGCACCGCGAGAGTCACCAGGTCCGACGCGGTCGAGGTCATCGTCGCTACCTGGACGGGCTTTGCCATACCCACCAGCATCGGCCCGATCACGGAATCGCCGCCAAGCTCGCGAAGAAGCTTCGCGGAAAGGTTCGCCGACTGGAGGCCGGGCATGACCAGAACGTTGGCGGGGCCCGACAGGCGGCTGAACGGATAGTAGCGCGCCATGCCGGGGTTCAGAGCCACGTCGGGCGGCATCTCTCCTTCATATTCGAAGTCGGCGCCGCGTTCGTCCAGAAGGGCCACCGCGCCTCGCACGTTGTCCAGGAACGTGCCTTCCGGATTGCCGAACGCCGAATAGGACAGGAAGGCGACGCGCGGCTCATGGCCCATCCGCCGGGCCACCGCCGCCGTCTGGACGGCGATGTCGACAAGCTGCTGCGAAGTCGGCCGCTCGGTCACCGTGGTGTCGGCCATGAAGACCGTGTGGTTCTGCCCGACCAGAACATGCACTCCGAACGGGGTGCAGCCCGGCATGGGATCGATCACGCGCCTCACCTGCCTGATGCTCTGGCTGTACGGTCGAGTGACCCCCGTGATCATCACGTCGGCCTTGCCCAGGGCCAGGAGCAAGGCCGCGAAGATGTTGCGGTCCTGGTTCACCATCCGCTCGACGGCACGGTGGAGGTAGCCCCGGCGCTGGAGCCGCGGGTAAAGATAGTCGACCATCTCACCCACAAGCGCGGAATTGCGGCTGTTCTGCAGTTCGAAGGCTTCGGGATCCTCGACGCCGAGAGCCCGAAGCCGGTCCGGCACGTCCTCCCGCCCGACCAAGACCGGAATCCCGTAGCCGCCGTCCCTGAAGGCGATCGCCGCCCGAAGCACGACCTCCTCCTCGCCTTCCGCGAAGATGACTCGCTTCGGGTCCGCGCGAGCAGCCTCGTAGGCGAGCGTCAGCACGGACGTCGTCGGATTTAGCCTCGACCGGAGCGCCGTCCGGTAGGAGGTCATGTCGCGGATCGCGAACTGGGCCACTCCGCTGTCCATCGCCGCCTTGGCGACGGCGGCGGGCACCACCTCCATCAGGCGCGGATCGAAGGGGGCGGGGATGATGTAGTCCGCTCCGAAGCTGTGGGCCTTGCCGCCATAGGCCGCAGCAACTTCCTCCGGGACCTGCTGCCGGGCGAGATCGGCCAAAGCCTCGGCCGCAGCGATCTTCATCTCGTCGTTGATGGTCGTGGCCCTGACGTCCAGCGCGCCCCGGAAGATGAATGGGAAGCCGAGTACGTTGTTCACCTGGTTGGGATAGTCCGACCGCCCGGTGGCGATGATCGCGTCCGGCCGCGCCGCCTTGGCCTCGGGCGGCGATATCTCGGGCACCGGATTAGCCATTGCAAAGATGATCGGCTTGGGCGCCATGTCGCACACCATCTCGGGCTTCAGCGCGCCCGCCGCCGAAAGGCCGAGGAACACGTCCGCGCCCACGAGCGCCTCGGTGAGCGTACGCGCATCGGTTATAGCTGCGTGGGCGGACTTCCACTGGTCCATTCCGCCTTCGCGGCCTTGGTAGATGACGCCCTTGCGGTCGCACATGATGACATTGTCGTGGCGAACGCCCATCGCCTTGATGAGCTCGGTGCAGGCGATTGCGGCGGCGCCGGCCCCGTTTACGACCACCTTCACGTCCTTCAGCTCGCGGCCGGTGAGGTAGCAGGCGTTGATGAGCCCGGCGGCGGTGATGATCGCGGTCCCGTGCTGGTCGTCGTGGAAGACCGGGATGTTCATGCGCTCGCGCAAGGTCTGCTCGATGATGAAGCAGGCGGGCGCTCCGATATCCTCCAGGTTGATCCCGCCAAAGCTGGGCTCCAGCAGAGCGACCGCGTTGATGAAGGCTTCGCTGTCCTCGGTGGCGAGCTCAAGGTCGATCGCGTCGACGTCGGCGAACCGCTTGAACAGCACCGCCTTGCCCTCCATCACCGGCTTGGACGCGAGCGCGCCAAGGTTGCCGAGGCCGAGGATGGCCGTTCCGTTCGATATCACCGCGACGAGGTTGCCCTTGGCGGTATAGTCGTAGGCGGTTGCGGGATCGTCCGCGATCGCCTGGACCGGCACCGCCACGCCCGGCGAATAGGCGAGGCTCAGGTCGCGCTGAGTCGCCATCGGCTTGGAAGCGACGATCTCGATCTTCCCGGGCCGGCCCTGCGAATGGTACCGGAGCGCCTCCGCATCCGAAAATTTGACGTTGCTGCCTTCGCTCATTTCGCTCTCCTGCGCCTGCCAACGCCTTAGCCGCAGTTTCGTTACTCGCAAGGATGGGGATAAGTGAGGGAAAGCCGGTTCCACCGGGTGCCGGGACGCACTAGGCTTGCGCGCATGGCCTCAAGACTGAAGAGCGAAACGGGACCGACGCCGATGATGGCGCAATATCTCGCGCTCAAGGCCGAGACTTCGGATTGCCTGCTCTTTTATCGGATGGGCGACTTTTTCGAGCTGTTCTTCGATGACGCCAAGGCCGCCGCAGCCTGCCTCGACATCGCTCTGACGGCGCGCGGAGAGCATGACGGTGAGCCCATCCCCATGTGCGGAGTGCCGGTCCACGCCGCGGAGGCCCATCTCGCAAGACTGATAAAGGCCGGGCACCGGGTGGCGATCGCCGAGCAGACCGAAAGTCCCGCCGAAGCGAAGAAGCGCGGATCCAAGTCGCTGGTGGCGCGGGGCATCGTGCGGGTCGTAACCGCCGGCACTCTGACCGAAGAGGCGCTGCTCGACTCCCGGGCCTCCAACTGGCTGGTGGCGGTGGCGCGGGTGGCGGATCGGTTCGGCCTGGCTGCAGCCGATATCTCCACCGGCCGGTTCGAGCTCTGCTCGATCGAGCCTTCGGCGCTCGATGCCGAATTGGCTCGGCTTTCCCCATCAGAAGTTGTCACGCCTGACGGTGCTCCCGCGCAGGCGGGAGCCCAGGATTCTTCTCCCGGCTGGGCTCCCGCCTTCGCGGGAGCACAAGTGTGTAGGCGGCCCCGTGCGACGTTCGACAACATCCTTGCCGAGCGAAAGCTGAAGGAGCGCTTCGAGGTCGCGACGCTCGACGGCTTCGGCCAGTTCGACCGGGCGGCTCTTGCCGCAGCGGGAGGCCTCCTGGCTTATCTCGACGAAGTGGCGAAAGAGTCGCTGCCGTTCCTCCGGCCCCCGGTCGGCCGCGCTTCCGACGGCCACATGATGATCGATGCGGCGACTCGGGAAAGCCTGGAGCTCACCCAGTCCGCGTCCGGGAGCCGGGCCGGCAGCCTGCTCGCTACGGTCGACCGAACCGTGACCGGGGCAGGGGCCAGGCTCCTCGCTGCGGATCTTGGCGCGCCGCTGCTCGACCAGGCCGCGATCGAGGCGCGGCTGGACCTCGTCGCCTTGTTTGAGCGGGACTCAAGCGCGCGCGACGCGCTGCGAAGGCAGCTTCGGGCGCTGCCGGACATCGGCCGGGCACTCGGCCGGCTCGTCGCTGGGCGCGGCAGCCCGCGCGACCTTGGACAGCTTCGCGACGGCCTGAGCGAGGCTCGGCGGCTGCACGACAAGCTGGCTCGGATCGCCGAGCAGCCGGCGCTGCTCGCGGAGCTGCTGCCCGCCCTCACCGGCCACGGCACCTTGGTCGACCTGCTGTGCCGGGCGCTGGTCCCATCGCCGCCGATCGACGCCGCTCAGGGCGGCTATATCGCCGAAGGCTACGACGCAGCGCTCGACGATCTTCGCGCCACCGGCGGCGAGGGACGCCGCGCAATCGCGGCCCTGGAAGCGCGCTACCGGCAGCAGACGGGGATCGCGTCGCTGAAGATCCGGCACAACGGAGTGCTCGGCTACCATGTCGAGGTCGCGGCAAAGCATGCCGATCCGCTGATGAGCGCCGAATCCGGCTTCACCCACCGTCAGACGCTTGCCGGAGTGGTGCGATTCAACGCGCCCGACCTTCACGAGCAGGCAATGCGGGTCGGGCAGGCGGGAGCGCATGCGCTTGCCGCGGAGGCCGCGCATCTGGAGGAGCTGGTCGCGACCGCGCTGGAGCGCACGCAGGAGATCGCCGCCACCGCCGACGCGCTCGCCCGGCTCGATGTCGCCGCTGCGCTCGCCGAACGCGCGGCCGAAGGGGGCTGGTGCCGCCCGCATTTCGCCACGCACAATTGCTTCGATATCGAGGCCGGCCGACATCCGGTGGTGGAGGACGCGCTCCGAGCAAGCGGGAGCCGCTTCGTCGCCAACGACTGCGGCCTTGGCGAGGACGAGCGACTTTGGCTGGTCA
>DASYWC010000001.1:0-2550 GCA_035936615.1 Allosphingosinicella sp. | reverse complement strand
CTCCATACCCTCGCGCACATAGAGTTCGGAGCGATCAATCTCGCCTTCGACATGGCGGGACGGTTCGGAGCCGCGTTCGGCCGGAGCTTCGTCGACGACTGGCTCTCCGTGGGAGCCGACGAGGCGATGCACTTCGCGCTTCTCGACCGGCGGCTGAAGGCGCTGGGCTCGGGCTACGGAGAGCTTCCGGCCCATGACGGGCTTTGGGAGGCGGCGGAGGAGACGGCTCACGACGTCCTGGCCCGGCTGGCGGTGGTTCCGATGGTGCTGGAGGCCCGTGGGCTGGACGTGACGCCCGCCACGGTGGAGCGGTTCGAAGCGGCCGGCGAACGCCGCTCGGCAGCCATACTGACCCGCATCTACCGCGACGAAATACGGCACGTCGCGGCAGGAACGAAATGGTTCCGTGCGGCCTGTGAATCGCTCGAATTCGAGCCGGTTTCTCACTGGAGAGGGCTGATCGCACGCCACTTCAGAGGCGCTTTGAAGCCTCCGTTCAACGACTCGGCGCGCGATGAAGCCGGTTTGTCCCGCGAATTCTATTCAGGGGTTGCCGCGGCAACCGATGTTTAACAGTCTGCATCCAACGTCACGGGGTGGGCAGCTTCCTTGACGCAATGAAGCGGGCGGAAACGCCTACATTTGATTGTGAGTCACACGCGTTCAACGCGCGCATGACTTTCGACCCGGCAACGGGCCGAGCGGGGATATGGAATGACCGAATTCGTAATGGATAACGGCGCGGCTCGCGGAAAGTTCCGCAACTTATTGAAGGCCCGCGATATTTTTCTTCATGACGGAACGACGCTCCGACGCCTCCGGGTCAGCGTCCCGGTTCAGCTCTCCGCAGCCGCAGCCGCTCTTTCCACCCTCTGCTGGTCGATCTTCGCGACCGCCCAGCTCGCGACGGTCCAGCCAAGCACCGACACCGCCCAGGTAAGCCGGCAGGTCCAGGCGATGCGGGCGGAAGTCGCAGCCATCAAGCAGCAGGTCCAGGCCCGCTACCAGTTCACCGCCCAGGAAGTGCGCCGCCTCGGCCTCGATCCCAAGCGCGTCGCATATACCGGCAAGGGCGGCCCCTACGAGGCTTTCCAGCCGGCCACCGCCGCCGACCCCACCTTCAAGGCTCTGTTCGCAAGCTGGAAGAGCCTCGACCAGCTCGAGCAGGGCACGATCTCCATTCCTTCGCTGAAGCCGGTCGAAGGCGCTTCCTTCACCAGCGGCTTCGGAAGCCGCACCGATCCGTTCCAGGGCCGGACCGCCATGCACGCGGGTATCGATCTCGCCGGTCCGGTCGGAACCCCGATCTACGCGACCGCCGACGGGGTGGTCCAACGCTCCGAGTGGGCGGGCGGATACGGCAATCTCGTCGAGCTCGACCACGGCAAGGGCATCCAGACCCGCTACGGCCACCTTTCCACCTCGCTCGTCAGCGCCGGCCAGCGCGTGAAGCGCGGCGACCTCATCGCCCGCATGGGCTCGACCGGCCGCTCGACCGGAAGCCACCTCCACTACGAAGTCCGCATCGACGGCAAGCCGGTGAACCCGGTCCCCTTCATGCAGTCCAACGACTATCTGCAGTCGGTCCAGGCCCGGGCGGCCATGGTCGGCCACGTCGCCCTCGGCGGCCCGACCGGCGCCAGCAAGTAACGGCGCTCCCCAAGTTTTTTTGAGAAGGCCTCGTCCGGAAGCGGACGGGGCCTTTTTCTCGTGGAGAAGCCAGCCGCTCCCTTGAGCGGGCGACATGGCCGCCGCGGCCGGAGCGGGCGCCGGGGAGAAGGACGCCGCCCGCAGCGGCTGAGCAACGAACCAACCCGGTAAAAAGCTCTTGCAGGTGGTTCGAGTGTGTTCTATTTCTGTTCCAGCACGAATCGGAACAGAGATGCTATCGACCCTCACAGCAGCGCCTCCCGCGACCTCTACCGCCCCTTCGGGCGCCGTGGAGGTGGTGCGCCGCGTCCTGTCGCTGCCAGACGACCGGCTCGATTATTCGGAGGCGAAGATCGCGTTCGATTGCGCGATCGATCCGTCCATCGATGCAAATGCGGTGCGTGCGGAGCTGGAGGCGATGGAGGCAAAGGCGCGCGAGCTTGCCGGCCCCTCGCCCGACGACGACGCCAATCTGGGCGCGCTCCGCAAGCTGATCTACGAGAGCGGGCCGTGGAACGGGCACCGGCCGTTCAACTACGATCATCATGATCCAGTCGGCGCGGATGGCTGCAACTCGGTTTTGGCAAGCTGCCTCAAGACGAGGCTCGGCAATTGCGTCTCGATGCCGGTCCTGTTCCTTATCCTGGGCGAGCGGCTGGGGCTTCACCTGAGCCTCGCGCTGGCGCCCGGGCACATGCTCGTCCGCTACCAGGATCAAAGTGGACACATCCTCAACCTGGAGACAACCAGCGGCGCCTTTCCGGCCCGCCTCGAATGGCTCCGGCAGGAGATGCCGATGACTGACCTCGCGCTGAAGAACGGCGTCTACATGCGGTCGCTGCCGAAGCGGGAAGCGGTAGCGCAGATGGCTACCACGATTGGCGAGCACCTCGTCAGGAC